>DASZCK010000067.1:0-17236 GCA_035943195.1 Steroidobacteraceae bacterium
GGTGTGCCCTGTGCGACGATGACGTTCGCGACCCTGGAATGGGCCCTGATTGCGGCGCTGCTGATTGCGTTGATCGGATCCGGGCTGCCGGTGTTGAGATTGCGGCGGCTCAACGTCGCCGCGGCCATTACGGGTCGAGCGCGATGATGCTGCTCAACGAGCTGCGGGTCGCCTCGCGCGTAGGGTTCAAGAGTCTGCGACAGCGGATCGGATCCGCATTGGTCATCGTTGCGGGAATGGCCTGCGTCGTCGGCGTGACGCTGGCCATGCTATCGCTCGCCGCGGGAATCGCACGGGCGATTCAAGCCGGCGGTGATGCCAGCCATGCCTTGGTTCATGCGGCCGAGTCGGCCACTGCGGAGTCCAACGGGCTATCCCGCGCGGACATCCCACTCATCCTGAATGCACCCGGAATTGCCGTCGCGGCTGATGGCAGACCACTTGCCAGTGCGGAGGTCGCGCTGTGGCTGCCACCGGCGGAGGGCTTCGCCGAAGGGACTTTGTATCTGCAGGGAATCGGACCGAAGGGCGCCGCTGTCCGGCCGGGCTTCGCCATCGTCTCGGGCCGGATGTTTCGCACCGGCGCCCAGGAAATCATTGTCGGGCGGGGCGCGGAGTCCGTGTTTGGTCTCAAGGTTGGCAGCACTGTGATCATGCCGAATGGAGAATGGCCCATCGTGGGTGAATTTACCGACCACGGGAATGCGGTGGAGAGTGAGCTGATGGCGGACGCCGATACGGTCACCTCGGCCGCCGCCATTCCGGCCTTCGGCTCGGTATTGGTGGCGCTGAGAAATCCGGCGGCCTTCACCGAGTTCAAGCGCTGGCTCACCACGAATCCTGCGCTCGCGGTCAGCGTGGAGCGGCATTCGGATTATCTGGCGCGCACTGCGGGCAGCGTGACCCAATTCCTCGCCACCCTCGCGTACTTCGTCGGCGGCCTGATGGCCATGGGCGCAGTATTCGGTTCCATACAGATCATGTACTCGGCGGTCGAGAGCCGCACCATCGAGATCGCCACGTTGCGCGCCGTCGGCTATGAACCGCTGCCCATCGCGGTGTCGGTAGTGCTGGAGGCGGCCCTTTTGTCGCTCCTCGGAGCACTGCTCGGCGCGACCCTGGCGTGGCTCTTCTTCAACGGAACTCAGTCCTTCAGTGGCAGCACCGTCTTTCGCATGCAGGTCTCGGGGAGGATGGTGGCACTCGGACTGGTGTGGGCAATCGGTCTGGCAATCGTGGGTGGACTGGCGCCCGCCATCAGGGCTGCGAGATTGCCGGTGGCGGAAGCGCTTCGCTCCACCTAGGCATGTGAGACATGACGGCAATCGTATCGTTAGTCGGAGTCACCAAGGGCTATGTACGCGGCAACCAGCGCGTCGAGGTTCTGCGCAACGTCGACTTTCAGGTGCAGGCGGGGGAGTTCGTGGTGCTGATGGGCCCCTCCGGCTCCGGTAAGACGACCCTGCTGAATCTCATGGGTGGACTGAACAAGGCCGATGCCGGCGAGGTCATTGTCGATGGGGCGAACCTGAATGACCTGTCGCCCAATCAGCTGGCGGACTGGCGCGCCAAGCATCTGGGTTTCGTGTTCCAGTTCTACTACCTGCTGCCGGCGCTGTCGGCGGAGCGCAACGTCGAAGTGGCGTTGTTTCTGACTCGTCTGTCGGCCGCCGAGCGGCGACGGCGTGTCGCGGCTGCACTGGATCTGGTGGGCCTGCGGGAGCGCGCCAGGCACAAGCCCGGGGAGCTGTCGGGCGGCCAGCAGCAACGGGTTGCCATTGCGCGGGCCATCGTGGCTGATCCGACGCTCCTGATCTGCGATGAGCCCACGGGTGATCTGGACCGCGAGGCCTCCGCATCCATCCTCGAGCTGCTGCAGCTGCTGAATCGCCGGCATGGCAAGACCATCGCCATGGTGACGCACGATCCCTGGGCGGCCGAATACGCCAGCCGCCAGGTGCATCTGGACAAGGGAAGTCTCGCGATCGCGCCGGGTGCGCGGGTGTGAAATCCCTGGTCCTGGTGTGGGCGGCCCTGTGGCGCAAACCGTCGGCAACCCTTCTCACCGCGGGAGCGACGACCGCTGCCTTCATGCTCTTCGGATTGATGATCGGACTCTACGATGCAAAGATGCAGATGCTGAACGCGGCCAGGCCGGACCAGATATTCGTGCTGCCGAGATACTATCCCCAGCCGTTTTACGGCATGCCAATTGCGATGGCTGGGGAGATTGAACGTGTCGATGGTGTCGCCGCTGTCGGCTCTCTGAACAACGTGAACAGCAGTCAGCGCGGCCCCGGAGATTGGATCGTTCTGGTGAATGAGGGAATGCGCGATAGCCGCCCTGATGCACCCGTCACTCCGGCTCAGTGGAAGCTGCTGTTCTCGACGCCGACCTCCGTGCTGGTAAGTCGGGACCTGGCGAAAAAATTCGACCTAAAGCCAGGCGACAGCTTTCCCGTGACGACGTTGCGGGAAGAGGGGTCCACAACCTATGAATTCCAGGTGCAGGCCGTGGTACCCGAAGACCCGCAGTGGGGTCAGGGAATGATCTGGGGAAACCAGAAGTACCTCGACAATACTGCCCCATTGCCAATGCGAAACAAGGCGAACATCTTCTGGATCTCGATCAAGGACGCCGCGCGCGCGACCGAGATCAGCCGGGCGATCGATCTGCGATTCGCCAACTCCCCAACGCCGACCTACTCCATTCCTGTCAAAGCAGACCGACAGACGCAGGTCAGCCTGAACATCAATCAGATTGGCGTGATGTTGGGCGTGGCTGGCGCTGGACTGTTCATGGTCCTGTTTCTGGTTGCCAACGCAGTTGCTCGTTCGGTGCATGAGCGTTTGCCCGAGTTCGCCGTGCTGCACACGCTGGGATTCCGCGAGTCGCGGCTCAGGCGTCTGGTGATCCTGGAGGCGGCCTTTCCCTGCGTCCTGGGCGCCATGGTCGGGACCGCTCTGGCCGGCATTCTGATGACGGTACCCGCGAGGAAACTCTCCTACAATCTCTCGCTGCTGCTGGCGCCGACACTCTCATCCGTCGTTCTCGCCTGGGCGATTGCTGCGTCGATTCTGCTGGCGCTCCTAAGCTCGGTGCTGCCGCTATTGAAACTCAAGCGCACGCACGTCGCTGACGTGTTGGCGGGCCGGTAGCCGTGGCAACCTGGCGGCAGGGCGTAGTTCTGATGCGGATGGACCTGACCGGATGGCGCGCGCGCGTTGGCACGTCCATTGTGATCGTCCTTGGAATGGCCTGCGTGACGGGGGTCCTGGCATCGACGCTCGCCAATCGCGCGGGTTTGATTCGAATGTATGACGCCACCGGGGACGCCTCGCGAGTGATGATTATGGCAGCGAAGTCTCCCTCGGAGTTCAACGCGAACATCCTACCGAGCCAGGTCGGCACCATTCTGAACGCGCCGGGCCTGGCGAAGGGGTCCAAGGGTGAAACCCTGGGAGATGCCGAAATCCGCTTCCGGGTGCTCCCGCCGCCTGGCGCCTCTTGGCGGCCGATCAGCGTCGAGGGTATCGGAGCCGAGGGTATTGCCTTGCGCCAGAACTTTCGACTCGTTGCCGGTCGCATGTTCGAGCCGGGCCTGCATGAGCTCCTCATCGGCCGCAGTGCGCAAAGCGTTTACGGCTTGAAGATAGGCGATCCCATTTTGATGCGGGGTGGGAATTGGACCGTGGTCGGAATCTTCTCCTCCGGCGGAGATGTGATGGAGAACGGTCTGGTTGCCGATGCGCTAACCGTCATGTCGGGTGAAGGCATCAGTGCCTTCGGCAGCGTGCTGGTAAAGCTGGAAAGGCCTTCGCTGTTCGAACCGCTCAAGCAGTGGCTGATCACCAACCCCGCGATGGCCGTGGGTGCCGAAAGGCAGAGCGATTACTACATTCGGACAGCGGGTCAGTATCTGGGGTACCTGAACTTCTTCAGTTTCTTCGTCGGCGCCATCATATCGATCGGGGCGCTCTTGGGTTCAGTCAATATCTTCAACGCGGTCGTCAGTTCGCGCAGCCTGGAGATCGCGACCTTCCGCGCCATCGGCTACCGGGCGTTGCCGGTGGCCGCCTCCGTGGTGGTCGAGGCGGTTGCGCTGGCGCTTGCCGGCGCCGTGGCTGGCGCCGGGGGTGCCTGGCTGTTGTTCGATGGGCGGCAGATGGTGACCGGCATGGGCATCTACTCCATGTCCGTGTCAGCGCCGGTCATTGCGCTGTGCGCCGGATGGGCGGTCACGCTCTGTCTGCTCGGTTCAGCGGCGCCGGCGCTGCGGGCTGCGCGTCTGCCGGTGTCGGATGCGCTGCGGTCAAGCTGACCGGGGATACCAAGTCACTGCCGGCCCAGGTGGGAGAGGTCGCCACGGTCAGCATGGCGCCGACCATCAGGACCGATGCAGCAGAGGCAATCACGCGACGCGCCAGTTGGGTTTTCACGATCGTACTCCTTGGATGATGTGGAGGGTTCACCTCCAAAACACGGCGGGAGTGCGAAAGTTGCAGCTGGCGTCTTTGCTTGGTGAAATTACGTTCGGGGCCGAACGTTTTCCTGCAACCACGGCACCAGGTGCTCCATATCGAAGACCCGCTCCTCAAAGAGCTTGATCATGAAGTCGTAAATTGACCTCGACTCGGCGGTAATCGTAAAGCCGTTGATTCGCAAAAAGACATCGACCACGGCAAATGCCACCCGTTTGTTGCCGTCCACGAAGGGATGGTTTTGAACGAGGCTTTCGAGCAACGCGGCGGCCTCGTGGATCAGCGTGTCGTAATAACCGGTCTGCGGCCTATGCAGCGCTGATTCGAGCGCGCCAGGGTCGCGTATGCCGGTCGCGCCCCCGTAGCGCTCGATCAGTTGCCTATGGAAAAAGAGCGCATCGGCGGTTGAGACGTATTCCGTCACTTAGCCAGCGCCCGATACAACTCGTCGCGCTCCTCGAGACTTTCCTTGAAGGCCTCGAGTACGTTTATCCGTGGGGCAGCCTGACGCTTGTGAGCCAGGTACTCACGCATCGCATCGCCGAGCACAGCCTGGAATTGACGCCCCTCGCGGGTCGCCAGGTCCTGCAGCGCTTCGAGTACTTCAGGTTCAGCTTGAGAGGAGAACTTACGCAGAGCGCCCATACGACCTCATCATGATTCATCTGGATTCATCATGATAGATCAAGTCGAGGTGAAATCAAGCCGTATTAGACTTGTGAAATCAATGTATTAGAAAGCTCGAGCTGATGTGAGGGACCAATGGTCTCAGCGTCTGGGCGTGCGCAACCTCAGCGGTGGCGGTTCGTTCAGCGTCTGCATGAACTCCCGCCTGGCATCCGCGTCGAGGGTGGTGAGATCCAGCTTCTCCGTATGGGTGAGGCGCAGCGCCGAGTCACTAATGCGTCCGGTCGCCCGATTGCGAGCCGACCAGCGGCGGGCCAGGCGGCGCGTGGCACCGGTCTTCAGGATGTCGCTGACGGCGTTTGCCACCAATGGATCACGGGTCAGTTCACTGTGCGCGCAGGCCACATAGTAGTTGTGCGCACCATCCAGACGGGCGCTGCCTATGGGTACCGTCCCATCGCCGTGCGGTGTAACGGTGTAGATGAAGTCGTTGTCGACACGCTCGATGCCGGTCACCGTCGCCTGGCCGGTGCCGACCACCACGGAAAAACGATCCGTGGGCTTCGCCAGACTCGCCAGCGTGTGGCGGGCCGTCTGCAGCAGCTCGGCTCGCGGGCGCGGCCCTTCGCGCGGCCATTGCTCCGCATCGAACAGGTCGATGCCGGGCGTGTAACCTTGAGCGGGCAGCAGGTGATAGAGACTCGGGAAAGTGTTGAAGACTTCATCGGCGAGCGTCTCGGCGCTGCTGCGTGAGTCGAGTCGCGCCAGTTTGCGCACCACGGGATAAGTGCCGCGTACCGCTTGGACCCCGGCAAAGGAACCCTGGTTGGGGGAGCCCAGCAGCACGATCTGTTGCACCCTGCGCCGCGCCGGCAGGGCGAGCGCCGCGCGCGCCACCAGACTTCCCATGCTGTGCGCCACCAGGTGCACATAGGCATGCGGCTCTGCTTCGATCCGCTGCGCCAGCTGCTTCCCCAGCACATCAATCCCCAGCCGCCAGTCATAGTCCACACAACCGACATCGAAGCCATTGGCGGCCAGATGTAGTCGCAGGCGCAGGTAGGAGTGCAGCACCACCCCCATGGCGCGCACCGGTGCGGCGTTCATGCGCAGCGCCCGCAGGCGCCCCGCGCCGATGTCCACCGGATCCACCCACAGCAGATCGCGAGGTAAGGGTGCGGGGCGATCAAAGCCCAGCTGTGAACCCATGATGCCGGGGATGAGGAGCACCCGCCCGGCACGGGCACTGGCCTGCACGGCACGGCTCGCCAGGTAATGCAGCTCGCCGTATTCGCGTTCGCCGAAGAAGGCCGTCAATTCCGCGCGATGCTCGCCGCTGGCCAGAAATGTCTGCGCCTCGACATCGGAAAACGCCAGCTTGTCGTAAGGCGTGATGTGTTCAGAGGCGCCGTCGAGTCGCATCAAAGATGGCCGCCGCGGGTGAGGCTCAACCGGCCCCGAGGGGACGGACCAGCGCCGTGACGTGCAGGCGGATACCGCCGGTAAACACCAGGACGATGGGAACACGCTCGCCGACCTGCAGCGGATGCGTGAGGCCATGCAACATGATGTGGCGGCCGCCGGGACTGAAGGCGATGGCAGCTCCGGGTGCCAGCGAGACCGAGGCGAGCGCACGCATTTGGGACTGGCCGCCGGACTCTACCGACTCATGCATCATGGCCATGCTGGCGATCGGACACTCGACGCCGGTCAACTTGACGGCTTTGGTTCCGGCGTTCTCCAGCGACAGGTAAACGGCGGCGACGTCCGATCCCGGCGGTGGCTGGCGTATCCAGGCACCCGCCGCCACCAGGTTGCTCCCGGCAGCCGCGCCGAGCTGCGGCATGAGACTGACCGCCATGAGGAAGGCGAGCAGCAGCGGGGCCCGCAGTTTGGCTGTCATCGATGTCCGGCTCCTACAAAGCGCTAGCGTAATCAAACAAGTATGCGCCTGTCACTTTGCATGCCTGATCAGTATCTCGCAGAAGGCCTGAATTGCCGCCAGCCTTGCCGTGGACTTGCGCCAGACCGCGCCGATCTGTCGGTGTGGCGTGGGTCGGATCAGCGGCCGGATGACGACGCCGCGTGCATTGCCATAGGCACCGCGGCTGGCAAGCTCCGGCATGAGCGTCACGCCGGCGCCGGCGGCCACCATCTGGCGCAGGGTCTCGAGGCTCGTGGCGCGAAAATCCTGGCGTTCATGGACGGCGATCCGACTACACACTTCCAGCGCCTGGTCGCGCAGGCAATGACCTTCCTCCAGCAGCAGCAGGCTCTCGTCTTCGAGGTCTGAGATACGCACGCTGGACTGCTTCGCCAGCCGATGATGCTCCGGCAGCGCCACGTTGAAGTCCTCATCGTAGAGCGTGCGGCTGGCCAGGCCCTCGGTCTCCACGGGCAAGGCCAAAACACCCACATCGATGTCACCGCCGTGCAGCTTCTCGAGGATCGCCGCGGTCTGAAACTCGAACAGCAGCAGATCCAGCCGCGGCATCTGCCGACGCACGACGGGCGCCACCTGTGGCAGAAGGTAGGGCCCGACGGTTGGGATCATTGCCACCTTCAGCCGCCCGGCGAGCGGGTCGCGAAAGGTCTGGGCGATGGTCACCACCTCATCGCTGGCACTGAGAATGAGCCGCGCGCGGGCGACTATCTGCTCCCCGGCCTGGGTCAGTGTCGCGCCCTTGGGCTGGCGCTCGATGAGCCGCACCCCCAGGTACTGCTCCAGCTTCTTGAGCTGGGCCGATAGCGTGGGCTGGCTGATGAAGCAGCGCTCGGCCGCCTGGCCGAAATGACCCGAATCAGCCACCGCCACCAGGTAGCGCAGGTCCTTGAGCTTGATATCCGACATCTTCCTACCGATATATGGCATCTATCGGAATTATAAAGTCAATCGATTGGATGCGCACAGCTTTCAGGTCCAGCATGACTCCATCGAATTTCCCCAGGACTGAATTTCAAGGAGCACGACCATGTTGGGTATTGGCAAGCAGTTTCCCGAGTACCGGCTCAATGCCGTTGTTTCCACCGATCAGAGCAAGGCCTTTCAGGCCATCGACAGTGCCACCTACGCCGGCAAATGGCGCGTGATCTTCTTCTGGCCCATGGACTTCACCTTCGTGTGCCCGACGGAGATCGCGGCCTTCGGCAAGCTCGAGAAGGAATTCCGGGCGCGCGATGCGCAGTTGTTAGGGGCGAGTATCGATTCGGAATACGTGCACCTGGCCTGGCGGCGCGACAAGCAGGAACTGAAAGATCTGCCCTTCCCGATGCTGGCGGATGTGAAGCGTGAGCTCACCACGGCGCTGGGCATTCTCGATGCAGACGCTGGCGTGGCTCAGCGCGCCACCTACATCGTGGACCCCCAGGGCGTCATTCGCTTTGCCTACGTCACCGACCTGAATGTCGGTCGCAATCCGGATGAAGTGCTGCGGGTTCTTGATGCCCTGCAGACCGATGAGCTGTGCCCCTGCAACTGGCAGAAGGGCGATGACACGTTGCAAGCTGCCTGAAGAGGAGGGCGCCACATGACATCACTGGATACCATTCGCGATTCGCTGCCGGACTATGCCCGTGACCTGCGGCTGAACCTGGGTTCGGTTCTCGCCACTACGGGAGCACCGGGCCTGACCGAGCGGCAGATCTGGGCCGTCGCAGTCGCCGCGGCCATTGCCTCACGACATGTGCCGCTGGCACGCGATCTGGAGGCCCTGGCCGCGGCTCATCTGTCGCCGGAGGACCTGAACGCGGCACGCGCCGCGGCGGCCGTAATGGGCATGAACAACATCTACTACCGGTTCCTGCATCTGGTGGAGGATGAGGAATACAAGCAGCTGCCGGCGCGGCTGCGTATGAACGTCCTCGCCAACCCCGGCATCGGCAAAGCAGACTTCGAACTGCTGTCGCTGGCGGTGTCGGCCATCAACGGCTGTGGAACCTGCGTGGCCTCACATGAACGGCAACTGCGTCAGCATGGTGCGTCACGCGAAGCCGTGCAGAGCGCGGTGCGGATCGCGGCCACCATCCACGCGGTCGCCGGCGTGCTGGAGTTCGAAGGCCGCCCGGCGAGTGTCGCGCAGACCCAGGCCGCGTGAGTCCGGCATTCACACCACGCGGTTGCGCGTGCCGCCCTTCAGGAAGTCAGCGATATTGGCGGCTACTTCATCAAGACAGCGCTGCCGCGCCTCCTTGGCGGCCCAGGCGATGTGGGGTGTGAGGATGAGATTGGGAATGCTTGCGTCCACCAGCGGATTGCCATCCAACGGCGGCTCCTGCGGCAGCACATCGATCGCGGCGCCCCCGATGGTGCCGTTGCGCAATGCGGCAACCAGCGCGGCGGAATCAATCAAGCCACCGCGCGCCGTATTCACCAACAGCGCATCGCGCTTCATCAGCGACAGTTCCCGCGCTCCGATCATGTTGGCCGTGGCAGGTGTCAGCGGACAGTGCAGGCTGAGCACGTCCGCTTCGCGCAGCAGCGCGTCCAGCTCTACCCGTCCGGGCGCGGGCTGCTGGCCGGGTCGGCCGGCAATCATCACCCGCATGTCGAGCGCCGCCTGCGCGCCCTGCGCCACGGCTCGACCCAGCGCGCCGTAACCGACGATGCCGAGCACCCGCCCCGCCAGTTCCCGGATCGGATAGTTCAACATCGTGAACTGCGGCGTCCGGGACCAGGAGCCATCCACGGCAAGTTGGGAGTATTCGCGCACGCGATGCGTATGCGCCAGGCTGACCGCCAGGACATGCTGCATGACTGAGCGGCTGCAGTAGTCGCGGACGTTGCACACCGCCACCGTATGCTCGCGCGCGGCCTCGAGATCGACATTGTTAGTGCCGGTCGCGGAGACGCCGATGAAGCGCAGTTGCGGATTGGCCTCGATCAACGGGCGGGTGATGTACAGCTTGTTGGTGAGGACGACCTGTGCCCCCGCCATGCGTGCCGGAATCTGCTCCACCGGCGTGACATCGTGCAGCACAACCTGGGGGAGTACGCGCTTGAGGGCACTCATGTCAAGATCGCCATTGCTCACGGTGGCGAAATCAAGGAATACGGCTTTGACTGTCATGGCCCGCATTATACGGGGTAGTTCATTGCTGCTGCTGGCGGCCTCGATGCAGGCACTCGCCGCCGGCATCGATGTGGTCGATGACACCGGCGCCCATCTGTCATTGCCGGAACCGGCCCGTCGCATCGTCAGCCTCGCCCCGGGCGCCACGGAAATGCTGTTCGCGGCAGGCGCCGGTTCACAGGTCATTGCCACGGTGGCCTATTCGGAAGAACCCGCGGCCGCCCGCAAGGTGCCGCGTATCGGGGACGCCAACGCCATCGACATGGAACGGCTGCTGGTGCTCAAACCGCAGGTAGTGGTGTACTGGCCGGGCGGCAACAATCCGGCGCAGATCGGGCAATTGAAGCGTCTCGGATTCACCCTCTACGGCCAGCAGGTGAATCGGCTTGCGGATCTTGGCGACTCACTGCGGCGCCTCGGGGCGCTGGCCGGAACCTCGCTGATCGCACGGCAACATGCCGCGCAGATCGAAACGCAGCTGCTGGCGCTGCGTGAGCGCTATTCAAAGCGAGCGCCGGTGACCGCGCTGCTGGAGACCTGGAACCAACCTCTCTACACGGTGGGCGGTCATCAGCTGATGTCGGATGCCCTGGCAATCTGCGGTGCCGTGAACATCTTCGGCGATGTGGTGCAATTGAGCCCGGCGGTGCAGGTCGAGGCGGTCATCACGCGTGATCCGGACCTCATCATTGCCGCCGCGCCGCCGGGGGACGGGCCGCAATGGTTGCGCGCATGGCAGAAATTCCCGGCTTTGAAGGCCGTGCGCACCGGTAACCTGCTGGACTTCACCGACCAGGCGCTGAGCCGCCTGGGTCCAAGCGTCGTCGGCGCGACCGCCGCTCTGTGCCGCCAGATAGACAGCGCGCGCGCTCGTCGCTGAGCTGTCTCAGTCGCGGAAATTGTTGAACTGCAGCGGCATTTCGACCTTGCTCTTGCGCAGCAGGGCCATGGCACTCTGCAGGTCATCGCGCTGCTTGCCGACGATGCGGACTTTTTCGCCCTGCACGCTCGCCTGGACCTTGATTTTCGAGTCCTTGATCAGGCGCACGATGAGGCGCGCGGTATCGGCATCGACACCCTGCCGCAGGATCACATCCTGGACCGCGGCGGCCAGGTTGACCACCGGGTCCTTGATCTCCAGACAGCGGATGTCCACGCCGCGTTTGCTGAGGCGCAGCTTCAGGATCTCCAGCATCTGCTTGAGCTGAAATTCCACCTGCGCCTTGACGCTCACCGTCATGCCGTTCAATTCAAAGACCGCACCGCTGTCCTTGAAGTCAAAGCGTTGACTCAATTCGCGATTGGCCTGGTCCACGGCATTGGTGACTTCGTGCGCGTCCAGTTCCGAGACCACATCAAATGATGGCATGGCCCATTCTAAGGCAGTTCTTGACGGCCCATACCCTTCCGGCGATACTGCCAGCGCATGTCTACACAGCTTCGCAACGAGCTTGGCACCTGGTGGTGGCGCACTTCCTGACGGAGTGGGCCCTGGTTGCTGCCGCCTTAAACTTTCCCTAAAAGATTCGAGCGTCGCCAGAACCCATCTCCGGAATATCCCGGGATGGGTTTTTTGTTGTCCGCATGATTTGAAGCCAGGAACGAAATGAAAGCGCCCTTTGACATTGCTGGTGATCTGGATACCCCGGTCTCCGCCTACATGAAGCTGGCGGCCTTCAAGCCCTGCTTCCTGCTGGAGAGCGTCGAGGGCGGAGAGCGGCTCGCGCGCTATTCCTTCGTCGGTTTCGGTGAGAGCCTGGAGATCAAGCTGGACGGCGGCGGGCTGCAGGTCGGCGCGGTGCGGCACGCGCGGCCGGGCAATGCCACCGAACTGCTGAACCAATTGCGCGCGGCGCTGGCCGCCGCCCCGCGCCCCGAGCCGGAGATTTCCGGCGTGCCGCTGGCGGGAGGATTGGTGGGTTTCGCCTCCTACGATGTCGTGCGTTTCTTCGAGCACCTGCCCAAGAGAGTCGCGACCGCCGATGGGGTGCCGGCGCTGCACTATGTGGCGCCCCGCTCGCTGCTGGTGTTTGACCATCTGACGCGCAGCATCGCACTGCTGCACGCCGGGTCCGTATCGGAACGTGCGTCGCTGCGGCGCGAAATCATCCGCGCCTTGCGCGGGGGCCTGCCTGTCACCCCGCGTCCGGGCCGCTATCAGCAGCCCACGCCCTCGATGACGCGCGATCAATACATCGCCGGTGTGAAGCGCACGCAGGAATACATCGCCGCCGGTGACGTGTACCAGCTGGTCCTGGCGTCGCGTTTCAGCGGTCAGCACGAGCTGGATCCCTTCCAGGCCTATCGTGCCCTGCGCCTGATCAATCCCTCTCCCTACATGTATTACTGTGCGCTCGGCGACATCACCGTGGTCGGCTCCTCGCCCGAGGCGCTGGTCAAGCTCAGCGCCGGCTATGCGCAGCTGCGACCGATCGCCGGCACCCGGCCGCGTTCGGATGACAGCGCCGTGGATGTCGCGCGGGAAACCGAGCTGCGGGCGGACCCCAAGGAAAACGCCGAGCACGTGATGCTGGTGGACCTGGCCCGCAATGATCTCGGACGCGTGGCTTGCGCCGGCAGCGTGCACGTGGATCCCTACCGGCACATCGAACGCTACAGTCACGTGATGCACATTGTCAGCGGCGTCAAGGGCCGTCTGGCGGCCGGCAAGGATGCCTTCGATCTGTTCGCCGCCGCCTTTCCGGCCGGAACCCTGGTGGGCGCCCCGAAGGTGCGCGCCATGCAGATCATCGATGAACTCGAGCCGGTGGGCCGCGGGCTGTACGGCGGCACCGTGGGCTACTTCGGTGCGCGCGGGGACATGGATCAGGCCATCACCATCCGCACGCTGGTGTTTCACGGGGATGAGTACAGCTTCCAGGCGGGCGCCGGTCTCGTTGCCGACAGCATCCCGGAAGCCGAACATGATGAAGTGCTGGCCAAGAGCGGCGCCATGGTGCGCGCACTGGCGCTGGCCGAGGAGGGCCTGTGAAGCCGCACCTGCTGTTGATCGACAACTACGACTCCTTCACCTACAACCTGGTCCAGGCCTTCCTGGTGCTGGGTGCCGACGTCGAAGTGCGCCGTAATGACGAAATCAGTGTCGCCGCCGCGCTGGATCTGGCGCCGTCACATCTGTGCATTTCACCGGGTCCCGGCACGCCCTATGATGCCGGGGTCTCGATGGACATGATCCGCGCCTTCGCCGGTCGTGTGCCGGTGCTCGGCGTGTGCCTCGGGCATCAGTCGATCGTGGAGGTCTTCGGCGGCAAGGTCGTGCGCGCGCGGCGGCTGATGCATGGCAAAACCTCGCGTATCACCCATGACGGCCGTACCGTGTTCACGGGTCTGCCGCAGGAGTGCGAGGTCGGCCGCTACCACTCGCTGATCGCCGAAGTGTCGAAGATGCCCGACGTGCTCGAGATCAGCGCGCGCACCCGTGAGGACGAAATCATGGGTGCCCGCCATCGCACGTTGATGGTGGAGGGCGTGCAGTTTCACCCGGAGAGCATCCTGTCTCCCGAGGGTCCGCAACTGCTCGGCAATTTCCTCAAGCAAGACGGCGGTGCGCGTGCGTAACGCACTGGAAAAGCTGCTCGCGGGCCAGCACCTTTCGCAGGCGGAGGCCGCGGCGCTGGTGACCCATCTCACGGCGGCCGATACCCATCCGGCCGTGACCGGCGCAGTGCTCGCCGCCCTGCGCGCCAAGGGCGAGGTGGCCGAGGAGCTGCGCGGCTTCGCCGATGGCATGCGCGCGTTGGCGCTGCGGCCGCAGATACCACCGGGCCTGCGTGCCATCGACATCGTCGGCACCGGCGGCGATGCCTCCGGATCGCTGAGTATCTCCACGGGAACGGCGCTGCTCAGCGCGGCCTGCGGGCTGCCGGTGGTGAAGCATGGCAATCGCTCTATTTCCAGCAAATGCGGAAGCGGTGATGTGCTGGAGGCCCTCGGGGTGAGGATTCCCATGGATGAGGCAAGCGCCGGGCGCTGTCTTGGCGCCACCGACTTCACCTTTCTGTTCGCGCCCTACTATCACCCGGCGATGAAGGCCGTGGCGCAGGCACGCGCCGCGCTTGGCGTGCGCACCATCTTCAACATCCTGGGACCGCTCACCAATCCGGCGGCCCCGCCCTTGTACGTGATCGGCGCGTACAGTCCTGCGGTCGCGCGCCTCATGGCCGACGCCATGTCAGGCATGCCGATCGAGCGGGCCTTTGTCGTGCACGGCAGTCATGGCTGGGATGAACCCACCCCGGTCGGACCCTTCATGCTGTTTGATATCCATCCCGGCCATGTCGATGAGCAGGTCCGCGATCCGACCGAGTTTGGTCTCGCACGCTGCCGTAACGAGGATCTCGCCGGTGGCGATGCCCGGCACAATGCGCAGGCCCTGCGCGCCGTACTGCAGGGCGAGGATCGCGGTCCGCATCGCGATTGTCTGTTGCTGGGTGCGGCGCTGGCGCTGGAAGTGGCGGGTCGCACGCGCGCTCCCAATGAGGGCATCGAGATCGCCGCCGCCGCCATCGACTCCGGCGCGGCCGGGCGTACCCTTGCGGCGGTGGCGGCTTTCGCCCGCGGCGCCACAGGTGCGGCATGAATAACCCGGATTTCCTGCAGACCATGGCCAAGGCCAGCGAGGAGCGGGCGCTCGCGGCGCGCGGCAAGCTGTCGGAAAATGCACTGCTGAGGCAGGCCCAGGCCACGGCCCCGCCGCCGCCGCTGGTGCGCAGCCCGGCCGGCTTTGATCTCATCGCCGAACTGAAGCTGCGATCCCCGGCGGTGGGCAAGCTGCGCTCGGCGCAGGAGGAGGATCCTGCGCAGCGAGCCCTGACCTATGCCCAGGCCGGTGCCTGCGCGGTATCGGTACTGACCGAGCCCAGTCGCTTCGATGGCTCGCTGGCTCACTTGAGCGCCGCCGGCTCGGCGCTGCGCGCGATGCGCGTGCCGGCCATGCGCAAGGACTTCCTGGTGGATCCCTACCAGGTGGTGGAGGCGCGCGCGGCCGGCGCGGGCGGCGTACTCATCATCTTGCGCATGCTCTCGCGGCCGCAGCTGGAGGAGCTGTGTGCGGCGGCCAAGGCCTGTGAGCTGTTCGGCCTGCTCGAGTGCTTTGATGAGGCGGACATCGAGCTGGCGCACGAGATCCTGGAGGCGCAGTCGCACCAGGAGCCGGGACCCTATCGCCCAGGGCCCAGCCGCAGCGCGAACAGTCGCGCGCGCCCGGGCATGGCGCCGGTGCAATGGCTGGTGGGTGTGAATAGCCGCGATCTATCGACGCTGCAGGTGGTGCCGGGCAGGCTCGAGGAACTGGTGCGGCTGCTGCCCACCCAGGTGCCGCGCGTGGCCGAAAGCGGCGTCGCCACGGCCGAGGATGCACGGCGGGTTGCCGCGGCCGGTTACGACATGGCGCTGGTCGGCAGCGCGCTCATGAGCGGCGCGGACCCCGGGGCGTTGGCCCACGACATGGTCGTGGCCGGACGTCGTGCGCGCCAGCAGTGGTACTGACATGCCGGCAACCCCCCACCCGCTGTGGCTGAAGATCTGCGGTCTCACGGACGCGGCGGCCGTGAGCGCGGCGCTGGAGGCCGGCGTTGATGCCATCGGCTTCGTCTTTTCGCCCTCGCCGCGGCAGATTGCGCCGGCGCAGGCAGCGCGTCTGGCTGCCGTGGTACGCGGCCGGGTACTGTGCGTCGCCGTGACCCGGCATCCGCCGCAGGCCTTGCTGGATGAAATCGTCCGCGACTTCAAACCCGATGGCTGGCAGACCGACATCAATGATCTGAGTGTGCTGCGAGTGCCGCGGCAGCTGCCGATCCTGCCGGTGCTGCGCAGTGGTTCCCCCGCTCTGGAGTCACCCCCGCAACGCTTCCTGTTCGAAGGCGCCGTGAGCGGTCAGGGCGTCAGTGCCGACTGGACCGAGGCGGCACGCCTGGCGAGTGCGTCGCAGCTGATCCTGGCGGGCGGCCTGCGAGCGGACAATGTGGTGACCGCCATCCAAACCGTGCGGCCATTTGGGGTCGATGTGTCCAGCGGCGTCGAAGCGCAGGCGGGTCGCAAGAGTCCGGCGCTGATCGCGGCCTTCGTGGCGGCGGCGCGCCTGGCACATGCACAGCTCATGCAGTAGAAAATTACGGAGATACGACAGTGACCAGTGAGATATCCGAAGCCGAGAAGGAGCAGTTGCTGCAGGCTGCCATTGCCGGCCGCTTTCCGGACGAGCGAGGCCGCTTCGGACCCTTTGGCGGGCGCTACGTGCCCGAAACACTCATTCCGGCCCTGCAGCGCCTGGAGAAAGGCGTGCACCAGCATCTGCGCACACCTGAATTCCAGGAGGCGCTGGGGCGCGAACTGCGCTCATGGATCGGACGACCCACGGCCCTCACCTACGCGACCACGCTGTCGGCGCGCTGGGGTGCCGAGGTGTGGCTGAAGCGCGAGGATCTCGCGCACACCGGTGCGCACAAGATCAACAACGCCATCGGCCAGGCCCTGCTTGCCAAGCGCATCGGTGCCAGGCGCGTCGTGGCCGAGACCGGCGCGGGTCAGCACGGCGTGGCATCCGCCGCCGCCTGTGCACGCGTGGGTCTGCCCTGCGTCGTGTACATGGGTGAGGTCGACATGGAACGCCAGGCGCCGAACGTCGGCCGCATGCGGCTTCTTGGCGCGACCGTGGAACCCGTGACCAGCGGCGATCGCACCCTGCGGGCCGCCATCGACGAGGCGATGCGGGATTGGGTGACCGATCCCACCAATACCTTCTACCTGCTGGGTTCAGCGCTGGGTCCGCATCCCTACCCGTACCTGGTGCGCGAGCTGCAGTCCGTCATCGGCCGTGAGGCCCGTGCGCAGATGCAGGAGCTGGCCGGCGGCCTGCCGGATGCGGTGTTCGCCTGTGTCGGCGGGGGCTCCAATTCCATCGGCATGTTCCACCCTTTCATAGCGGATCGCGGGGTGAAGATCATCGGCTTCGAAGCGGGCGGCACGGGCAAGGGTCTGGGGATGAATGCCGCCACCTTGAGCTACGGGCGCCCGGGTGTGCTGCATGGTTTTTATTC
>DASZCK010000068.1:0-9063 GCA_035943195.1 Steroidobacteraceae bacterium
GTGTTCTACTGTCCGCACGCCCCCGATGAAGGTTGCAACTGCCGCAAGCCGCTTCCCGGACTGCTGACCGCCGCGGTCAGCGCCGCGGGTATCGACACGAGCGAAACGCTGTTCGCGGGTGATGACGTCAAGGACGTGGAAGCCGCCAAGGCGGCGGGCGTGGCGCCGGTGCTGCTGCGCACGGGCAAAGGGTCACGCGCCGAGGCGCAGCTGCGCAACCGCGGCTTCACGTTGCCGATTTACGATAATCTGCTGCACTTCGCGCGCGAGCTAATCAAGCCATGACCGATATCGACCAAGCCCCCGAGCTGAACCCGTTGCTCGCAACGCTCGACCGCTTCGCGGACCTGCGCATCTGGGTGGTCGGAGACCTGATGCTGGACGAGTACGTCATGGGCGCGGTGGACCGCATCTCCCCGGAGGCTCCCGTGCCGGTGGTGCGCGTCCACGATACCGAGCTGCGCCTCGGCGGCGCAGCCAACGTGGCCCGGCAAGTGGCGGCGCTCGGCGCGAAAGTGAGCCTGGCCGGCATCATCGGTACCGATGGTACCGGTGATGAGCTGCTGCAGCTGTGTGCGGAATGCAGCATCGACACGCGCGCCGTCATCCGCCTGCCCGAAAGACGCACGACGCGCAAACTGCGCGTGCTTTCCCATAGTCAGCAGCTGTTGCGGTTGGATTGGGAGGACGCCACGGCCTGCTCCACACAGGCCGCGGATGCGCTCCTTACCGGCCTCGCCGCCACCGGCGCACCCGATGCCATCATCCTCAGCGACTACGCCAAGGGCGTGCTGACACCGCAGCTCATCGAGGCCGTAACCGCCAAACGCGGCACGGCGCCGGTGGTCGTCGATCCCAAATCGCGCGATTTCACTCGCTACCGAGGCGCGACCACGGTGACGCCCAACCGCAAGGAGCTGGAGGAGGCGTCTGGCACAAACCTGGACCCCGCCGACCGGGCCGCCGTGGCCGCTGCGGCGCGCCCGCTGATCGCCGCCGCCGGGCTCAGCTCGATGGTGGTCACGCTCAGCGAGCACGGCATGCTGATCGTTCCCGCCGACGGGCCGGAGACCGCCGTCCCGGCGAGCCGGCGCGAGGTCTTCGATGTGACCGGTGCCGGCGATACCGCCATCGCGGTGCTGACGCTGTCGCTCGCCGCCCACGCGCCGCTCGTGATCGCGGCGCGCATCGCCAACGCCGCGGCCGGAGTATCGGTCGGACAGGTGGGCGCGGTGGCAGTGGATGCCGACAGCATCCGCAGTGAACTCACGGCCGGCCCGGAGGCCAAGGTCCTATCCCGCAAGGAAATTGCCGCCCGCGCCGCCTCCTGGCGCATGGCCGGCAAGCGCATCGTCTTCACCAACGGCTGCTACGACCTGTTGCACGCAGGGCACTTGTCACTGCTGCATGGTGCCGCCCGATTGGGTGATGTGCTGGTGCTCGCCATCAACAGTGATGCCTCGGTGAAACGCCTGAAGGGACCGGATCGGCCGCTGGTGAACGAAACCGAGCGCGCAGCGCTGCTGGCGGCGCTGGCGTGCGTGGACGCCGTGACCATCTTCGATGAGGACACACCCCTCGAGGCGCTGCAGGCGATCAAGCCCCACGTGCTGGTCAAGGGCGCCGACTACCGCCCCGAGCAGGTGGTGGGCAAGGACTTCATCGAATCCTACGGCGGCAAAGTGGCACTGGTGCCGCTGCTGCCGGCCAAGTCCACCAGCGCGCTGGTGGAGCGGATCAAAGGGCGGGCCGGGCCTTCAGGTTCGTGACAGTTGAGCATCGATTCATGAACCTTTGGGGCCTGCCGCCACAAGCACTTATTCGCGAGTTTGCCGCCAACACCGCCATGGCGCTGGCCGTGGTGCGGCGTAGCCGGCTCAAGGGTATGCGCACCCGTGCCCCATCAGCGGATTTCGAGGCGCGCAAGATCGGGGCACAGTTCGAGTTCCTACGCGATTCAGCGGGGGACATCGAGGGCAAGGTGGTGGTTGAGATCGGGCCCGGTGATGCACTGGGACTGGCCCCTTTGTTCATAGCGGCCGGCGCTGCTCGCTACGTCGCGGTGGACCGTTTTCTCGGGGACGTATGGGGAATCGGCGCAAACCGCATCTACGATGAGATCGAACGACTCCGCGGTCCTTTTCCGACCGCCTGGCGCGACCAGGTAACCCTCGTCAGACATTCGATCGAAAAGACTCTGGTTGGCGTGCCTTCCGCGGACATCATCGTGAGCTTTGATGTCATCGAGCATCTCCTGGACCTCCCGCAGGCGGTGCGCAACATGAGCTCCTTGTTGACGCGCGATGGACGCATGATCCACCGCATTGACTACGGTCCGCATGGCGTGTGGCTGTCGACCCAGGACCCGCTGAGCTTTCTGTCGGTGCCGGACTGGCTGTGGTCGGCGATCGGTTCGAACAGGGGCTACCCGAATCGTGTGCGGCACGGGCAGTTCGTGCAGTTGTTGGAGGCCAGTGGACTGCATATAGCCGAGCGCGTCACGCGCCGGCAGGAAATGGACGTCATGGACGCTGAAGTCGCCTGTGCATTCAAAGGCGCGCCCCAACTCGGAAAGCCCTTCGTCCAGGAGTTCGCCTAAATCAGGCCTGTCGGGGACCCTTCACGCCACTGTAAGACGACCGGCGCAAGCATATGCAAGACTGGCGATCCTGCCCCGCCGCTTTTCTCAACTATGGAACTCGCCAACACACAGGCCCCTGTCGCGGTTGCCACGCCGGCCGCCTTCGATGCGGATTATGCACAGTGGAAAGCCTGGGACTTCGCAGCCTTCGGGCGCTACTCCTACATTGACGCTGCCTACTACGCGGCGGAGTTTGGCATCGGCGAGGCTGCCGGCAAGCGTGTGCTTGAGATCGGCTTCGGGAACGGCTCGGCGCTGGGATGGCTGAAGGATCAAGGCAGCGAGACCCACGGCATCGAGGCCAACCCCATCCTGGTCGAGCAGGCCCAGAGGCTGCTGGGCGCACATCGGGCCTTCGAGGATCTGAGGGATGCGCGGCTGGCGCCAGGCTTCGACCACATAATCGCGCTGGACGTGCTCGAACATGTACCCATGGACGCCCTGCCCGCAATGCTGGCCCGCATCCGCGATCTGCTCGCCCCCGGCGGTCAGGCATTGTTCCGCTTCCCAAACGGCGATAGCCCTTTCGGACGGGTCAACCAGCATGGTGACCCGACTCACATCACTGTTCTCGGCGGCGCACGTATTACCTGGTTCGCACGCCGCGCTGGCCTTGAGGTGCAGTCGCTGCGAGCGCCCGCGCTGCCCATTCGCGGCGTGGGGTCGCTACGTGGGCTGCGCAGGCTGGGGATCCGCATAGCACGCGGGATGATCGAACCGGTCATTGGCCAGTTGTACTTCAATGGGCGGCGCCTCCCGCTGGACCCGAACTACGTAGCGGTTCTCACACTGCCTTTGGGGAAACGTCACCGGCCTGCCACATAGCCTGGCTAATCTGGCCGGCTCTATGGAGTCCGGTTCCGGCAACGCCTCCCCGCAACCCGTCCGGCGCCGCGCCGCCGCCTGGGGAGTCATTTTTGGCAATGCCGGGGTGGCACTCACCATTACGCGCAACATATTGCTGGTGCCGGTCTACCTGCATTTCGTCAGCCTGGCTGAATATGGCGCCTGGCTGGCGACCGGAGCGACCGCAGCACAGTGGCTGATTACCGATTTCGGACTTTCCGGGGTGTTGATGCAGCGCTGCGCCGCGCTGCATGGCGCGGGCCAATCCTCCCGCCTGGCTACGATGATCAATTCAGGGCTGCTGGCGGGGCTTGCGCTGGCACTGCTGCTGGCATCGGCGGCACTGGTCGCGCTGCCGCACCTGCCCGCAATCGGCGGCCTGACCGCCACCCAGGGCGCCGAGATTGGCCACTGTCTATATATCGCGGTGGCCGCAAGCGCGCTGGGGATCGTCGCCGCAATTTCCCAGGGTCTGGTCCGCAGCCTGCAGTATGCAGCAGCAGCTGGGTCGATCACGCTTTGCGCCGAACTGGCCGGCATCATCGCCACCCTGCTCGGCCTGGCGCAGGGCGTCGGCCTGATCGCTCTGGCCTACGGTTTTCTGGTGCGTTCATGCACGGCAGTCGTGGGGCAGACGGGGTACCTGTTGACCCGGTTCGGGGTCCGAGTGCTGAGGACGCAGCTGCCCGAGTGGCCCGTGATTCGCGAATTGTTCTCGGATGGCTGGATTTCGTTCGTCTCGAGCCTCGCGATGAAGGCCCCTACCCAGGCGAATACCATTCTCATTGGCTACACGCTGGGACCGGCCAGCGCCGCAGCCTACGGGCTCACAGTGCGGGCGCACGACGCCGCCCTGCTGCTATTGGGCCAAATGAATGGCGCATTCGCATCGTCCATGGCCCATCTTTGGGGTAGCGGCAACCTCGAGCGATTCAAGGTTCTGGTCACACGTATCGCGCTGATAGGCGCACTCGTCAGCGGCGTGGCCATGGCGACCATTATCGCCACCAACGCCGGATTTGTTTCACTTTGGCTGCACGGCCGCGGGTTTGCCGGCCAGGGCACGTCGATCCTCATGGCGATCGCTGTGTGGCTTTCCATAGCGGGGTACGTGGCTTACGACTCCCTGTATGCCATGGGTCGGTTCCGGATCGTCGCCGGCACCTTTGTAGGCGCCGCGGCAGTGCATTTCATCGCGCTAATATTCCTGCTGCGTTTTGGCGTGTGGGTCGCTCCATTGTCCACACTAATCAGCACCCTGGTCTGGGGCGGCATTCTTTGGGCACATCTTCGCCGGGAAATACGGCTTCCGCTCAGTGACCTGCGCGTGATCTATAGGGCCTTCCGGACTACGGGCGGATGCGCGGCCCTGGTGGCGATTTTGTTTCTGCTCGTGGTGCGCATGCCGGAAACATGGCTGGGCGTGATGGCAACGGCAATCGGGTCGGCAGTCTTGGCCGTACTGATGATGCTTTCGATCAATCCCGGAATGCGCTCAATCATTCAGGTCGAGGCGGTCATGACCACACGTGCGCTCCTCGCGCGTCACCGCATTTGAGAATTGTGATGCGATGGGTAGCAAAGTGAAAATCGGCATCGTGGGCGCTGGGGAAATAACCCGGCAAATGCACTTGCCGGTGCTCCTGAACGTGCCCGAAGTCGAGGTGGCATGGTTGTACGACCGCAGTGAACGGCAGGCCGCGTCTTTGGCGGCCGCGTTTGGGCTGCAAGCCGTTGCGGCCGCCTCAGCTGAGGCGCTGCCTTTCTGCGATGTTGCGCTGCTCGCCGTTCCCGTCAACGCCCGTCAGGACTACCTGCGGGTCTTTGCCGACAGGCATACCGCGGTTTTCTGCGAAAAGCCGTTTGCCATCAGCGGCCGTGAGCATCTCGGCGCCTTGGGTGCCTTCCCTGCTCACCAGCTTGGTGTCGGGTACATGCGCCGCTTCTATAGCTCCACCACGCTGATGCGCAGCATCGTCGCCGAGGGATGGCTCGGGCCCCTGCGGGGTGTCCGCATCGAGGAGGGAGATCGTTCCAAGGGAAGTGGAGTCGACCAATCTTTCCTGAACAACCAGCATCTGGGAGCGGCTCGCGGCGTGCTCATGGACCTCGGCTCGCACACAATCGACCTTGCTTTGCAGATCTGCACAGCCGAGGCCTATACCATACAGTCGTGCGACATCGTCTTCGACGGAGCGGTGGATCGAAAGCTCTCGGCCAGAATCGAGTTGCAAAACTCGCGCGGCGAAGTAACGATATTCGACTATTGCGTCAGCTGGCTGGACCGACAGCGCAACTTGTTGCAGCTTAACTTCGATCACGCCACCGTGTGGTCGGGTCTGTCGCCTTCGGCGACGGTGTTTCTCGGCGATCCGGCCCATCCGGAGCGCTGTATTTCGCTGTCCACCGCCGGTGGTGCGTCCACTTTCAACCAGGCTTTCTACCTCGAGTGGCGCTCGTTCCTCGATGGTGTGCTGCAGGGCAAAGAGTCGCAGGTCTCGGCGCGCAGTGCCACATTGACGACGACTTTGGTGGAGGAGCTGTTGATGCACGGGAGAGCCGGCCGTGTCTAAGATCGCAATCATGGGCGCCAACGGTCAGGTCGGCGCTGAGGTGTGCCTGCTGCTGCGTCAGATGGGCGGCGTCGAAATCATTCCGATCTGCAGGAGCCGTAGCGGTTCAGCCTTCCTGCGCTGGCAGGGCATCGCCTGCCGTCATGGTCGTCCGGCCGATCCCCAAGATGTGTCGCGGCTGCTTGGAGATTGTGACGTCATCGTGAATTTTGCCTTGACGACCGGCAATCCCGCGCAGATGCGCCGCACTGAAGATCTGTTGGTCCGTCATGCCTTCGAGTTTTCACCTCCCGACGCGACCATCATCCATTTCAGCACGCAGTCGGTATACGGCGACCCACGTCCGGGCCGTCTCGTACGCTGGCGCAGTCCATATGGCCGCGGGAAGCTCTTGACGGAACGCAGCGTGCGCGCCGCGCAACGACGCTGGCGCAAGGCCGCCTTCATTTTGCGACTCGGCCACGTATGCGGGGAATTGCAGGGAATTTCGCAGGACATGCGCGTGGATCTCGCCGAGGGTCGAGCCGTGCTTCCTGAAATCGACCTACCCTCGAACACCGTGCTGACAGTCGTGATCGCAGAGGCCATCCGACGGATCGCTACCCGGAAAATCGAAGCTGGGACTTACGATCTCATGAATTGCCCGCATTGGACCTGGCGGCAGGTCTACGCCCATGAGGCACAACAGTGTGGCGTGACTGCCGCGCCCAGCACCATTGCCATTCCAAACCGCGGTCGCGCGCCTGGAGCTCTCGGCAGACTGGGTCAGCGGGTATCGGGCCTGGTAACGGGACGGCGTTCCCGAGAAGTGGCGGCTCACGTTCTGCAGGCCCTGGCGACCGAGCGCTTGAGCCGCAGACTTCAGGCGCTATGGGGTTCCAGGCGCGCACGCTCTGAGATTGCGTCGCTGAGCCACGGAGTGACGGCTGCGCCGGCCGATCACCTGAGCTGGGTGAAAAATGAACGACGGCCGTTTCCGCAGGCCCCAACCTCGGAGCTGCTGCAGCTCGGGCTCTACCCATTGGTGCTTACTCCGCGTGCATCGGGAACATGGCCGGCCGATCTGCCTGATGCGACCCGCGGTGTCGTCGCGCGGGCGGAGCGGGCGCTGCTGCAGGGAGATTGAGCCGGTCGATGCACACTCCCCGCAAATCAATGCCGATACCGGCAGACGGACGCCGCGTGCTTGTGATCGGTTCAACGTGCTCGCCGGACTCGCATGAGTGGCACGTCATGGACGCCCTCGGGCATATGCGAGTACCGGCAACCTTCTTTCAGGCGCGGTTGGGTCTGGGGAAGGCTCAAGCGTTCAATCTTGCAATCAACAAATTGGCGGCAACCTTCCTGCGCGAACCCGAGCTGCTGTACGAGAAGGAACTGCTGTCCGCAGTGCGCGGATTCCAGCCGACGCTGGTGCTCGTCATCCAGGGCAGCCAATTGTCTCCCAAGACGCTGGCGAAGCTGCGCACCGTCACGCAGGCCCCCATGGCCTGCTGGTGCCAGGACCCGCTGATTGCCCTGGGTAGACAGTTCATGCTCGCCGCCGGCTACGACACGGTCTTCGTCAAGGACCGCTACATGCAGGATGTGTTCTCGCGGATGATCAGATCGACGACTTTCCGCTATCTCCCGGAAGCGTGTAATCCGCGTGTTCATCGCCCGATCGATCTGAGCGCGGCGGATCAGGCCGCCTACGGCTGCGAGGTCATGATCGCGGGAACCCTTTATTACTACCGGCAGGAGATTCTGCGGCAGATTTCGGAGTTCGACCTTCGGGTGTGGGGTGCCCGGCCGGGCTGGCTGCTCTTTCGCCTGGCCGGCCGCCATGGGGGTCGCGCAGTAGTCATGGAGGAGAAGGCCAAGGCAATGCGCGCGGCACGCATCTGCCTGAACACGTTGAACTTCAGCGAAGTGAATGGCATGAATTGTCGCGCCTTTGAAATAGCCGGATGCGGGGGTTTCCAGCTAATGTCCTCGGTACCGGTGATTACCGAGCATTTTGACCCTGGTGTCGAACTGGTCACGTTCGATTCGGTGGACGATCTGCGGGGGAAAATCCGGCATTATCTGGACAACCCACAACAGGCGGCGCAGATCGCGCTGCGCGGCCAGCAGCGCGCGCACCGCGACCATACCTACGAAGCGCGGCTCGGAGAAATCCTTCGAATCTGCGCAGAATCCTAGCCGTCCCGCGCAGGCTGCGACGCCGCGTGAAATACCAACGTCATGTCATTTCGCTAGGATGTTGGGCCGCGCCCAAGTACGAGCCTAGCCATGCCGACGCCTGACACTCTGAAGGTCGACGCGTCGGAGCCGACGCTGCATCAGGCTGCACGCACGTGGTCCCCCTACACGATGTTGTCTACGTCCCTGCGGGCGCGCCTGCGCGCAGGCTGGGACGCCTTCGGCTGCAATCCCGACCTCGCCGCGAGGCTGCGCTATGAACTGGAGATGGCACTGCTGCGCACGCGCTGCGCGACGAGCCCCGGCTACCGGCGGCAGGTGCGCATGCTGCGCGATCGACGGGAGCTCCAGGTGCATTTGGGCTGCGGCAACGCGGTACTGGCGGACTGGGTGAACGTCGACTGCTATCCGCCGCCGCGAAGGCCCGGTAGAGAGGTCCTGACATTGGACATGCGCCGCGGCCTGCCATTCGCGAGCGGCTCGGTGAATGCGATCTTCACTGAGCATTTTCTTGAGCACTTGCCGTTCGAGACCGTGCGCAAGGTCATCGCCCCGGAGATGCGGCGCATTCTCAAGACCGGCGGCAGCGTACGCATTGGCGTGCCGAATGGCGCGTACTTCGTTGAACAGTACCTCGCGTGCCGTGGGGGCAATGAAGATCAGGTATTCGCCGAAAACCGTCGTGGCAGCACGCCGATGATGATGCTCAACGACATCTCCCACGGTTTTGGCCACTACTTTGTCTACGACTTCGAGACGCTGAGCATGGTCCTTGCGCAAAGTGGCTTCCACGATGTCAGGCAGTACCGGCCGCAGGAG
>DASZCK010000069.1:0-2742 GCA_035943195.1 Steroidobacteraceae bacterium
GTCCGCCTGCTACCACGCCAAGAGTCCTGACACGGTTGCCCAGGACACGGCCGCCGCGGAAAGCAAGGCCGACGCGGCCACCGGAAAAGTCGAGGACCGTGCGGCCGACAAGATCAAGGGCGCGCAGACCGTGGTCGGCGATGAGCAGGCGGCGGCGGCGCACACCCGCGCGGTCGAGTTCGAAAAGGTTGCCGACTCACGCGCCCAAGGCGATCACAAAGTGGCCCTGGCCCGGTGCGAGAGCATGGCGGGTGAAGCGCAGAAGGCCTGCCGGCAGCAGGCCGACGCGGCATTCACTACCGCGCAGGACAGGGCAAGACAGACCAGAGCGAACACGGATCCCAAGCCCTAGCCGCGCCATGGCCTCGAGCACACGACCGATAGCCTCAGTGACCCTGTCCTTTGGCCTCGTGGCCATTCCGGTGGGACTGTATTCGTCCACTGATGCCGCCGATCGTATCAGCTTCAACTTTCTGCGCGCCAGGGATGGTTCGCGGGTCAAGCAGCAGTACGTGGCCGTGAAGGACGGTAAGCTGGTGGAGCGGTCCGAAATGGCCAAGGGCTACGAGTTCGCCAAGAACGAGTTCGTGATGTTCTCTTCCCAGGAGCTCAAGGAACTGGAGGAGAAAACCAGCAGCACCATTGACATCACCGAGTTCGTGCCGCTGGAATCCATCGATCCCGTTTATTTCGCCGGCACCTATCTGCTCGCGCCGGAAAAGGGTGGCGCCAAGCCCTATGCACTGCTGACGACCGCGCTCAAGAAGTCGGCGCAATGCGCGGTGGGCCGCTGGATTTCACGCGGCAAGGAACATGTCGTGATTGTCCGGCCCTTCAGCAGCGGACTGGCACTGCATCAGCTGCATTTCCAGGGGGAAATCCGGCCCATGAAGGATCTTGGTATCGAGACCGGCCCGGTATCCGAGGCCGAATTGAAACTCGCCACCCAGCTCATCAACCAATTGGCGGTGAAAAAATTCAATCCCGGCGAATTCACCGATGAATTCAAGGCCCGGGTCCAAGCTGCCATCGAACGCAAGGTGGCCGGCAAGGAGGTCTCACTGTCCGCCCCGGTAGCCGAACGGCGCGGCACCAATGTGGTGGACCTGATGCAGGCCCTGAAGGCCAGTCTGAATGGCAAGCCCAAGGGCGCCACTCCGAGCCGGACCCCGAAGCGCGCCAGTCCGCCGCAGCGGCGCGCGAGCCGCCGATGAAGGCCAAGCTCAAGAGACGCCCCGCGGCCACCCGGCGCCGCCGTGACGCCGCCGGACGCCGGCGTGCCTCGCTGCACTTCGCGCGCGGATTTGTCCTCGAGGCAACCGATACGGAAGCGGCGCGCGACGCCTATGCCGCGGCCCTGACCCTGGAGGCGGGCCATCTGGAGGCATCGATCAATCTGGGCCGGCTGCTGCATCTGAGCGGGGAGCTTGAGGCGGCCGAGGCCATCTATCGTGGCGCCGAGCAGTCCAGCGCCCTGCTGGCCTTCAATCTGGCGCTGCTGCTGGAGGACCTGCGCCGCGACCAGGAAGCCATTCGCGCCTACCGCGATGCCCTGGCGCTCGAACCGACCCTGCATGAGGCTCATTTTCACCTTGGCATGCTGCATGAGCGCCTGGCAATGCCGCGCGAAGCGCTCAGGCACCTGCTGGCCTATCGGCGCCACGCGCAGAAGTGACGACGCTGCAAGCCGACCGCCGCGGATTGTAGGCGCAATCCTACAAGCCTACAGAAGCGCAACTGACGTGTTGCGAAGGCTAGCCTGAGCTATACATGTAGTTTGGCCGTTGACTCATTACCAATCAGAGGCGCCGCCTGGCCTCTGAACAATAACTGCGGCCCAGTCGGTCTGGAACGAGGAGAGATTCGATGGCGCGGACGTCAGTCATGGCCACAGTGCTGCAGAAACATCAGCAGCAACTGCTCTCCGAATGGGTCAGGCACCTGCAGGGGGCTGCGGCGGACGGCAAGAAGGTCAGAATCTCCCCGCAGGAGCTCAACGCTCAGGCCGGTGAGTTCCTGCAGCTGCTGACGGCGCTGTTCGCCAGCGGCAGTGCCGATGAGCGCACCGGTCAGCAGTTCAAGGCCCTGGCGCAGTTCCTCGAGGGCGTGTCGCGCTCACGCGTGCAGCAGGGATTTTCCTCCGTCGAGACCGCAACCTTCATTTTTTCCTTCAAGCAACCTCTGTTTGAGGTACTGCGAAGCGAAACCGGCAGTGATGCCAAGCTACTTGCCGATGAGATCTGGACGGCCACCAAACTGCTCGATGAACTCGGACTGATCACGGTCAACGCCTACCAGCGCGCCCGCGAAGAGGTCATCAATCGACAGCAACAGGAAATGCTGGAGCTGTCGACCCCGGTCGTCAAACTATGGGAAGGCATTCTGGCGTTGCCCATGATCGGTACGCTCGATTCTGCGCGCACGCAGATCGTCATGGAGTCGCTGCTCCACAGGATCGTCGAGACCGGCTCCCAGCTCGCCATCATCGACATCACCGGCGTGCCGACCGTGGATACGCTGGTGGCGCAGCATCTGTTGAAGACGGTCACCGCAATACGCCTGATGGGTGCCGACTGCATCATCAGTGGTGTGCGCCCGCAGATTGCCCAGACCATCGTGCACCTCGGTGTGGATCTGCAAGGTGTCACCACCAAAGCCAACCTGGCCGATGCCCTGTCGCTGGCGCTGAAGCTCACCGGCAACACCATGTCCCGCTGAGCGCAATGGAACGCATCCCCATCC
>DASZCK010000070.1:0-51615 GCA_035943195.1 Steroidobacteraceae bacterium
TGCTGGAACGTGCGCGCAGCGTCGGTGTCATACAAATGATTGTCACCGGTGCCAGCTGCGCGGGTAGCCGCCAGGCAGTGGCGCTGGCACGCGCCGATCCGCAGCATTTGTTCGCGACCGCCGGCGTGCATCCGCATCATGCGACTGAACTGAACGCCGAACAGCTGGCGCAGCTTGAGAGCCTGGCGCGAGAACCCGAAGTGGTGGCGGTTGGTGAGTGCGGCCTGGACTATTTTCGCGACTTCTCACCGCGCGAGGTGCAGCGGCACGCCTTCCACCAGCAGTTGGAACTCGCCGCACGAGTGGCCAAACCGGTGTTCCTGCACGAGCGCGATGCCCATGATGACTTCACGGGCATTCTGCGTGAGCACCGCGCGACGCTCGTGGGAGGCGTCGCGCATTGCTTCACCGGAACGCGCGAGCAGTTGCAGCGCTATCTGCAACTGGATCTGGCCATCGGCATTACCGGGTGGATCTGCGATGAACGCCGGGGTGCGCACCTTTTGCAGCTGGTGCCGGAAATTCCCGCCGCCGCTTTGCACCTGGAAACCGACGCGCCGTATCTGCTGCCACGCGATCTTGCGCCGCGTCCGGTCTTGCGCCGCAATGAATCGCAGTACCTGCGGCACATCGCCGCCGTGGTGGCGCGCGCACGCGGGGAGACTCTGGAACAGCTCGCGGCCACCGCCACCGCGGCCAGCCGCAAACTCTTCAGGCTACCGGCGCCGCCGGCCCTCAGCCCCTGACGGGGCGCGCCTGCGCCATGAGGCTCGGGCGAACCGCATTGCGGATGTTCGCCCAGGGCAGATCAAAGGGGTCGGGTGCGCCGGGGGTGCCGCCCTCGATCAGCGGGAAGTCCCGCGCCAGCGAGTCCAGCATCAAGGTCCACTTCGGCAGCCCCTTGGGAAAGCGTGCCCGGCGAGTGAAGACGATGCGCCCTTCCACCGGCATGTCTCCGGCGATGGCCTTGACCGCGGCAATGCGGTCGTACAGGGCGCTTTGCGGATTCACAAAGGTGTAACGATGGGGGCCGTCCATCACGGTCCATTCGTTCATCTGGTCGCCGCCGAACACGTTGCCCCGCACATCGCGCAGATCCAGCACCACGGCGCCGCGTGCCGTGCGCAGCACAAAGTCCAGATGGAAGGAGTTGCCCATGCCATCGGGCACCAGAATATCCACCAGGTGATCCGAGCCCACTGCCGTGATTGCCGTAACCAGGGCGCGCCGCGCGCGCCGCTGCCGGTACCAGCGCCACAACCATGACAATCCCCAGCCGACCACCGCCGCACCGGCAACGAGCGCCCAGGTCAGGGGTGGCAGATCAGTCACAAGTTCCACGTGCGCTCCCTAATCCAGACCCTGGCGCAAGGCGTCCAAGTCCGGTGCGATCTCCACCGCATGTGTCGGCAATTCGAACAGGCGCGCCAGCGACGGCGGCACTGTCACGCTGCGCCCAATCAATGGCTCGACGATTTCCCGAAACTTGGCCGGATGTGCGGTGGCGGCCAGTACCCAGTGGCTGCCACGTTTTGCCGCACTCAAGCGCGCGTAGGCTTCGGCCGCCGTCGCGGTGTGCGGGCACCACACCTGACCGTATTCCTGGAAACCGCTGCGGATGCGCGCCCGAATCTGCTCATCGGTGACGACTTCGGCCGAGATCGTGGCCCGCAACTGTGCGACATCCGGGTACAGCGCGCGCAGCCGTTCCAGGTTGCTGGGATTGCCCACGTCCATGGCCGAAGCCAGAGTCGGGATGCTCGGGCGCGGTTCGAAACTTCCCGTCGCCAGCAGGTCCGGCACCGTGCGATTGAGATTGTGCGCGAGGACCAGTTCGCCGATGGGCAGGCCGAGGCGGCGCGCCCACAGGCCCGCCACGGAATTACCCAGGTTGCCGCTCGGCACCACGAAGGACACCGGCGCGCCGTGTTCCGACCAGCCTTGGAGGCTTGCGGCGGCGTAGTACACCGCCTGCGGCAACAATCGTCCGAGGTTGATGCTGTTGGCGGATGACAGCTCATAGCGCCGGCCCAGATCCGCGTCCATGAAGGCCGCCTTTACCAGGCGCTGACAGTCGTCAAAGGTGCCGCGCACCCTGAAGCTCCTGACATTCTCGCCCCAGCAGGTGAGCTGATGCTCCTGGGTCGCCGACACCAGGCCCTTGGGGTACAGCACCGAAATCTGCACCCCGGGCAGGCGGTGGAAGGCAGCCGCGACTGCCCCGCCGGTGTCACCGGAGGTGGCCACCAGAATGTTCAGCGGCCGCTGACCGGGACTGCGCAGCCGTGACATGCAGGCCGCGAGGAAGCGCGCGCCGAAGTCCTTGAAGGCCGCCGTCGGTCCGTGAAAAAGTTCCAGCACCCCCAAGCGGCCCGCGGGCTCGAGGGGCACGAGCGGCGCCGGGAAATTGAAGGCCTGGGAGGCAATGGCCGGCAGCTGGGCGGCGAGTTCACTATCGGCCACGAGCGGCTCGAGCAGCAGCGCCGCAATGCGGGCCAGTCCCGGGGCCGTCAGATACTGCGCCGGCGGCAGTCCGATGCGGGCGCAAAGCTGCGCCGGCTGCTGCACCGGCCATTGCTGCGGTACATACAGTCCGCCATCGGGCGCCAGACCCTTGAGCAGTGCCTGGCCGAAGCCGCTGCTCACGGGGCTTTCGCCGGGGTCCTGGCGTGTGCTCTGGAAGCGCATGCCTTAGGGTCCGATGACGCGGGCGCCCGGCGAGTTGATTTCGATGATCCACTCGTCAATGGGCACCTTGTGACGCCCGAACTCGCTGCGCATGGCGGCGAGTACTTCGCTCGCCTGGTGCTCGAGAGCCCAGGCAAATACCGTGGGACCGGCACCAGAGATCGAGCAGCCCAGTGCGCCCGCGGCCATGGCGGCGCGACGCACGTCGGGGAAGCCCGGAATCAAAGTCTGACGCTGCGGCTCGATCACCACATCCTCGAGCGAGGCACGGATGAGTTCGATGTCATTGGTGTAGCACCCGGAGATGAATCCTGCCAGATGGGCGGTCTGCCACACGAAGTCGGACATGGCGACACTGCTGCGCAGTATGGAGCGCGCCTGCTTGGTGGACAGGAACAGGTGCGGGTGAACCATCACCGCGCGCACCGCGCTCGGCACCGGAATCTGCTTGACGTGAGGATTGTCGATACCCACGGTCAGCACCAGGCCGCCGAACAGCGACGGCGCAATGTTATCGACATGCATGGAGCCGGAGGCGACGGCCTCGCCGTGCATGGCGAATTTCAGCAGCTGCAGTTTGCTGCAGGGGGTGGGCAGCAGCGCGTTGGCGGCCACCACCGCTGCCACCGCGGAAGCCGCCGAGCCGCCCAGGCCCGATCCGAGGGGAATGCCCTTTTCAATGCGCATGTCGAATCCGAACGGTAAATCGAGGGCTTCCTGCATGGCGAGCACGGCACGGCCGGCGGTGTTGCCGCCGGGGTTGCGCGGCAGATCCACGCTCACGCCGGTAATGCTGGAAATGGTCAGGCCGCGCTCGACCGTGCGCGTGATCGACACCCGGTCGCCGAGCGCATCGACGGCAAACCCCAGGATGTCGAAGCCGATGGCTACGTTGCCGGCCGATGCGGGCGCGAAGGCCGTGGCAGACAGCGTCGCGTTCAAATATGCGCTCCGAGGTAGGCGGACAGTCGCAGCAGATCGGCAAATACGCCGCCGGCTGTGACCTCCGGACCTGCACCGGGACCCTGAACGATCAGCGCATTGGCATTGTACCGGCCGGTGGCAAAGCGCACGACATTATCGGTCAGCGCCATGTTGGCAAATGCATGATTGCGATCGAGTTCCATCAGACCAACGGTGGCCTCCCCGCGCGAGCTGATGCGGCCCACGTAGCGCAGCACCTTACCGCGAGCTTGCGCCGCCTGCAGCCGCTCGTTCATGCCGGCGTCAAACTTCGGCAGTCCATCCATGAATTCGTCGATGGAGGCTCCGGACAGACCGGGGGGCACCAGACTCTCCACTTGCACGTCCGCCAGTTCCAGCGCCTGCCCCATCTCGCGTCCCAGGATGATGAGCTTGCGAGCCACGTCCACGCCGGAGAGGTCATCGCGCGGATCAGGCTCGGTGTAACCACGCTGCTTGGCATCGCGCACGATGTCCGAGAAGGCCACCTTGCCGTCGTAGACATTGAACAAATAAGCCAACGTTCCGGAAAAGATGCCCTCGATGCTTTCGATTTCGTCGCCGGTCTCACGCAGATCGCGCAGGGTCTGGATGACCGGCAGCCCGGCGCCGACGGTGGCCTCATATAAATAGTGGGCGCCACTGGAGCGGCCCGCGGAGCGCACCTGGCGGTAGAACGCCAGCGGCGCGCTGTTGGCCTTCTTGTTGGGGGTCACCACGTGCATGCCGCTGGCAAGCCAATGCGGATAGTGGGCGGCCACCGCTTCGCTGGCAGTGCAATCGATGATTACCGTGTGCGGGATGTGATCGACCTTCAGGTGCTCCACGAAGCGCTGCAGGTCGGCCGCCGACGCACCGCTCTTGAACGCCTGGCTCCAAGTTGCCAGGTCCAGGCCCGAGTCGCTGAGCAGCATGCGCTGGGAAGCGAGGATGCCGCGCACGCGCAGGTCGATCTGAAACTGTTCGCGCAGGCGATTGCTCTGCGAGGCGAGCTGGTCCAGCAGCACCCGACCGACGGTCCCCGGACCGATGACGCCAATCGAAAGCGTGTGCGGGGAAAGATAGAAGCTCGAATGCACGGCGCGCAGCGCGCGCGTGGCGTCCTTGGCCTCGATCACCACCGAGATGTTGCGCTCACTGGCGCCTTGGGCGATGGCGCGGACATTCACCGCCGAAGTTCCGAGGGCGCCGAACACCTTGGCCGAGACACCGGGCATACCGGCCATGCCATCGCCGACCACGGCGAGAATGGCCAGCCCCTGGTCCACATCCACGCGCTGGATCTGACCGCCGGTGAGCTCGCGGGCAAAGGCGCTGCGCACCACGCGCGCGGCACGTTCGCACTGATCGGTGGGTATCGCGCAGCAGATCGAATGCTCGGAACTGCCCTGCGAAATCAGGATCACCGAGATGCCTTCTTCGCGCAGCGCGCCGAACAGCCGATGCGCGGTGCCGGGCACGCCAATCATGCCCGCACCTTCGACATTGACCAGCGCCACCCCCTCGATGCTGGTGATGCCCTTGACCGGCAGTGTCGATTCGGGAAGCGCGCAGATCAGCGAGCCGGGCTTGTGCGAGGCGAAGGTGTTGCGGATCCAGATCGGAATGTTGCGCCCGACCGCGGGCGCCATGGTCTGCGGATGGATGACCTTGGCACCAAAATAGGCCAGCTCCATGGCCTCGTTATAGGACAGTGAGTCGATGACCTTGGCGTCGGGCACCCGCCGCGGGTCCGCCGACAGCACGCCGTCAACGTCGGTCCAGATCTGGATTTCAACTGCGCCCAACAGCGCCCCGAATATCGAACCGGAGAAGTCGCTGCCATTGCGCCCGAGGGTGGTCTGCACGCCCTTGCGGTTGGAGGCGATGAAACCGGTGATGATGAGCGTGCCCTGAAAGTCCGCGCTGACCAGCCGCTCCATGTTCTGCTGTGACTCGGCCCATTGCACCGCCGGACCCAGTGACCCCCATTCCACGACCACCACGCGCCGAGCATCCACCCACTGCGTCTTGCCGGCGCGCCGGGTACGGGCCTCGAAATATTTGTGGAACAGACGGGTCGACCAGATCTCCCCGTAGCCGGCGATGAGATCGCGCACATTGTGAGCCGCCGCGCGCGTCAGCTGCACGGTGTGCAGGATGCCCTCGATGTCGTGGCAGTCCCGATCCATGGCCGCCAGGTACAGCGCGGCAGCCTCGCTCGAGAGCAGCTCCCGGGCAATGGTGGCGTGGCGCTCGCGCAGCGCCTGCACCTCGACCTGGTAGCGCTCATCCTGTTGTTCGGCGAGCAGTACCAGCCCCAGCAGAGCATCGGTGACGCCGCGGCAGGCGGACAGTACGACCCCCAGGCGCGTTTGCGGCTGACCCTCCAGGATGGTCGCCACGCGCTCGAAACAGGCCGCGTCCGCGACGCTTGAGCCGCCGAACTTATGGACGACCCAGCGCTCGACCGCTTGGGAATGGGGACCGTGGGAAACGGGGGAAACCGTGGTGCTTGAGCTCATCTGATCGTCTGCTGGGGCGCATGCCAAAAAAGGCCGCGTGACTCTACTGACGCGGTCGGACCGGCGCAACTTCAAGCATAATTGGTGGATGGAAACCCTGATTGCACCACTGTTGGCGCTGTATGAGCGCGAGCGCCGCGCCGGCCGCGCGGTGGCACTGGCCGTGGTGGTGAATACCAACGGCTCCACCTACCGCAAACCCGGCGCCCTGATGCTGATTGCGGCCGATGGCGAGTACGCCGGGCTGCTCTCCGGGGGCTGCCTCGAGGCTGACCTGCATCAGCACGCCCTGCAGGTCATGAGCAGTGGCACGGCGAAGCTGCTGACCTACGACACGGGCGGCAGCGATGACCTGTTGTGGGGCCTGGGCGTGGGCTGCGAAGGCGTGATGCAGATCCTGCTCATGCGGGCCGGCGACGAGAACGGCTGGCAGCCGCTGGAGCTCTTCGCCACCGCCCAGCAGCGCCATGAGCAGGCGGTGGCGGCCGTGGTGGTCGCCTCGCCCGACACCGCCCTGCCTCCCGGCAGTATCGTCATGCGCGAGGGTCAACCGGGCGGAGTGTCCGTGCCCGAGTCGCTGCAGGATGCCATTCAGGCGCTCTTGACCCGGGCGCTTGAGACCGGACGCCCCAACGCGCTGGGCGCCAGCACTGAGTCCCTGCGGGTGCTGGCGCTGCCGCTGGCCCTGCCCCCGCGGCTGCTGCTGCTGGGGGGCGGACCCGACGCCCAACCCCTGGTGGACCTCGCCGCCCGCCTGACCTGGCATATCACCGTGTACGATCACCGCTCCGCTTATGCCCAGACGGTGCGCTTCCCGCGGGCCGAACAGGTGGTCCTGGGGCACCCGGATGGCCTTGCGCAGACCCTGGACCTCAATTGTTTCGACGCCGCCATCGTGATGAGCCATCACCTGAACTCCGACCTGGCCTATCTGCGCGCCCTGAGTGTCTCCAGCATCCCCTACATCGGACTGCTTGGGCCCACCAATCGACGTGACAAACTGCTGGGTAACCTGGGCAGCGATGCGGCGGGACTGAATGGGCGGCTGCGCTCGCCCATCGGACTCAACATCGGGGGTCGCTCGCCGGAGTCGATTGCGCTGTCCATCGTCGCGGAGATTCATGCGCGCCTGCACGGGGCGTCCGGTGGCCCGTTCGAGGGCCGCGAACACTACCAGAATGAACGAAACTGACTTCATTCGGCAGCAGCTGGCGAGCGAGCGCGCCCACCTGCGCGAAATCCTGCATTCGCTGCGCCAGACACCCGGCGCTGACCGAGCCGCGCACCCGATGGCGCTGTACATCGACTGGGCCGGCCGGCGCCTGATCACCCAGGTGCAGGCCCATCACACGGCACTGCGGGGCGCGGACACCCTCGGCCCGGCGATGCAGACCCAGCTGGCGGCGGCGGTCGCCGCGGCCCGCGAGGCGCAGACGGCGGCGGCCAGCGCCCTGCCTCGGCGCGCCGAATTGCTGCTGGCCGTGCTGGACGCCTGGAGTGAGCCACTGGACGCCGCGGCCTGCACATCGCTGCGCGTCCCCCACTGGCGGCAGGCGGCACATCTGACCGCCGACATCATTCTCGAAGAGCGTCAGCTCTACGCCGCGGCGCACGGCGCAGCCGCACGCTGATGAACGATCAGACAACTGGGGCAGATACCACTCCCAGTGTGCATGTGATCGTGCTGGCGGCCGGTGCATCCACCCGGTTCGGCTCCCCCAAGCAGCTGGTGCGCCTGAAGGGGCGTCCGTTGCTGCACCTGGCGGTGTCGCGTGCCGTGGAGGTGGCCGGCCAGTCGGTGACGGTGGTCCTGGGGGCCAACGCGGCCGAACTCGCCCCGTTGCTGCGCCATACCCCGGCGACCGTGGTCATCAACCGCGACTGGGCCGAGGGCATGGGCAGTTCGGTGCGCACCGGCGTGGCCCGGGTGCCTGCCGCGGCCGACGCGGCACTGCTGATGCTCGCTGACCAGCCCGCCGTCACGGCTGAGGATTTACGGCGCCTGGTGGGGACCTGGCGCCGCCAGCCCCGTTGCATGGTCGCCGCCCACTACGCCGGTACCAGCGGGGTGCCCGCCATTTTTCCGCGCGAGGATTTTCCGGCCTTGTGCGCCCTGCGCGGCGATGCCGGGGCGCGGGCTTTGCTCAAAGGCGGCGGGGAGCGCCTGGTCCGGGTGCCGCTGCCGAGCGCCGCCATTGATATCGATACCCCCGAGGACCTGCTGAAACTGCCATAACCGAATGGTGCGGCGGCCCAAACCAGCCGGTATTTTCACCCCGGCGCCCTACCCCCTATATTCGCCGGGATGTATCAGTACGATTCCACGGACCAGTCGCTGGTCGACCAGCGCGTCGCCCAGTTCCGCGACCAGACCCGGCGGTTCCTGGCTGGCGAGCTGTCGGAAGACGAATTCCGACCCTTACGCCTGCGCAACGGCCTGTATATCCAGCGTTTTGCGCCCATGCTGCGGATCGCCATCCCCTACGGCCTGCTCAGCTCCACCCAGCTGCGCATGCTGGCCTCCATTACCCGACGTTATGACCGTTCCTACGGACATTTCACGACCCGGCAGAATCTGCAGCTGAACTGGCCCAAGCTCGCCGAGGTGCCCGACATCCTGGCGGACCTGGCGAGTGTGCAGATGCACTCGATTCAAACCTCGGGCAACTGTGTGCGCAATGTCACATCGGATCATCTGGCCGGGGTCGCCCCCGATGAGATCGAGGATCCGCGGCCGTACTGCGAGCTGCTGCGCCAGTGGTCCACCTTCCACCCTGAATTCACCTACCTGCCGCGCAAGTTCAAGATCGCGGTGAGCGGTGCGCCGGCGGATCGTGCGGCCACCGAGGTCCATGACATCGGCCTGCACCTGGTGCGCGATGCGCACGGGGAGCTGGGCTTTGAAGTGCTGGTCGGCGGCGGCCTCGGGCGCACGCCCATGATCGGCCAGCTCATCCGTGACTTTCTGCCGATGCCGGACCTGCTGTCCTACTGCGAGGCCATTCTGCGGGTGTACAACCGCTACGGCCGGCGCGACAACATCCACAAGGCGCGCATCAAGTTCCTGGTCAAGACACTGGGCATTGCCGCGTTTCGCGATGAGGTCGAAGCCGAGTGGTTGGCTTCACGCGACTACGGCGCGCAGCTCACGGCGGCGCAGGTCGCGCATGCGAAGAGCTTCTTCAAGCCGCTCGCCTATGAGAGCTTGCCGAATATCGATCTGCTCGCCGACGCCGAGGCGGAGTTCAAAGCCTGGTATCGCTACAACACCCATGCCCACAAGGTATCGGGCTACCGGGTGGTGTTCGTGAGCCTCAAGCCCAAGGGCATCCCTCCCGGCGATGTGACCGCCGAGCAGATGGAGGCGGTGGCGAAGCTGGCCGACGAGGTGAGTTTTGGCGAGATCCGGGTCACCCACACCCAGAACCTGGTGCTGGCGGAAGTGAAGCAGGGCGACCTGCTGGCGACCTGGAGGGAACTGAAGCGCCTGGGGCTGGCGACGCCCAACATCGGCACGCTCGCCGACATGATCGTGTGTCCGGGACTGGACTTCTGCAGCCTGGCCAATGCCGGCACCTTGAGTGTCGCGAACCAGCTGCAGCGCCAGTTCGATGACTATGACTACCTCTATGACATCGGCGAAATCGAACTGAAGATGTCCGGCTGCATGAATGGCTGCGGCCACCATCACGTCGGACACATCGGCATCCTGGGCGTGGATAAGCACGGCGAGGAGTGGTACCAGATCACCATCGGCGGCTCGGCGCGCGAGGCCAGCACCCTGGGACAGGTCATCGGTCCGTCCGTGCCGCAGGCCGAAGTCGCCGAGACGGTGCAGCGCATTCTCGACGTGTACCGCGAGCTGCGGCATGAGGGTGAACGCTTCATCGATACCGTTCGTCGCGTCACCCCCACGCCGTTCAAGGAGCGCGTCTATGGCAAAGCTCTTGCGGCTGCCTGAGGCGGGCCCGCATTCCGCGATCGATCCGGAGCTGCCGCTGATCAAGCAGGCGGACTTCCTCAAAGATCCCGCCAGCCATGCGGGGAGCAAAAGCCTGGGCGTGCGCGTGGCCCCGGCGGACAAGGTCGAGGATCTGGCGCCGCATCTGGCGGGCATCGCGGTGGTCGCGATCGAATTCCCCAGTCCCGGTGATGGCCGCGGCTTCACCTCGGCGCGGCTGCTGCGCCAGCGCTATGCCTTCACGGGAGAAATTCGCGCCATCGGCGCCGGGGTCAAGCAGGATCTGCTGTTCTTCATGACCCGTTGCGGCATCGATGCCTTCGAGCTGGTGGCCACCGAGAACGAGGCCGAGGCGCGAGCGGCCCTGAATCGCTTCACGCTGGCCTATCAGCCGGCCGTGCCGCGCACTGCTGTGCGCGAAGCGCGCTTTACTGCCGCGCGTCGCTAACGCGCCTGCGGCAGCTCCATCCCCTCGAAGAGCTGCGCCACTTCCTCGGCGCTGCTCATGCGGTGCGCACGATCCACCACCCGTCGATCCAGATGCGGGGCCAGCAGGTGCACGAAGTCATACATGTACTTGCGCAGCAGCACGCCGCGGCGAAAGCCAATCCAGGTCACGTGACTGGAAAACAGGTGTGAACCGTCCATGAATACCAGATCCGGATCCTCCTGGGCGCTGATGGCCATCTGCGCCACCAGCCCCACTCCCAGGCCGAGGCGTACGTAGGTCTTGATGACATCCGAATCGCGCGCGGTGATCGCCACGTCCGGGGTCAGTCCCGCCTTGGCGAATGCCTGGTGCAGGGACGAGGGCCCGCTGAAGCTGAATGTATAGGTGATCAGCGGATAGGCGACCAGCTGCTTGAGCGTCGGTTTGGGCACTTCGGCCAGCGGATGATTGCGCGGCACCACGATCACCCGGTGCCATCGATAGCAGGGCAGCAGCGTGAGATCGCCGAAGAGGTGTTCGGAGCCGGTGTTGATGGCGCAGTCGATGCGGTCCTGCGCGACCATTTCGGCGATCTGTTCCGAGGTGCCCTGGTGAAGGTTCAGCCGTACGTCCGGGTAGCGGCCGCGGAACTGCTGAATGACCTCGGGCAGCACGTAGCGCGCCTGGGTATGGGTGGTGCCGATGGCGAGGCTGCCGCGGCCCTCGTCGCGCAGCTCCGTGGCCAGGTCGCGGATGGCCTGGGTCTCCTTGAGGATCTGCAGCGCCCGGTCGATCACCTGCTGCCCGGCCGGGGTGATGCGGGTGAGGTTGCGCCCCTCGCGGGTAAAGATCTGGAAGCCCAGCTCATCCTCGAGCAGCTTGATTTGTTTGCTCACGCCCGGCTGTGAGGTATGCAGCTTCTGGGCGGCAGCCGTTATGTTAAGTCCGCTCTGGGCGACGGCCGCCAGATAGCGCAGCTGGTGGAGCTTCATTACCCATCCTGTTAAGACCCTTCCGTAATGGGCCTGGGACCCCATTATAACCGCAGGGTATGTGCCAGACGGCCAACACATAACCATGACGCAGCTCATCAGAAGCAATGATTCGTTCTGTTACCAGATTGTCACCCGTACAGTCCCTCCCCTATGGCACAGATACTGACCCTGGAACTGGAATCTAAGGCCGCCCAGGTCCGTGAATTCCTGACTGCAGCCGTGCAGCGTTTCGGCCGTGTGGTGTATGCCAATAGCCTCGGCGCCGAGGCCATGGTGCTGACCGACATCATCTGCACCAGCGTGCCGCAGATCGACATCGTCAGCATCGACACGGGGCGGCTGCACGAGGAGACGTACGACCTCCTGGCCAAGCTGCAGCGGCGCTACAACAACAAGATCCGGGTCATCTACCCGGATGGCGAGGAAGTGTCCGACCTGGTGACGCGCCAGGGCATCAATGGGTTTTTCGACAGCACCGATGCGCGCAGCGCCTGCTGTGGCGTACGCAAGGTGGTGCCGTTTCGCAAATTCGTGGGCGGCTACGACGCCTGGGTCACCGGCGTGCGCCGTGAGCAGTCCAAGACCCGCGCCGAAGGTCAGGCCATCGAGTGGGACGCCCAGAACGGCCTGCAGAAGATCAGCCCGCTGCTGGACTGGACCGAGGAACAGATCTGGGCCTACATCCGGGCCCGCAAGCTCCCCTACAACAGCCTGCACGAGAAGGGCTATCCCAGCATCGGCTGCGCGCCCTGCACCCGCGCCATCGTGGCGGGCGAGGACCATCGTGCGGGTCGCTGGTGGTGGGAGCAACCGGAGCAGCGCGAATGCGGCCTGCATCCCCGGGCCCGCGCCGCCGGCGCGGGGTTGACAGAACTCAGGTCCTGAACCTGAATGGCACCCCATGGACTACCTGCCGATATTTCTGCGGGTGCAGAACCGGCTTGCAGTCGTCATCGGTGGCGGAGCCGTTGCCGCACGCAAGGCCGAGCTGCTGCTGAAGTGCGGGGCCCGCGTCCGCCTGGTAGCACCTGAGCTCACCGCCGGGGCCCAAGAACTGCTGCGCGAACCCGCCGCCGCCACCCGCATGTCCCATCTTGCCGCCCCTTTCTGCGCCGAGCACCTCGAGGGGGCCGCGCTGGTCATTGCGGCAACGGATTCCGACACTGTGAACGCACAGGTATCGCGCCTGGCGCGCGCACGAAGCCTGCCCGTCAATGTGGCCGACGATGCCGAACTATCCGACTTCATCCTGCCATCCATCGTGGATCGCGACCCGGTGATTGTCGCGGTGAGTTCCGGCGGCACGACGCCGGTACTGGCGCGGCGGCTGCGCGAGCAGGTCGAAGCGCTGCTGCCCGCAGGCCTCGGCAGTCTCGCCCGCTTCGCCGGCAATCGGCGCGCGCACGTGAATGAAGTGCTGCCGGCGCCGCTGCGCCGGCCGTTCTGGGAACAGTTCTTCGGCAGCGTGGCCAATCTCGCCGCGCTGGCCGCGGATGAAGCCGCCGCCAGCCGGACCTTCACGCAGCAGCTTGCGGACTTCGGCAGCAAGCATGCGGCGGCGCTGGGTGAGGTGTACCTGATCGGCGCAGGACCTGGGGATCCGGATCTGCTGACACTGCGCGCCCTGCAGCTGCTGCAACAGGCCGATGTGCTGCTGTACGACCGACTGGTATCGCCTGCGATTCTGGACCGAGCGCGGCGCGAGGCCACCCGCATTTTCGTCGGCAAGGACGTGGGCGAGTCGACGCTCTCGCAGGAGCGGATCAACGAGCTGCTGGTCGAGCACGCCCGCCGGGGACTGAAGGTCGCGCGCCTCAAGGGCGGCGACCCCCTCATTTTCGGTCGCGGTGGCGAGGAAATCGCCGCGGTCGCCCGCCACGGCATCCCGGTGACGGTGGTACCGGGCATCACGGCCGCGTTGGCTGCTGCCGCAGCTGCCCAGATTCCGCTCACGCTTCGGGAAGTGTCCCAGTCGGTGACCTTTGCGCCCGGACATGTGGCGGTCGCCGACACGCTGGATTGGCCGGCGCTGGCGCGTTCGGGCCACACCGTGGTGTTCTACATGGCGATGGCGCAGCTGGGTGGCCTCACCGATCGGCTGCGACATGCCGGAGCCCCCGCCGACCGGCCGGTGGCGCTCATCGCGCAGGCGAGCCTGCCCACGCAGCGCGTGGTGCATGGCACACTGGCGGATATCGCCGAAATTGCCCGAAACTCCGGTCTCGGAGCCCCGGCCCTACTGTTCGTGGGTGAGGTCACCCGCGTCGCGGCATAGCTATCCGGAGCGTCATATTCGTATGGGAATCACACACGGCTTCGCTGGAACGGTCGGCAACACGCCGCTGATCCGCCTGCGGGGCGTCAGCGAAGAGACCGGCTGCGAGATCCTCGGCAAGGCCGAGTTCATGAATCCCGGCGGCTCGGTCAAGGACCGCGCGGCGCGCGCCATCGTCACCGATGCCGAACAGCGCGGCGAATTGCGTCCCGGCGGCAGCGTGGTCGAAGGCACGGCGGGCAATACCGGCATTGGCCTGGCGCATGTGTGCAATGAGCGCGGCTACCGCTGCATCATCGTGATGCCGGACAACCAGTCCCCGGAAAAATATCGGCTGTTGGAGATGCTCGGCGCCGAGGTCTACAAGGTCCCGACCGTTCCCTACAGCAACCCGAATCAATACCAGAAGGTCTCCCAGCGTCTCGCCGGCTCGCTGCGCAATGCCATCTGGGCCAATCAGTTCGACAACCCGATCAATCGCCACGCCCACTTCACCACCACGGGTCCCGAGATCTGGGAGCAGACCAATGGGCGCGTGAGTGCCTTCGTCGCCGCCAGTGGCACCGGCGGCACGCTGGCCGGCACATCCGATTACCTCAAGAGTCGCAACCGCGACGTGCGCTGCGTGCTGGCCGATCCGCCCGGCAGCAGTCTGTACGAGTTCGTGCGTAACGGCGCGCTGAAATCCACCGGCACCGGCTCGATCACCGAGGGCATCGGCATCGCGCGCATCACCGCCAATTTCAAGGACGCGCCGCTGGATGATGCCGTGCACATCGAGGATGGCGACACGGTGCGCTATGTCTACCGACTGCTGCGTGAAGAGGGGTTGTTGCTGGGCAGCACCAGTGGCATCAATGTCGCCGCGGCTGTGCGTGTCGCCCGCGACATGGGTCCCGGCCACACCATCGTGACCGTGCTGTGCGATGGCGGCGCCAAATATCAATCACGTCTTTTCAATCGCGAATGGCTCGAAAGCAAGGGTCTGGCGGCACATGCGCTGGCGGCCCGCAACAATGAGCCCATACTTCTGGAGAATGTCCTTGTCGCTTGATCGATCCAAACTGGCCGTCGTCACGGACGTGGTCATCGTCGGTGCCGGCCCCTGCGGTTTGTTCCAGGTGTTTGAGCTCGGCCTGTTGGGCCTGAAGGCGGAGCTCGTGGACTCGCTGCCGCTGGTCGGGGGTCAGTGCACCGAGCTGTATCCGGACAAACCCATCTACGATATCCCGGCCATTCCGGTCTGCACGGCGCGTGAGCTCATCGAGCGCCTGCAGGATCAGATCAAGCCGTTCAACCCCGGCTATCATCTGGGCCAGGAAGTCACCGAAGTGACCGCCCGGCCCGACGGGCGCTTCGATGTCGCCACCAGCCGTGGAACACGCTTCGATGCTGGCGCAGTCATCATTGCCGGGGGTGTGGGATCGTTCCAGCCACGACGCCTGAGCGTTGAGGGCAGCGAGCGGCACGAAGGTCACAGCGTGCATTACCGCGTCAAGGATGCCGCGAGCTTCCATGACAAGGATCTGGTGATCTTCGGCGGCGGCGACTCGGCGCTGGACTGGACGCTGGAACTCATCGAGCGCGCGCGCAGCATCGTGCTGGTGCACCGTCGGGCGGAGTTCCGCGGCGCCCCGGCATCGGTCGAGCGCATGATTGCGCTGGTGGAGGAAGGCCGTCTCGACTTCATCGAGGGCCAGGTGCAGTCCATCGTCGAACAGGACGAGAAGCTCACCGGCGTGCGGGTGACCGCGCGCGATGGCGTCACTCGTACCATCGCCACCGACCAGATACTGGTGTTCTGGGGTTTGTCGCCGAAACTCGGGCCCATCGCCGAATGGGGCCTGACCATCCACCGCCGCACCATTGCCGTCGACACGCACCGCTTCCAGACCAATATCCCCGGCATCTATGCAGTCGGCGACATCAACGACTACCCGGGCAAGAAGAAACTGATTCTGTCCGGTTTCCACGAGGCCGCCCTCGCCGCCTTTGCGGTCAAGGAGCACATGCGCCCGGGTGAGAAGATTCACCTGCAGTACACCACCACCAGTCCGCTGCTGCAGAAACGACTCGGCGTCAGCGGCGAAGCTGGGGACAGCGCCGCGGGCAGCTCCGGCGCCCGCCACAGCGCTTGATCGAACGCGTCGCCTGCCCTGACTGTGATCTCGAGCAGGTGCTGCCTGCGATCGGCGATCACCAGGTGGCGCGCTGCCGGCGCTGCCGGCGACTGCTGAAGGTACCGGAGGGCCAATCCCAGGCTGCCTTTGCGCTCACCCTCGGCGCCCTGCTGCTGTGGATACCGGGTTGTCTGGCGCCCCTGCTGACGGTCAATGCCGGCGGTGCCAGCCGCAGCGCCAACCTGGTCCAGTGCGCCTACAAACTCTGGGGCCAGGGATATCCGCCGCTGTGCATCCTGATCGTGGTCCTGATGCTGGTGGTTCCCAGCGCTTTCATGCTGCTGACCCTGGCGCAGGCGGTGCCGAATACCGACCCGGGCAGGTTTCGCCGGATGGCTCACCACCTGCGACCCTGGCTGATGACGGAAGTGTTTGTGGTCGGCGGCTGTGTCGCCTATTCGCGCATCCAGAGTGTCGCCGATGTCCAGGTCGAAATCGGTGGCTGGTGTCTGGCGGGCGCGGCGCTGTTGCTGTTGGGGTCGCTCGCGCTGCGCGGGGATCCGCCGGCCGACGAGGAGCTGAGACTGACGCAGCACCGCGCGGGCGAACCCTCGGCACGCACCGCCCGGCTGTCCCTCGAGGCGACCACCGCGCTGGTGATCGCGGGCCTGGTTCTGTACATCCCCGCCAATGTGCTGCCGGTGCTGCAGATCGAACGTTACGGCGGCGCCGAAACCAACACCATTCTGGGCGGCGTGATCGAATTGGTGCACTACGATCTATGGCCGCTGGCGGTGATCGTGTTCATGGCCAGCGTGGTGGTGCCGCTGGCGAAGCTCTTCGGGCTCGCCTGGCTGCTGTGGCAGACGCAGCGGGGTTCGGCCCGGCTGCTGCAGCAGCGAACCCGGATATACCGCCTGATTGACACGATTGGTCGCTGGTCCAATATTGACGTCTTCATGATTTCAATAGTTGGCGCCCTGGTGCAGTTCGGAGCCCTCGAGCACGTGCGACCCGAACGCGGTGCGCTCGCCTTCGCGGGCGTGGTCCTCATCACCATGTTTGCCGCCCAGTGCTTTGATCCGCGGGTGATGTGGCGGGCCGCGGTGCCGGCGACCGACGCGCCGGCATGAGTGGGGACCTCCCGGAGGAGCCCGGCGAGATTCCCGTGGCCGAGCGTGCGCCGCGACGTCTGAGCGTCATCTGGCTGGCGCCCGCCTTTGCATTGGCAGTGGTCGCGTGGCTCGCCTGGCACACGCTCATGCAGCGCGGCCCCGCCATCACCATCCGCTTCACCAGCGCCGAGGGCCTCACCGCCGGTGAGACCGAGATTCGCCACAAGGGCGTACGGGTTGGCACCGTGGACTCCTTCGAGCTCTCTGCCGACCTGTCCGAAGTCCTGGTGCATGCCCGCATGACGCGCGAGGTCAGCAGCCACCTCACCGGCAGTACGCGTTTCTGGATCGTGACGCCGCGGGTCGGCACCAGCGGCATCTCCGGCTTGAATACGCTGGTGTCCGGGGCTTATATCGAGATGTACCCGGGCGAAGGCGAGCCGCAGCGCGACTTCGTCGGGCTCGAGGATCCGCCGCTGCTGCAACCGGACACTCCGGGACGCGCCTTCACGCTGACCGAAGATGAGTTGGGCGCCATCGGACCGGGCACGCCGGTCAACTATCGCGGCGTTCAGGTCGGGCAGGTCGAGGGCTACGCCCTGGACGGCAATGGCCGGCGCGTGAACATCTATGCCTTCGTGCGCGCGCCCTACGACGCGCTGGTCCACAATGACACACGGTTCTGGGATGCCAGCGCCATCGACGTCTCCGCCGGCCCGCAGGGCGTGCGCGTACGGCTGAATTCCCTGCAGCAGCTGATTACCGGCGCCATTGGCTTTGATACCCCCCTGCCGCCCGCGCCGGCGACGGCCACTGAATCGGTGGGCCAGGCCATTGCGCAGCAGGCGGCCGGCCGGCCGTTGCCCGCCACGACCGTGGCCGGCGCCGCACCCGAGGCCGCCGCGGACAAGGTCTTCCCCTTGTATGACAACCAGACCACGGCGTTGCGCAACCACAGCGGTCCGCGGCTGTATTACTCCCTGCGTTTCGATGAATCCGCCGCCGGACTGCAGAGCGGCACGCCGGTGCAGCTGCGCGGGGTTGAGATCGGAGAGATCACGCGCGCGCAGCTGGTGTACGACGCAGGCTCCGGCAACTTGTATGAGTCGGCCAGCATGAGCATCGATCCGAGCAACGTACAGCTGGTCGGTGCGCCGCACGCCGCGGGCGACGAGCAGGCCAACGCCGTGCGCGCCGGCCTCGCGCGACTGGTCGGGCGCGGACTGCGCGCGCAACTGGTCACCTCCAATTTCATCACCGGTCAGAAGGTGATTGCCCTGGACATCATGGACGGCGCACCGCAGGTCCGCTTCGACACGAGCGCGGCCACGCCGGAATTTCCCACCACCCACGGCGCCGATGTCGGTGCCATCCTGCAGAGCCTGCAGAATACGCTGCACCATATCGACGCCGCGACGGCTGGGCCGGCGCTCGGCAATGCGGTCAAGAACCTCGACGCCACGCTCGATCACCTGGAACAGATCACGCGGCAACTTGAACCACAGGTCAAGCCACTGGTCGCTAGCCTGCGCGCCACCGCGGACGCGGCGCAGGCGGCGGCGCAATCGGTCAACGGTGCCATCGGGCCCGACAGCGCCATCGTCAGCGAGCTACCCGGCCTGCTGCAGCAGTTCAGCGAGGCTGCGCGCTCGATCCGCGAGCTCGCCGATTACCTGGACCGGCATCCCGAAAGCTTGCTGCGCGGGCGGCATGAGGCATCATCACCATGAAAGTTTCGCGCTGGATCGCCGCGGCGCTTGCCGCGCTCGTGAGCGGCTGCGGGAGCTCGCCCCCGCTGCGCTACTACGCGCTGCAGGTGGTGACGCCGGCGACTCGTTCCACGGCGCTGCTCAGTGCCATGCTGATCCATGTGCGCCATGTCAGCCTGCCACCGGAGATGGATCATCGCGGCCTCACGCATCATCAAGGACCCACCCGCCTGGAAATCTCGGACACCGATGAGTGGAGTGCACCCCTGAGTACTCTCATCCAGGCGACGGTGACGCGCGATCTGGGCGAGCGCCTCGGGTATGACCACGTGCTGGCGCCGGAGGTGCAGCCGGTGGCGCCTCATCCGGACCCGGAACAGCGCGGCACGCGGGCCAGCAGCCAGGCCAACCTCGACCTGGATTTCGTGAACCTCGCCGCCGATGACGGCTGCGGCATCAGTGCCCAGGTGAACTGGACGCTGTCGGTTCCGAACGGCGCGGCGCGGCGCGGCACTACCGTCCTGATGGCGCCTGCCAGCGGCTGTCCGGCCGGGCTCGCGGCGGCGTTGAGTACGGCGCTGGGCGATCTGGCGGATCAACTGGCCAGACAATTGACGACTTCCTAGCAAATGAGCAGTACGCAGGTCCTGATCGCCGGCGCTGGGCCCACGGGCCTGGTGCTGGCGTTGTGGCTGACCAAACAGGGCGTCAGGCTGCGCATCATCGACCGGACGCAGGAGCCGGGCACGACCTCGCGGGCACTTGCCGTGCAGGCCCGCACCCTCGAACTGTATCGCCAGCTCGATCTGACCGACGAGGTACTGGCGAAAGGCCACACAGTTGCCGGCATCAATCTGTGGGTCAAGGGCCGCAAGGAAACGCGCGTACCCTTCGGCCATCTTCGCGAAGGTCTCACGGCCTATGGACCCTTCGTCTACCCGCAGGATGAGCATGAACGGCTGCTCATCGAACATCTGGCGGCACTTGGCGTGTCGGTCGAGCGACAAACCGAACTGGTCAATTTTGCCCAGGACGATCGCGGCGTTACGGCGCTGCTGCGGGGTCCGCAGGGCCGCGAGGAGTCCTGCACGGCCGTTTTTCTCGCCGGCTGCGATGGCGCGCGTTCCCTGGTACGCGAGCGCAGCGGCGCTGGTTTCCCCGGCGGCACCTACAAGCAGGTGTTCTACGTCGCGGACGTGGAAGCCGACGGTCCGGCCTTCGATGGTGAACTACACATCGACCTGGATGAGGCCGATTTTCTGGCCGTGTTCCCCCTCAAGGGTGCCGGCCGGGGCCGCTTGATCGGCACGGTCCGCGACGAGCGGGCCGCACACCCGGAGAGCCTGAAGTTCGAGGACGTGAGCGGCCACGCCATTGCGCATCTGCAGGTTCAGGTGCGCAAGGTCAACTGGTTCTCGACCTATCGCGTGCATCATCGGGTCACGGACCACTTCCGCCACGGCCGTGCGTTCCTGCTCGGGGACGCCGCGCATATTCACAGCCCGGCCGGTGGCCAGGGCATGAACACCGGCATCGGCGATGCCATCAACCTGGCGTGGAAGCTCAAAGCAGTGTTGGCGGGAGCCGCTTCCCTGGCGCTGTTGGACACCTACGAAACCGAGCGTCGTGCCTTTGCCAGAAAGCTGGTGGCGACCACCGACAAGGGCTTCACGCTGGCCACCGCCGAAGGCAAGCTGGCGCGCTTCATTCGCACGCGCATCGTGCCGCTCGTCGCGCCGGTGTTGTTCAATTTCGAAGCCACGCGCCAGTACCTGTTCAGCGCGGTGTCGCAGATCACCATCGCCTATGGCGACAGTGCGATCAGCGAAGGTGAGGCGGGCGAGGTGCACGGTGGCGACCGACTGCCCTGGGTGCCGGGCGCGAACGGCGATAACTATCGGACCTTCGCGGCCATCGGCTGGCAGGTCCACGTGTATGGCAGCGCAGGCGCGGATCTTGTGCAGTGGTGCCAGGCCCACGATGTCGGCCTGCATATTTTTCCCTGGCAGGAATCCCATGCAGCCGCCGGCCTCAAGCGCGATGCCATGTACCTGCTGCGCCCGGACACCTACGTTGCGCTAGCGGCCCCGCAGCAGGACGCGCAGCATCTGCAGCATTATTTCGCGGACCACGGATTTTCACGGCCGAATAAGGGAATCGAAGCATGAACACGGCGACTGTGCGGCGCTGGCACTCCTATATCGGCCTGCTCATAGCTCCGAGTGTGCTGTTCTTCGCGCTGACGGGCGCGGTGCAGATTTTCAATCTGCACGAGGCGCATGGCAGCTATACCCCGCCACCGCTGCTCGAGAAACTCAGCTCGGTACACCAGGATCAGGTCTTCGCCTTCGGGGGTCACCACACTGCCGACCCGCACGCGGACGAGGAACGCCCCTCCAGGTCGACGCAGATCCTCAAATGGTTCTTCCTGGCGGTGGCGCTGGCTCTCACGGTGTCCACCCTCATCGGAATCTGGATGGGTCTGACCCAAATCCGCGCCCGGCGACTGGCGTGGCTGCTGCTGGTGGCGGGCACCGTCGTGCCGGTAGGCATTCTGCTCCTGTAGTGCGTGCGGCTTGGCAGGCCAGACTTGCTTAAGCTGAGAAAGCCTTGACAATGACTGCCATAGCAACTATTGTTTGGGCTACCAAATGAACAGCGAGCAGGAGCAGGCCCTTGGCGGACGTTTACAGCCTCGAAACCTACGAACCTAAGCGTGGACTAGGACATATCATTGGGCGTGTTCGAGCCCTGTTGCTGGCCGCCATCGATGCCGAACTGGCGCGCGATGAGTTCCTGGCACCCCTGGAGGTGACCTCCGCGCAGCTCATCGTCATCGTGAACCTGGCCGGTCGGGAATGCGCGACCTCCGCCTCGGAGCTGTGCAAGGGCATTTCCTACGACGCCGGCGCCATGACCCGGATGCTGGATCGACTGGAGGCCAAGGGCCTAGTGCGTCGGACCCGCTCCCCTGATGACCGCCGACTGGTGAATCTCGAGCTCACGCAGGCCGGCAAGGCGGCCTACCCGCGACTGCGCGAAATCTCGATGCGAATACTCAACCGTTCGCTGCGCGACTTCACGCGCACCGAGGCGAAGTCGCTTGAAGATCTGCTGCTGCGCCTGGCCAACAATCTGCGCGACTGATCGCAAGGAGGGTGCGTGAAGACAATCTTGGCGATGTGCCTGACGGCGCTGCTCGTCGCCTGCGCCAGCACCCGCGGCCTGCGGCCCGAAGCCGCGATCGTGCCGCCGGACACCTTGAAGACCCAGCAGTCCTTGGGCAGCGCGCCAGTGGACGCCGCAGCGTGGCCCCAGACCCAGTGGTGGACCACCTACGGGGACTCGCAGCTCAATGACCTGATCAACGCGGCGCTGGCCGGAAATCCGGGACTGCGTGTTGCCGAGGCCAGAACCCGCTCTGCCCTGGCCCAGGTGGCCGCAGTCGACAGCTCCCTGTACCCGAGCGCCGGCGTAAGCGGCCAGGCAGTGCGCGGACGGTTCTCCCAGCATGGACTGTTTCCGCCCCCCTTCGCCGGCAACTGGGACACGGTGGTCGCCCTGACCGCAACCCTGTCGTGGCAGGTGGACTTCTGGGGCAAGAATCGCGCTGCCTATGAAAGTGCCGTCGGAAGCGCCCGGGCGGCCGAGGTGGATGCGCAGGCGGCGCGTCTGACCCTGGCGGCGAACATCGCTCATGTCTACGCACAGCTGCAGGAACAGACCCTGGAGTTGAACGTGGCGCGGGATACCTTGAAGGAGCGCGAACAGGTCCTGGCGCTGACGCGCGACCGCAATGCCGCGGGACTGGACTCGCGCCTGGAACTTACCCAGGCCCAGGCTGCGCTGCCGGCAGCGCGCGAACAGATCGAGGCGCTCGAGGAGGCGGCGACGCGCGCGCGTCACGTGCTCGCGGCCCTGACGGGTGCGGGTCCGGATCGCTCACTGACCATACACGACCCGACGCCGAACGTGGCGCTGCAGGCGGTCCTGCCCAGTGTGCTACCGGCTGAACTGCTGGGGCGTCGCCCCGATCTGGTGGCCCAGCGCTGGCGCGTGGAAGCAGCCTCCCAGGGCATTCGCGAAGCCAAAGCCGAGTTCTATCCCAATGTCGATCTGTTGGCTTTCATCGGCCTGCAGAACCTTGGCTCCACCAACCTGCTCAGCGCCGCCAATCGTCAGTACGGGGTGGCGCCGGCTTTCACCTTGCCGCTGTTTGATGCCGGGAAGCGCCGCGCCAAATTGGCAGCACAGGATGCCCAGTACGACGCCGCCGTGGAGCAGTACAACCAGATCGTGACCGACGCCTTGCGTCAAGTGGTCGATGCCCTCACCTCGATGGACAGTCTGCGCCGGCAACGCGCTGATGAGCGCGATGCCCTGGCAAATGCGCAGGAGGCCTACGATCTTTCGGTGTTGCGCTATCGGGAAGGGGTCGGCAACTACCTGCAGGTCCTCAGCGCCGAATCGCAACTCCTGACCCAGCGCAGCCTCGAGGCGCAGCTGCAGGCGCGCGCGCTCGACCTGTCGGTGGATCTGGTGCAGGCCTTGGGCGGCGGGTTCACGCCGCAAGTGGCGCAGCGTTGACGCTGCCGGAGAAGAATATGAATACCGAAACCCAGGACGCAGCCCCCGCCAGTGCCAACAGCCCCGCCAACGGCCGGCGCAATCGCCTGCTGCTGCTCGTCACCTTGGGCATTGTGGTGATCGGCATCGGCTATGGCTTGTACTGGTACAGCGTGCTGCGCCTGCGCGAGAGCACCGATGATGCCTATGTGAACGGCAACATTGTGCAGATCACGCCGCAGATCGCCGGCACGGTCATCGGCATCAATGCCGATGACACCCAGTATGTGAGCGCCGGCCAGACCCTGGTACGACTGGATCCGGCGGATGCGAAGGTCGCGCTGGATGAAGCCGAGGCGCACCTGGCGCTGACCGTGCGCTCGGTGCGCGGGGAGTTCGCTACCACGGCGCAACTGGCCGCGGCGCAGGGTATCCGGCAAACCGATCTTGAGACCGCGCAGAAGGATCTCGCGCGGCGTGAGCGCCTGGCGGGCAGCGGCGCCATCTCCGGGGAGGAGCTGCAACATGCGCGCGATGCGGTGTCCGCCGCAAACTCGGCACTGCTCGCCGCCCAGCAGCAATTCGCCGCGGATCACGCCCGTATCGATGGCACCCAGATCGAGGACCATCCCGAAGTGCAGGCTGCGGCCAGCGCTGTGCACAGCGCCTTTCTCACCGTAGCGCGCACCCAGTTGCCGGTTCCGGTGGCCGGTTACGTGGCTCACCGCAATGTCCAGCTGGGACAGCGTGTCAGCCCGGGTTCGGTGTTAATGGCCATCGTGCCGTTGAACCAGGTCTGGGTCGATGCCAACTTCAAGGAGCTGCAGATTGCGAACATGCGCATGGGCCAACCGGCAACGCTGACGGCCGACCTGTACGGCGGTTCGGTGAAGTACCACGGCACGGTGGTCGGATTCAGTGCCGGAACTGGCGCGGCCTTCGCCCTGCTGCCGGCACAGAACGCCACCGGTAACTGGATCAAGGTGGTGCAACGACTGCCGGTGCGCATCGTGCTCGATCCCAAGGACCTGGCCGCGCATCCGCTGCAGGTGGGCTTGTCGATGCGGGTGGAAGTCTCCACCGCCAATCGCGATGGCGCGCGTCTGCCGCAGCAGACCGTGGCCAATGCACCGGCCTATGCCACCAATGTATTCGACGACGCCGATCGACAGGCGCAGGCTCGGGTTGAGGCCATCATCGCCGCCAATCTGCCGGCCCCGCCCCGTGGCCACGTGGCGCGCCGTCTGGTCCAGGCTCCCACCCGACCGGCAACATGAACCGGCCCGTCGCACCCATGCAGGCGGGCGCCGCGGCCGCGGCGCCCATCCCGCCATTGCAGGGCGCGGCGCGGCTGCTGGGCACGCTGGCGCTGTCGCTCGCGATCTTCATGAATGTGCTGGATACCTCGATTGCGAATGTATCCATCCCGGCCATCTCCGGTGACCTCGGGGTCTCGCCCGATCAGGGCACCTGGGTGATCACCTCCTTCGGCGTCGCCAATGCCATCTCCGTGCCATTGACCGGCTGGTTGACGCGGCGCTTCGGCCAGGTGCGCCTGTTCACGCTGTCGATATTCCTGTTCGTGTTGGCCTCCTTCATGTGCGGCCTGGCGCCCTCCATCGGCCTGTTGATTTTCTTCCGCGTCATCCAGGGCGCGGTCGCCGGGCCGATGATTCCGTTGTCGCAGTCGCTGTTGATGTCGAGCTACCCGCCGGCCAAGCAGAGCACGGCGCTGGGCCTGTGGTCCGTGACCAGTCTGACGGCCCCGGTGGCGGGGCCATTGCTGGGCGGCTGGATCACCGACAATATTTCCTGGCCCTGGATCTTCTACATCAACGTGCCCATCGGGCTGTTCGCGGGCACCCTTACCTGGATCCTGTATCGAAAGCGCGAGACCCCGACCATGCGCGTACCCATCGACGCCGTCGGTCTGGTGCTGCTCATGACCTGGGTCGGCTCATTGCAGGTGATGCTGGACAAGGGCAAGGATCTGGACTGGTTCAATTCGCCGCAGATCGTGGCGCTGGCGCTGCTGGCCGTGGCCGCCTTCATCTACTTCCTGATCTGGGAGATGCACGAGGAACACCCCATCGTCGATCTGTCGCTGTTCAAGGGCCGTAATTTCACCATCGGCACGCTGTGCATGCTGCTCGCCTACGGGGTGTTCTTTGGCAACCTGGTGCTGCTGCCCCTGTGGCTGCAGCAATATCTGGGTTACAGCGCAACCAATGCCGGCATCGTGCTGGCGCCCGTCGGCCTGCTGGCGGTGGTCATCACACCATATATCGCCAAGCTGACCACCCGGGTGGACCTGCGGGTCATCGTGACGATGTCATTCCTGATTTTTGCCAACGTGATGATCATGCGTTCGCACTTTGATACGGACGTGGATGTCAGGACGCTGTTGATTCCGACCATCATTCAAGGCGCGGCGATGGCCAGCTTCTTCGTGCCGCTGGTGACGCTGAGCGTGTCGGGCCTGCCTCCGGAACGCATACCCAATGCCTCGGGGCTGTTCAATTTCGCCCGCATCACCGCCGGCTCCTTCGGCACCTCCATCTTCACGACCCTGTGGGATCGTCGTGCCACACTGCACCATGCTCGCCTGGTCGAGCACCTGACGCCGTACAATGCGCCCACGACGACGACGCTGTCCGGACTGCAGGCGAATGGGTTGAATGCCCAGGCAGGGACCGCGGCCCTGAACCGCTTGGTGGATGTGCAGGCCTTCATGCTCTCGGCGGATGATCTCTTCTATATCTCCGGACTGATTTTTCTCGCCCTGATCCTGGTGATCTGGCTGGCCCGGCCGAGCCGCCCCGGCGCCGGTGCAGCCGCGGGCGCGGGAGCCGCCGCCGCGCATTAGAATCGTCTCCCCGCGGCGGCCCGGTATAATGCCGCTGGCGCCGAAGGTTGGGGAGAACGACCGTGCCGGTATCACTCGAGTCGCGCGCCGCGCGCCGCATCTTCCTCTGGACCGGGGTCGCGTTGCTGGTGGTCGCCGCGTATGGGCTGTTCGGCTTCTACGGTGTGCCGGCGCTCATCCGCTCCCAAGGCACGGCCTTCGTCATGCAGAAGTACCAGCGCACGCTGCAGCTGGGCGACATCCACTTCAATCCTTTCACGCTGGAACTGGACCTGCGGGACTTCGCCTTCCCTGACAGCGATGGCAAACCCATGCTGGGCGCGCACCGTCTGTATGTGAACCTGCAGCTGGCCAGCATCTGGAACCGCGGTGCCACCTTCAAGGATATTCAACTCGAGGCGCCCGCCATCCACGCACAGCTGCGCACTGATGGTTCGCTCAACTTGGCGGATCTGGCCAAGCCTTTTGCCAATCAACCGTCCACCCCGCCCGCCGCTCCCGCGCGCATATTTCTGGGCCGCCTGGCCGTCATCGGTGGCGAGTTCACTTTCATCGACTTGGGCCATCCCACGACCCTGCATGCTGAATTGCGGCCGGTAAATTTCGAACTGCGCGACTTCAACACCATTGGCAACGGCGCCAACGGTTACACCCTCGCCGCCGCGACCCTGGCGGGGGAGACCTTCCACTGGTCGGGAACTTTGGAGGTCTCACCGGTGGCCTCCAAGGGCCGCTTCGATGTCAAGGCCCTGCGCGTGACGACCTTGACAGGCTTTGCCGGACCGGCAGTGCCGCTGACCGTGTCCTCGGGTGTCATCACGCTGGATGGCGGCTATGACTTTGCCCTGCACGATGGCGTCGCGGGCCTACAGATCGATCTGCAGACTCTTGCCCTGGACAACCTGGCCCTGCGTCCGCATGCCGGTCAGTCCGACTACGTCGTGCTGCCGCGCATCGAGATCAACGGGACTCATGTGGATCTCGCCGAGCGCAGCGTGCTGGTCGACGCGGTCAAGGTCGCGGGGGGGCAAATCCACGGCTGGTTGAACGACAACGGCACGCTCAATCTCGTCCAGCTGGCGGGTTCCTCCGGGGCTGGGACCCCAGCCTCCGCCGCACCCGTAACGGCCCCCGCAACTGCCTCTGCGCCCACGGCGCCCACCTGGTCGGTCAAGGTACCGAAGATCGATCTGGCGGGCCTGGCCGTGGATTTTGAAGATCATTCGCTGACACCCGCACCCCGATTCACACTGGCGCCCCTGGATATCAGCGTGGGCCAGTTCCAGTGGCCGTTCGGGCCGCCGCTGGCCATCCAGGTGAAGGCCAGTCTCAACCAGTCCGCCACCCTCAACGCCAATGCCCAGGTCACCCTGCCGGATGCCACGGCCAAGGCGCACGTGGAACTCACCGGTTTCGAGCTGCCGGTGCTGCAGCCCTATGTGGCGCGTTACACCGGTCTTGCCTTGCTCAGCGGCCGACTGGGATTCAAGGGTGACATTGAGCGCAGTGACAAGGGCGCCTTGACGGTGACAGCGGAAACCGACGTTGCCCGCTTTCGCACCGTCGATGACGAACTGCAGATGGACTTCATCAAGTGGGACCGTCTGAATGTCGCCGGCATCAAATACCAGAGCTCCCCGGCGGCGCTCAGCATCCGCAGTATTCGTGCCCAGGCGCCCTATGCCCGGGTAATCATCGATCAGAACCGCAACATCAACATTACCGAGGCGCTCAAGCCCGCTGGCAGCGTAACCGCAGCGCCGGCCCCGGCGCCCGCAGCACCGCCGCCGGTCGCCAAATCCTCGAGCACCACGCGCACCGTGCACCTGGCGCCCGCGAGTCACGCCACCACCATGCCGCTGTCAATCGGCACGGTCCAGATCACCAATGGCTCGGCAAACTACGCCGATCAATGGATCCAGCCACACTTTGCGATTGGCATCCAGCAGCTGAACGGCACCATCGATGGACTTTCGTCCGATCCCAACTCCCGGGCCAAAATCGACCTTAACGGGTCGGTCGACCGTTATGCGCCGGCGCATATCTGGGGCGAAACCAATCTGCTGTCGCAGGCGACCTATACCGACATCAGCATGAGCTACCGTGGGATCGAGCTCACCGGCGTCACCCCCTACTCGGGACACTTCGCGGGCTACAAGATCGCCAAGGGCAAACTGACGGTCGATCTCAAATACCACATTGAAAACCGCCAGCTCACCGCCAGCCACCACATCGTGGTCGACCAGCTGCAACTGGGCGACAAAGTCGATAGCCCCGATGCCGTCAATCTGCCCTTGAAACTGGCGGTCTCACTTTTGAAGGACCGCAACGGAGTCATTGACCTGGATCTGCCGGTCACCGGCAGCCTCGATGATCCGCAGTTCAAGATCGGGCCCATCATCTGGAAGGTGTTCGTGAACTTGATCGAGAAGGCCGTGACGGCGCCCTTCAAGCTGCTGGGGAGCCTCTTTGGCGGCGGCGATCAGGTCAACGTCGTGGAATTCGCGCCCGGCAGCGCCGCACTCGATGCCACGGCGCAGACGCGCCTGGCCAGCATCACCAAGGCACTGGATGCGCGCCCGGGCCTGGAGCTGGACATTCCCGACACCTACTCGACGCAGACCGACTCCCCCGCTCTCGCCACCCACGAGCTTGAGAATATGCTGCGCAAGCGCGCTGGAATCGCCGCCGATGCGCCGCCCGCGGACCCGGCCACGCAATTCAAACTGCTGCTCGCGCAGTACCGTGAGGAGCTCGGCTCCAAGGCGCCCCTGCCGCCCGCGACCCAGGAGCTGACCACGGCAAAAAAATCCAAGGACGCAACGCCGGACTACGCTGCCGCGAACGCTGAACTCACGACCGCCCTGCTGCAGCGGATCAAGATCGATGACACGCAGCTGCAGGCGCTGGGCACCCGGCGCGCGCACGCGGTTCAGGATGTGCTGTTGCATGACACGGACATCGACCCGGCGCGTATTTTCCTGATCAACACGACGACGCAGCCGCCGCCCGGAAACACGGTGCGTCTGGAACTGGCTCTAAAATAAGCAATCTCTGAAAGGGGGCAAACACCATGCCTTTGTCAAAACGGCTCGGCGCAGAATTCATCGGCACCCTGTGGCTGGTATTGGGCGGCTGCGGCGCCGCGGTACTGGCTGCGAAATTTCCCCAGGTGGGAATCGGCCTGCTGGGGGTCGCCCTGGCCTTCGGCCTGACGGTACTCACCATGGCCTTTGCCATCGGACACATATCCGGCTGCCACCTGAACCCGGCGGTGTCGCTCGGCCTCGTGGTCGGCGGCCGCTTCAAGGCGGCCGATCTGCTGCCCTACTGGATCGCGCAGGTACTGGGAGCAGTGGCCGGTGCGGGCATCCTCTATCTCATCGCCAGTGGTGCCAGCGGTTTCAACTTGAGCGGCGGTCTGGCATCCAACGGCTATGGCGCGCATTCGCCGGGCGGCTACAGCCTGCAGTCCTGCCTGATCAGCGAAGTCGTCATGACCTTCATGTTCCTCATCATCATTCTGGGGGCGACCGACTCCCGCGTGCCAAAAGGGTTCGCACCGATTGCCATTGGGCTGGGATTGACACTGATCCATCTGATCAGCATCCCGGTCACCAACACCTCGGTGAATCCGGCGCGCAGCACCGGACCGGCGCTGTTCGTCGGCGGCTGGGCCGTTTCACAGCTGTGGCTGTTCTGGGTGGCCCCGTTGCTGGGTGCAGCGCTCGCCGGCGGTGTTTATCGTTGGCTGGCGGTTGCGAAAACCACGGACGCCTCAGCCGTGCTCGACGAGGAGGACGATCTTGCCGATGTGAACGCCTGACTCCATGAGCGCATGGGCATCGGCAGCTGCCGGTAGCGCGAAGCGGGCGTGAATGGGCGGCGGCATCAGCCGCCGGTCCACGAACAGCGGCCATACATCATTCAGCAGGTCCCGGGCGATGCGACCCTTGGCCGCGCTTGACTGCGGCCGCAGCGTTGCGCCCATGAGCTTCAGCCTTTTGACCATGATCTGCCGCAGGTCAATATCGGCACGCGCGCCACCCTGGACCGCGATCAAGGCGATGCGCCCGTCTACGGCCGCCGCGCTGATGTTGCGCTCTACGTACGCACCCCCGACCATGTCGAGGATCACGTCCGCGCCGCGACCCTGGGTGGCCTCCCGCACCGCCGCCACAAAATCCTGAGTGTGATAGTTGATCGCACGTTGCGCTCCCAGCGCCTCGCAGGCTGCGCATTTTTCGGCGCTGCCGGCCGTCGTCAGCACCCGGGCCCCAAAGGCCGAGGCGAGCAGGATCGCCGTCGTGCCGATGCCGCTGGCACCGCCATGCACGAGCACCGTCTCCCCCGGCTGCAGGCCGGCGCGTCGGAACAGGTTCAGCCACACCGTGAAAAAGGTCTCAGGCAGTGCGGCCGCCTGCTGCAGTGTCAGGCCCGCCGGTACCGGCAGGCACTGCTCGGCCGGCACGGTCGCGTACTGCGCATAGCCCCCGCCCGCCAGCAGCGCGCACGCCAGGTCTCCGACCCGCCAGTCGCGCACGTCGCTGCCCAGCGCGGCGATTTCGCCGGCCACCTCAAGACCCGGAATGGGCGAGGCTCCGGGCGGCGGTGGATAGTGGCCCTGCCGTTGCAGAATGTCGGGTCGATTGACTCCCGCGGCGGACACGCGGATCAGAACCTCGGTGGGTGCCACCGTGGGTACCGCCATGACGAAGGGCTCGAGCACCGAAGGGGGTCCCGGCTCGCGAATCCGGATTGCGGTCATGGTTGGTGGAATGATCATTCGAATTCAACCGCTCAGCTGCGCCACGCGCTGCAACCAGGTGCGCAGCGCGCCACTCACCGCATCGGGACGCTCCATGGTGCACATATGCCCGCATTCGGGGATAGATACCAGGGTGCTGTGCGGGATCAGCTGTGCCATGACGCGGTGAATGGCGATCGGCGACCAGGCGTCATCCAGGCCACACAGCACCAGCGCCGGACATGAAATCATCGGCAGCAGCGGGGTCGCATCGGGGCGTCCCAGCAGCGCCCGGATCTGCGCCGCGAAGATCTCCGGCGTCTTGCGTTCGATCATCTGCAGAATCGGCTCGACCAGCTTGCGCTCCCGTAGCCGCCCCTCGTACACCATCGGGATCCGCAACCAGCGCTCGCCCACGGCACGCATTCCGGAGTGACGCGCCAGCTCCAGCAGTTCCAGGCGCCCCGCCGCCTCTTTGTCGCCCGCGACGCCGGTCGGCTTTGGCGAGTAGCCGGTGTCCAGCAACGCCAGGCCCGTGACGCGGCTGCCGGCGCGCCGCACGACTTCGAGCGCGACGCGACCACCCATGGAGTGACCAGCCACCGCGAACTTCGCCGGCGCCTGTGCCAGGATCCGCTCCGCCATGGCACTCAATGAGTCCAGCTCACCATGGTCGGCGACCTGGATCCGCGCCTGACCCTTCAGCGCCTTCAATTGCGGTTTCCAGACAGCCTGATCGCACAGCAGACCAGGCACGAACACCAGGTTCATCTCAGCCAAATCCATCGCTCCACAGCAAAAACCGAGGCCCGGGTCGGGCCGCCCGCCGCCGGACATAAGTCCAGGGGGGCGGGACCCAATTGCGGTAGGATAAACCTCCATGAATCCGCATTCCCATGATCATCATCATGATCACGGGCACGACCACGATCACGCACACGGTCCTGGCCATGTCCACGGCGCCGACCAGGCCAGCGAGCGGCGGCTCTGGCTAGCCTTCGGACTGCTGTTCTCGTTCACGCTGGTTGAAGCCGGCGGCGGCCTGTGGGCCAATTCGGTGGCGCTGTACGCCGAGGCAGCGCATATGCTGGCCGACGCGGCTTCGCTGCTGCTGGCGATAATCGCCATCCGCATGGCGCGCCGCCCCGCGCGCGCCGATCGCACCTATGGTCACCGGCGCTATCAGACCCTCGCGGCCTACACCAACGGCCTGGTACTGCTGGCGCTGACCTGCGCAGTCGTCGTCGCGGCCAGCCGCCGACTGCTGCTGCCACCGCAGGTCAACGGCACCGTGATGCTCGTCATCGCTGCCATCGGTGCCGCCGCCAATATCTGCGCCTTCATGGCGCTCACCGGGGCCACCTCGCTCAATGAACGCAGCGCGCGCCTGCATGTACTCAGCGACCTGGCCGGATCGGCGGCGGCGGTCGGCGCCGCCGGCCTGATCCTATGGCGCGGCTGGATCATCGCCGATCCGGTGCTGTCGTTGGCGGTGGCCGTGCTGATCCTGCGCTCCGGCTGGCAGCTGACGCGCGATTCGGCGCATGTGCTGCTGGAGGGTGCGCCGTCGGGCTTTGATGCGCACGCGGTCGAACATGAGCTCGAGACCCTTCCCGGCATCAAGGGCGTCCACCATATCCACGTCTGGTCGCTCACCGGCGAGACGCCCATGCTGACCCTGCACGCAACTTTGCGGGATGGTGCGGATCGCCACGCCGCACTGACGGCCGTGATGCAGCGCCTGCACGAGCGTTTTGGCGTCGACCATGCCACCGTGCAGATCGAAGAAGGCGAATGCGCGGGTGCCGACAGCGAGGAGGACTGCCTGCAGTCCGCCCACGCCCCCGATGCCCGCAGAGCCGGATGATCTCTCCTGACGGCGTGGCACTGCCGCCCGCGGCGACCGACTCCATTCATTATCCGGACCTTGCGGTGCCGGCGCCCGGCGCGATCGTACCGGTGCAGGACGGGCTGTGGTGGCTGCGGATGCCGCTGCCGATTTCCCTGGACCATATCAATCTGTGGCTGCTCGAGGAAGCCGGTGGCTACGCTCTGGTGGACACCGGTATGGCGACCGCCGAAACACGGGCCCTCTGGGAACAGCTGGCCAGCACCGTGCTGCGCGACCGGCCGCTGACGCGCATCCTGCTCACCCACCTGCATCCGGATCACTCAGGTCTCGCGGCGTGGCTCCAGCGACGCTTCACCCTGCCGCTGTGGACTTCGGCCTCGACCCTGGCGCAGTTGCGCATGTTGCTCGGGGAGACCTCGGCGCCGATGCTGGCCGAAAGATTGGCGTTCTTCGCCGGGCATGGTGTGGAACCGCTGGAGGAGATGGCCCCGGCCCTAGGATCGCGCGGCTACCAGGACTCGGTGGATGGGGTACCGCAGGCGGAGCGCTTGCTGCGCGACGACGAAGTCACCGCTATCGGCGCGCGCGCGTGGCGCTGGCTGGAAACCGGCGGGCATGCCCATGGACACCTATGCCTGTACGCCGCGCAGCCGCGCAGCGTGTTGATTGTCGGTGATCAGGTATTGCCCACCATATCGCCGAACGTCGGACTGACGCCGCTCACCTCAGACCCCAATCCGCTCGCCACCTACCTGCAGTCGCTCGACCGGCTCTCGGCACTCGACCCTTTGACCTTGGTGCTGCCTTCCCACGGACGGCCGTTCGTCGGACTCGCCGCGCGAGTGGCCGAGATCCGCCAGCATCATGAGCGACACTTCGCGAAACTGTACGAAGCCTGCCGGACGCCGCTCACGGCCTTTCAGTGCTTACCCTTTCTGTACCGTCGGCCGCAGCGCGGTTTTAACCTGTTCCTGGCCATGGGCGAAGCCCTGGCGCACCTGGAGTTCCTGGTGTGCTCGGGACAGTTCCAGCGCCTGGTTGAAAATTCCGTCACGCGCTACCGGCGCATCAGTTGAGCGCCGCGGGCCGGGGACCGCCACAGGCCCAATCGAGCAATTCAACGGTGTGCACCACGGGCAGCGCCGCGCCTGACCGAAGCTGCACGATGCACCCGACATTGCCGGTCGCGACGACTTCGGCACCGGTGCGCTCGATGTTGGCAAGCTTGCGGTCGCGCAGCTGCGTGGCGAGCTGCGGTTGCAGAATGTTGTAAGTGCCAGCCGAGCCGCAGCACAGATGCCCCTCGGCAATCTCGCGCACAGTGAATCCGGCTTCGCGCAGCAGGCGTCGCGGCACGGCATCAAGTTTCTGGCCGTGCTGCATGGAGCAGGCAGAGTGATAGGCGACGCTCGGCAACTGTGACAAGGCCTGCAGCGGCAAGGGCCCGGATGCCAGTACCTCGGTGATATCGCGCGCCAGCGCACTGAAGCGGGCCGCGTCGGCGGCAAGCCGTGGCTGGTTGCGGAACAGGTAGCCGTAGTCTTTCAACTGCGTGCCACATCCGGACGCGTTGACGATGATGGCGGCAAACTCACCCGCGCTACTGGCGACACGCAGCTTTTCCATCAGTCCAGCAGCAAAGCCATCGGCCTCTTCCCGACGACCCAGGTGATGGCTCAAGGCCCCGCAGCAGCCTGCTATCGGCACTACCTCCCATCCGGCCCGCATCAGCAGACGCTGGCTGGCGGCGTGCGTTTCGGGCGTGAGCACGCCTTGTGCACAGCCGAGGATCAGGGCGACACGACCCCGTGACTGCGCCGGTGTCGACAGCGGCACCGGCACGGCGGCGGCTCTCGCCGCCGGCACGGGCACCAGGCGCAGCATGGCGCGCAGCGGCGCGGGCCACAGCGTCGAGCTGCGCCAGCGCCGCGGCACGAGGGCGGCAAGCCCCAGCGCCAGCCGCAGCCGCGCGGGAAACGGCAGGATCTTCGCCAGCAGCGTACGCAACCAGCGCTCGCGCAGCGGTCGTCGATAGGTACGCTCGACATGCACGCGCGCGTGATCGATGAGGTGCTGGTAATGAACGCCCGACGGACAGGTGGTCATGCAACCCAGGCAGGACAGACACCGATCCAGATGTTGGACCACCGCGGCGGTTGCGGGGCGTTGCTGCTCCAGCATGTCCTTGATGAGGTAGATCCGGCCGCGCGGACTGTCGAGTTCATCGCCGAGCAGCACGTAGGTGGGACAGGTCGCGGTGCAGAACCCGCAATGTACACATTTGCGCAGCACCTTCTCCGACTCTGCGGTGTCCGGATCAGCCAGTGCCGCGGAATTGAATTGCGTCTGCATCAGCCCATGCGTCCGGGGTTCAAGCGATTGCGCGGATCAAATGCCGCTTTCAGCCGCATCGCCAGCGCCGCGACGCTGGCCGTCTGGGGTTCAAACGCCGCGGTCTCGCGGCGCTGCTCGACATTGGCACGGATGAGTGTGGCATGTCCGCCCTGCAAGGCAGCGCGGATGCGCGCGGCGTCAGGCTCCCGCGCGCCTATCCAGATCAGTCCACCACCCCAATCGAGCTGAAAATCCTCCGGTTCAATCGCCTCGAGGATGCGCGCGGCCTGCCGCGGTGCCACCGACAGTCGCCAGAGCACCGGGAAACGCTCCAGCGCCGCGGCCGCGCCCACCTGGCGCCAGAACTGCCGTGAGGCCGCAAGCGTCAGCTGGCTGTGCGGGCGGCGCGCCACAACGGCGAGCAACCCGGCGACCCGCGTGGTCACCGAGGCAGCCAGGCCTTCCAGGCGCAAGGCTACGCCGCGCGCCGGCAGCACTGCTGCCGAGGACACGTCGAACGTCGAACCAAGCGCCTGCGAACACAACTCGACGGCCGACGCTGCGGATTCGACCGGGAACAATAGCGTGGATTCAGATTCGGCGGCGGGAACCACCCGCACCGTGACTTCAGTGAGCGCCGCCAACGTTCCCCATGACCCCGCGAGTACCTTTGGCAGATCGAAACCGGTCACATTCTTCACCACCCGGCCGCCACCGACGAAGGCTTCGCCGCGGCCGTTTACCGCACGAAAACCGATGAAATGATCCCGTGCCGAACCTGCGGTGACGCGCCGCGAACCCGAAGCGTTGGCCATGAGAACCCCGCCCAGGGTCTGCTCCTTTGACGCCTCAAGCACAGCCACGGGTGGTTCAAATGCCAGGCGCTGGCCCTGGGCGGCGAGCAGGCTCTCGACCTGGTTTAGGGGCGTCGCGGGGCGGGCCGTCAGCACCAGCTCTCCGGGTTCATAGTCCACGACGCCATTGAAGGCCGACAGGTCGAGGAGCGTCGCGTCCATGGGTCGGCCGATGCCGCGCTTGGTACCCCCGGCCACGAGTTCATACGCCGGGCCAGGCGCGCTCAGCAACTCGACCAGTTCGGCTTCGTTAGCGGGACGAGCCACCGCTTAAAACCGTGGCAGAGCGCTGTGCACGGAAGGCGCGGCATTGGCATGCACATGTTCGCGGCCCTGCTCGCTGCAGCGGCTCAGAGTCGGGAACACCTTGCCGGGGTTGAACCGCAGCTGCGGATCAAAGACATGCTTGATCCGGTGCTGGACCTCAAGGTCCGTCGGGCCGAACTGATAAGTCATCAGATCACGTTTTTCCAGTCCCACACCATGTTCACCGGTCAACACGCCGCCGACATCGACGCACAGTTTGAGGATGTCACTGCCGAAGGCCTCGGCGCGCTCCAGTTCGCCGGCCACGTTGGCGTCGTACAGAATCAGCGGATGCAGGTTACCGTCACCGGCGTGAAACACATTGGCGACGCGCAGGCCGTGCCGCTGCGAGAGTTCCGCTATCGACAGCAGTACCGGCGCCAGCTGCCGGCGCGGAATACTGCCGTCCATGCACAGATAATCAGGACTGATACGCCCGACCGCCGGAAAGGCCGCTTTGCGCCCGGCCCAGAAGCGCTGGCGCTCGGCGTCGTCAGCTGAGGCCCGGCAGGAACTCGCGCCATGCCGGCTCGCGATGGCATGCACCCGTGTGATGAGCTCGTCGACCTCGGCGACCGGGCCATCCAGTTCGACGATCAGCAGCGCAGCGGCGCCCAACGGATAGCCGGCATGCACGAACTCCTCCGCCGCGCGTATCGCCGGACCGTCCATCATTTCGAGTCCCGCCGGGACGATGCCCGCGGCGATGACATCCGCGACGCAGTCGCTGGCACCGGTGGCGGAGCTGAATCCGATCAGCAGGGCGCGCGCCGTCTGCGGCCGGGGCAGTATGCGCACGGTCACCTCGGTGACGATGCCCAGCAGCCCTTCGGACCCGATCGTCAGGCCCAATAGATCATAGTGGCCCGCGTCCAGGTGGCGGCCGCCGAGGCGCAGGGTCTCGCCTTGCGGGGTCACCATTTCCAGACCCAGGACGTTGTGCGTGGTCAGGCCGTATTTCAGACAATGCACGCCGCCGGAATTCTCCGCGACATTGCCGCCGATGGTGCAGGCGATCTGGCTGGAGGGATCCGGTGCGTAATAGAAATTGCGGGCCGCCACTGCCTCGCTGATTGCAAAGTTGGTTACGCCGCTTTGCGCGACCACGCAGCGATCCGCGTAATCGATTTCCAGGATGCGGTTGAAGCGACCCATGCCCACCACGATGGCATCGGCGACCGGTACGGCGCCGCCGGATAGTGAGGTGCCGGCCCCCCGCGGCACAATCCTGATGCCCTCCGTAAGCGCGAAGCGCAGCACCGCCGCGACCTGTGCAGTGGTATGCGGCAGCACCACCGCGAGCGGGCGCTGACGGTAGGCGGTCAGAGCATCAGTTTCGTAGGCGCGCAGCAACAGGTCATCAGCTATGACATCGGTCGGGTCCAGGAGAGTTCGCAGTGCGGCGAGAATCGTGGCCTTGCGGGCGAGAATCGCCGCATCCGGCTGCGCTAAACAAATCATCGGCGGGAGCATGACCGAAAGGCCGCGCCAGCAGCAAGCCCGGCCCCGTCAGCGTCCAGGTCTGTTGCCAGGCGGGAAAGCCGGCTGGTCCGGTTCGCGAACCGCCGACGTGCGGCGCCGGTGTAGGATAAGTCACGAACCCTCAAGGAGTGACCTGATGAACCCGCCCCGATTGAACCGCCGGGATGCGCTCCTGGCCGCCCTGACGGTGGGGGCCGGCATGGCCCTATCGCGAACGACCCTGGCAGCGGGCCCGGGCGCCGTCCTCACCAAGGCGATTCCCTCCTCTGGCCAGAAAATCCCGGTCATCGGGGTCGGAACCAACAACTACAACGTGACGGACGCAGATGACATAGCGGCGCGGCGCGCGGTCCTGGACCAACTGCCCACGCATGGCGGCGCGGTCGTGGACACGGCACCCCTGTATGGCCGGGCCGAGCAAGTCATCGGTGATCTGGTGGATGGCCTGCACAATCGCGACCGCCTGTTCCTGGCCACCAAGGTCATGACACGGGATGCCACCGCCGGTGAGGCCTCCATGGAAGAATCCCTGCGCCGCCTGAAGACCCAGCACATCGATCTGATGCAGGTGCATAACTTGATCGGGGTCGATGCCATGGTCCCGGTGCTGCAAAAGTGGAAAAAGGCCGGCCGCATCGGTTATTTCGGCATCACCACCTCCAGTCCCGGTCAGCACGGGCAATTGATGGACTACATGAAGCGCCTGCCCCTGGACTTCATCCAGGTCGACTACTCCCTGGCGAATCGGGGTGCCGGCGATGAGGTGCTGCCGTTGGCGCAACAGAAAGGCATCGCCGTCATTGCCAACTCACCCTTTGGCGGCCGGCGGGCAGCCGCGAGTGTCTTCGGGCAGGTTGCCGGCAAGCCCCTGCCGGACTGGGCAGCGTCCATCCAGATAACCAGCTGGAGCCAGCTGTTCCTGAAATTCGTGGTCTCGCACCCGGCGATCACCTGTACCGTGCCCGGGACTACCACGGTAGGGCACCTGGAGGACAATATGGCGGCCGCCCATGGCACCTTGCCGGACGCTGCCCTACGGCAGAAGATGGAGGCCCTCTGGGACGGCCTCAAATCCTGACCCCTGCACCGTATTGATCCATACCGTGGCCATTTGGCCAGGGCCGGCTACGCCGGCAGGACTTGTCAACTCATAGGCTCAGCATCTGGCGCGGACCCCATTCACACGTGTATTGTGTCGCCGCGGTTCGCAACGGCGCGCCCTTGATGTTCAGCTGTGAGTTAGGTGATATGACGAAAATCTACGTTGGAAATCTGCCCTTTTCCGCTGACGAGAGCCAGGTGCGTGCTCTGTTTGCGCAACATGGGACTGTTGAGTCCGTGAACGTGATCATGGACCGTGAAACGGGTCGTCCGCGCGGTTTTGCCTTTGTGGAAATGAGCAATGCCGACGCCTCCCGCGCCATCCAGAGCCTGAATGGCTATTCGATGGGCGGTCGCGCGCTGCGCGTCAATGAAGCCCAGGATCGCCCGCCGGGTGGTGGCGGCCGTGGTCCGGGTGGTGGTGGTGGCCCTCGCCGCAGCGGCGGTGGTGGCGGCGGCGGCGGCGGTGGCGGCCGGTACTGAGCTTTCCGCTTGAAACTCGCGTGTCCCGCCTGCGGGACACGCGAGTCTGACCTTCACGCTGATCACAGACGGAACTCGCCCGTCACTGTGACGGATGTCGGCACCCCTCAAACTGAATCCTTGCACCAGATTGCCGCGTTGCCGCAATCTTGGTCTACCGCCCATGCTGACTGCGCCCGGATTTTCGGGATCTTCAAAGAGAAGTCATCATGAGCAAATCTGTCGCTGCGGCGTACTTCAACGTCTTTACCGTTCGCGAATTCGAAGGCTCGACCGGCCAGAAGGCCAAGAGCTGGACGAAGGTGGGGGTCGCCTTTCCGCACCGGGAAGGACCGGGATTCAACCTGGAACTCTCGGCGCTACCCCTGGATGGGCGGCTGGTCGCCCTCGTTCCAAGCGACGATGAGGGCGATGCGGCAAGCCGCTGAGTGCGGCTCTACCGCCAAACCTGAGCACCAAAGAAGAGGCCCGCCGAAGCGGGCCTCTCCATCGATCCAATTCGCAGAACTGGTCTTACTTCGATTCCGGAGCAGAAGTCGACGAGGCCTTCTTCTTCTTGCTGGTGTGATGCTTCTTGGCATGGGTGCTGGTCTTGGCATCCGAAGCCGGAGCGGAAGAACCCGCGTCGGCGGCGAGAGCGCATACCGGACCGGCCAACAGGATCAGGGCGAGAGCAGGAACGAGTTTGCTAACCACGAGTCGTCTCCATTGAGGAATATAAGTACGCTGGCAACCAACGGGCTTCACGGGTTGCAGAGCCTACACGAGCGCCTAGGCACTGCAATATCTTCTCTATTAATTCGCAGTAAGGATGCCAACCTGGCGTTTTTACGAGGATTCTTGGTTGCAACGGAGCCGCAAAACGGAGCCCGCAATTGAGTCAGCAACAGCTCCACGGCGCGGCCCTCAGGCTGGGGTTTGACGGGTTCATGCACCGGCTTCGTGCGCCGTGGGTGGCCCTGGCATTGGCCTGCTCAGGGTCGCTGGTGTGTTCACCGGTGATGGCCTGGAACGACTTCGGCCATATGACGGTGGCCGCGGTCGCTTGGCAGCACCTGCGGCCGGCGGCGCGGACCCGGGTCTCCCAACTTCTGCGGCTCAACCCCGACTATGCACGTTGGATCGACGGGGTGGCGACTCAGGACCGGGACGTCACGGCCTTCCTGCGCGCCGCGACCTGGCCTGATGCCATCAAGCATGAGCCCGGCCACCTGGATGACGGTGAAAGCCCGGCAGGCCCCGATGCCAATCTGAACATCGGCTACGAGGACCTCCGCGAGCATCGCTACTGGCACTACGTGGACGTGCCGTTCTCCACCGATGGGACCCCCGTGCCCCCGGTGCCGGCGCCCAACGCCGCCACGCGCATCGCGGATTTTCGCCAGGTGCTCGCCGACCCGCGGGCACCCGCCCTGCTCAAGTCCTACGACCTCACCTGGCTTCTGCATCTGGTCGGGGATATCCACCAACCGCTGCATGCCGTGTCGCGCTTCACCCAGGAGCTGCCCTTGGGAGACGTGGGCGGCAACCGGGTGCGACTGTGTGCGCCGCCCTGCCGCCGGGAGCTGCACTTTTTTTGGGACCAGGCTCTCGGGCGCGGCACCCCGGAGCAGGCCGTGGCGCTCGCGCGCCACTTACCCACGCCCGCGCCGCGCCGCGTGGCCGATACCGCCATCGGCGCCTGGGTCGAGGAAAGCGGGGAGCTTGCGCGGCGCGTGGCGTATGCCTCCCCCATCGGTCCGGGATCAGGTCCTTATGCGCTGACCGACGCCTATCGTGACCAGGCACGGATCATTGCCGGCGAGCGCGTCGCGCTTGCCGGACGTCGCCTCGCGGTGCTGCTCAATGGCGCCCTTGCTGCCGGCGGATCTCCTCGAGTCCTTCCTGGATCAGGCTCGCCACCATGAACCAGCCCGCCAGTCCCACCATCAGGTACAGAAGATCTCCCCCCAAGGGCCATTGCGTGTCCCAGACCATGTGCAGCACCACCGCCACGGCAAACACCCGGCGGAAGCGCGAGTCCTCCAGCATCCGCCAGCTGAATGGGCCAGCGCCTTTCACTCGCCACAACGCCCCCGCCGCCATCGCGGTCCAGACGATGTGCGTAAAGGGCGCGAGCAGCCCGCGGCTGAGGATGACATCGCGCATCAGTAGCGACCCGCCTTCAAGGCCGGCACGGAAGGCATAGCCGGCGGATTCGAAGGCCGCAAAGCCGGTTCCGACCGCCGCACCCAGCAGCAGGCCGTTGAGCGTGAATCGATAGCGCGGGTTGTTGATAAGAAATCCGAGCGTCAGGAGCTTCGCCGGTTCCTCCACCAGCCCCGCGACGGCTGCGCCCAGACCCTGAAGCGGCAAGGCTGCACCTATTCGGAACACGAGCAGTGACAGCAGCAGCGCCAGCACACCGCCCAGCAGCAACACGCGCATGAGTTGGTACAGCGAAACATTGCGCCGCACATTGCACTCGAAGAACAGCACCAGCGTCGACATCGGTACGGCGAACGAGCCGGCAAGAATGAGTCCAGGAATCAGGTTGCGATTGCCGCTCTGGGACCACGCCAGCGAGAATGCGCCGTAGATCAGCAACCCCAGCAGCAGCAAACGCCCAAAAACCCAGGGTCGCGGCCACTGCGTCGACACCGCGTCGAGTGCGGGCGTGGTCAGCGGTGCACCGGCTGCCAGGCAGGTCTCGACAGCCTCCTCCGTGTGGACGCTGAACACTTCGGTCCACATCGCGCGCAGGGGCACGGCGTGCAGCGGCTGCACGCCGACCATGTGCGCCAGCTGCTCAAGAAATATTGTTGTTCGCTGACGCACTGCGACTCAAGGAGCTCCATCGTTCCGCAAGATGCGAAATGGCACGTAAGTGTTCAGTTTTTGCGCACCTTAACGCAAACCCTTCAGGCAATGCGTCTGCGAGATTTTCAAGTGGGTTTTTGCACCCAGTTATGCACAGCTTCTGTGGATAACTGCACCGGCAATTGCATAGTCGCGGACGCCCGCCCTGTCAATCGGTACGAGCACTTGACCTGTCAATCAAGTGGTGCCTTGCCTTGAGCAGCGGGTCGCGAGAGACTTCGTAGCGCCGGCATTACCTCAAGTAGGGACCATGAAGCAATCCCCCGCTGCCACCGAACGCAAGATGCCCGACTCCAAAGCTGAACTGGCCGCCTCGGTAGCGCGCGCTCGTCTGCGGGTCGATGTCGCCAAGCAGAGCGTCCGCCTCGCCAAAGAAGAACTCAAGCGGGCGCGCAAACGCATCAAGGATGCCAAGCGCGAAGTGCGACGCGCACGCAAGCGCGCCGGCGCGGCACGCAAGGCCTGGAAGCAGGCGCGCAAGTCGACAGCGGCCCCTGCGCGCGCCAAGGTCGGCGTCACCGCCACGGCCCCGAAGACCAGTAAGAAAAGAACCGCCAAATCAAAGCGCCCCATGAAGCAGGTGCAGGCAGTCAAGTCACCCGCAAAGGTGAGCGCCCGCGCCGTTGCCCGTCCGAGTGTAAAGAAAAAGGCCAAGCGAGTCGTAAAGGCCGCCGCCAGCAAGAGGCCACCCAAAGCCAGGCCCGTCCGTCGACCGACGGCTGCGGTGACGGCAGTCCCCATCGCTCCCGTCACACCAGTGGTGGCAGTGGTGGAGGCGGATGGCACGACGCCCGCTGCGCCCGGGACCGACTGAAGGCCAACGAGCGGCCCTGCAGGCTGTCAGCCCGACGCTCGGCTGCTCTCAAGGACTTCGGGGACCTCGCGACCGGAATGCTTTGCGGCCAGATCCACCGACCGACCTTCCGGATTGACGAGCACACAGGAATAGCCCGGCAGCGCCTTCGCCGCCTTCTTGGCGCGACGCAGGCGCTCGGCGATCACTTCGGCCGTCATGCTGGGCGCGGCATCAATCTCCACCACCGCCACCGAAGCCGACAGTAGCGCGAACTGACGCTCCTGACCGTCACGATCTCGGCCCAGGATGCAGCCGGCCTCGCGGTGCTCGTTGTCGTAGAAATTCGGCAGCGACGCGCCAAGATCCTCCAGCAGACTCATCAAGCGTAGTGACCAGTCGTGGCTACGCATGAGGAAGACGAAATCATCACCGCCGACGTGACCGACGAAATCGATCCGCGCTCGCACCGTGCGCACCAACGTCTCCGCCACGTGCATCAGGACCTGATCGCCGCGGGCGTAGCCATAAGTGTCATTGAAGAACTTGAAGTGATCCAGGTCCAGATGGCAGGTCACAAAAGGCTGGCGCCGCATCAGCCATTGGCTCAGGTGCGATTGGATCTCGCGATTGCCGGGCAGTCCCGTCAGCGGATTGGAATGCTTGGCGGCCTGGATCTGTTGCGCGGTAATCTGACGCAGCAGATCGATCATCCGTCCCATTCCAAGGTAGGAACCCTGACGCGTGATGATGAAATCATCGCGCCGGCCGGTGGCAGATTGTCCGGTAACCACCCGGCTGACCTGGTCGAGGCGCGCCCGCGCATCGATGCGAACGGCGTTCGCGTCCATGACGGCCGAGACTGGCTTGCGGTTATACACTTCCGGATACAGCGGCTTGCTGAGCAGGATCAGCAATTCATCGCGGCGGACCACCCCCACGGGGTGTCCAGCCGTGGTCACCGCCAAGGCAGTGCAGGCCGGGTGCATGCGAAACATCTCGACCACCTGGCCAACGGGCGTCGAGTCGGGCACGTCCGGCACCGGCATCGCCAGATGTTCGGCGCAATCCACCGTCACGGTGCCGGCGACGCGCTCCAGTGCGACTAATGCGGCACTGTCCAGACGCGGCACGGACTGTGGACGTCCCAAGAGGTAACCCTGCACATGATCCACCCCAAGTTCCAGCGCCAGCATGCATTGCGCGGCATTCTCCACCCCCTCGGCTATCACGCGACAGCCGATGGCGCGCGCCATGTCGACGATCGAACGCAGGATTTCCCCGCGCACCGGATCGTGCTCAATTCCGGATACGAAGTAGCGGTCGACCTTGACGTATTCGGGTCTTACGGCCGACCAGGTCTTCAGGCCCGAGGCGCCGGCGCCCAGATCATCCAGTGCAATGTCGCATCCTAGGCGGCGCAGTGGATCGACGGCGGCGAGCAGCGGCCCTTGGTCGTCGGTCAGACCATGCTCGGTGAGCTCGATGACCAGTTGATGCGGGTCCAACTCCAGTGCCCGCAGTCGCTCATCCAGCCAAGCCGGGAATTCCGACCAGTGCAACAGCGTCTGTGGTAGCACATTGACGAACAGCCGCCCGTCGATGTTCAGGCTGGCAAATCCGTTGAGGGCCGCCGACAGGCAGGCGCGCTCCAGCTCCAAGCAGCGGTCGGCCTGGTGGGCCGCCGCGAACAAAGCATCCGGCAGGTGCAGGGCCGAGCCCACCGGCCCCCTGATAAGGGCTTCATAGCCTATCGGCCGGCGCAGGACGCCGTCGATGATGGGCTGAAACAGCGCCTGCAGGCTCCCCTGCGCTAGCAAGGCTTCCAAATCGGTGAGCATCATGCATCCGTGGCAAGGCAAACACGGCCCAGACTATGTTGCCCCGCCGCCACGGGAACGTGACGCAACCCTTATCGGCCGCAGACTCAATATGAATTTTGCGTGACAGCCCCAATTCAGGGCGCCGGATGCTGGTCAAACCCGATGAGCCGGGCGACCTCGTCCACCGTTCGGACGTTGCCCAGCACCACATCGTACTTGCCGGGGCCGTAGTGCGAGGGTCGGATCCGGCAGGCACCCCCGGCCTCCTCCACGATGACTTCCGTGGCCGCGATGTCCCAGCGGTTCAAGCCCAGTTCCACCACTGCATCAAGCGCACCACGTGCCGCCATCGCATGCGACCAGCAATCGTGGCAGCCTCGCAGGTGGGTACCGGCACGCATCAGGCTCTCGAACCCGGCCGACAACCCCGCCCGGGCGAAATTCGCCGGGGGGACATGGGCTACGATGCACTGTCGCAGCGGCCGATCGGCGGCGACCCGGATGGGCGCGCCGTTGCACCAGGCGCCAAGCCCCCGGGCCGCCGAGTAAGTCTCGGCGGCGGCCGGCAGGTGAATGGCACCGACCAGCGAACGCAGCGGCTGCAACGACTCGAAGGCCAGCAGCGTACCGAAGGTCGGTAGCCCCCGAGTAAATCCCAATGTCCCATCGATGGGATCCAACACCCAGCGGTGGCTCGCGTCCGCGTGTAGCGCTTCACCCAGACCGAACTCCTCGCCCAGAAGCGGCCAGGGCCCCTGCGGGGCAACGAACTCCCGAATGAGCCTTTCGGCTTCCCGATCCAAACGGGTGACGACCGAGCCGTCGGCCTTCAGATCGATCTGCAGCCCGGGGGCGCGAAAGCCCTCCATGATCATGCCCGCCGGTGCCGTCGCCGCCGCACGCACCAGTTCCAGCAGGTCTTCGAGTCGTGAGTCCATGGATTAAGCCTATGCGGCAGGATGATGATTGACCAGTGATCTAGTGCCCGTGATAGGCTCAGCCTCGGGACTTTGGGTGGGGGATCGGGGGAGCACTTTCATGGCTACCCGAACGCGGGAAGACCGACGTCTGCGCCTGCTGAGCGCGGTGTGCCTGGGCTTGCCGGAAGCCGAGCGCATCAATTGCGGAGCCCACGCGGATTTTCGCGTGCGCGGCAGGATATTTGCCTATTTCCTCAAGAATCACGGTGGCGACGGCATCACTGCCGCCTGCTTCAAGGCTCGTCTGGGCGAACATATCGAACGCGTCAAACAGTCGCCCGACAGGTTCTACCTGCCGCGCTTCATCGGTCGACGAGGCTGGCTCGGTCTGCGGCTGGATCAGGGCGACATCGACTGGGATGAAGTCAGGGCGCTGGCGGCAGTCAGTTATGACCTCGCGGCATCCAAGGGCCGCCGCGCGCCGCCTCCGCTTGCCAATGCCCTGACTGCCAGCTTACTCATCAGAGGCAAGCCACCGCTCATCAACATCAGCCGCAGTCCCGCTCAGATGCTTGATGGAAATCTGCTGCATGCGGGGCTGCTCGAAGAGCGCGGCGATTCCGCGCAACCGCTTCGGCCTACGGCCCTGCCGGAGGTTGCGCGAGCGGGTGGCTCGGCCGCGCTTCGCAGCCGCCGCTAGCGAATCACTTGCTCTTGACCTTTTTGACGGCGAGCTTCACGCGCTTCTGCCAGGCTTTGAAGCGAACGGCCGCCTCGCTGCGCTTCAACTGACCGGCAAGCTTGCGGACACCTACTTTGCCAGCAAGCTTTCGCAAGGTTTTCAGTTCGTCTGCGGTCCAAAGAACACGTTTACGGCGTGTGGTGCGCGGCATTGCAAGCTCCAATAAAGATTTCGGCAAAAAATTTCAGGCGCGGATCTTACTCCACGGCGCCCAGGATTTGAATCAAATCAGGCCATTTGGTTCAATGATTGACATGCGTTTGAGCACAACAATTTGTCACTCTGCAAACTCTTTCACAGAGTACCGGTCACTTTCAATCAGACGGCACCGCAAAGCGTGAACGCGGCGCCACGTATTGCCGCTTTGTTCGCGCCGGGTGCCGTGGCCTATCAAACGCACGACACTCTTTCAGCCGATGCATTGCTGCCGGAGGAACGAGAATCTCTGCAAAGAGCGGTGCCGAAACGCGTTCACGAGTTTGCCGCGGGTCGTGCCTGCGCACGCGCAGCGCTGGTGCAGATGGGCTACGGCGCGGTGGCCTTGCCGCCGGGCGCGGACCGCGCACCTCGCTGGCCTGAGGGAGCCACGGGCAGCATTACCCATACCGACGGCTTCTGCGCGGCGGTCGTCGCCCGCACCGTGCAGATTCGTGCACTGGGTCTGGACGCGGAACCGGAAGACTCGGTGAAGCCGCACCTTTGGCGTCGCATCTGCACGCCCGAAGAACTGGCGAATCTGCAGGCGCAGAATGAGGCGGCGGCTTTGCTGACGGCAACTTTGCTGTTCAGCGCCAAGGAAGCATTTTACAAATGCCAGCACACCTTGACCGGTCAGTGGCTGGGGTTCACCGATATTAGTATCGATTTTGAAGCCGAGCGGTTCAGCGTCCGTGCCACTCGATCATTACAAATTGCGCAGCACCACCCCGGTCCCTGGCACGGGCGCTATCTGCGTGAGCAGGGCCTGCTCATCACCGGTTTTTGCATCGTCTGATGCCGATGCGGCCGCCCGTGGCGCCCGGCGGGCCATTCATACCAAACCAGTCGACCGCCCCAGCCGTCCAGCCTATCCTTGCGCTATGCTTCGGTCGCGAACCTCGGGCAGGGGCCTGAGCGCATGAGAGGATACCTGATGCTGTCAATAAGAAGTGCCGCCCGCTGCCTGGTACCCGTGGCCGTCGCCACGCTGCTTGCCGGGTGCGCGATAGGGCCCAATTACAAGCGCCCCGCGACCGCGGTCACCGAGAGCTACAAAAACCCCGTGGCCAGCGCGCCGGCTCTTCCGGATGACTGGTGGACACTTTTCAACGACCCCATTCTCAATGACCTGGAGTCCCAAGTCATCGTCAACAACCAGAATATCGCGCAGGCCTCGGCGGCCTATATGCAGGCGCGAGCGGTCGTGCGCCAGGATCGCTCCAACCTCTTTCCTGCCCTCGATCTCACCGGCGGCGTGACCCGCTCGATCAGCGGTGCGCCCGGCTTCGTGGTCGGCGGCGGCTCGGGCGGCAGCGGTGTGATCTCGGGTAGTTCCAAGTCGACCACCTACCAGTTGGGCGGCAGCACCGACTGGCAGCTGGATGTGTGGGGCAAGTTGCGTCGGACGCTGGAAAATGCACGCGCCGGGGCCCAGGCCAGTGCCGCGGACCTGGCCAACGCGGAGCTTTCAGCCCGCAGTCAGCTGGCTATTGCGTACCTGCAGCTGCGCGGCGCGGATGCACAGCGCAAGCTGCTGTCGGATACCGAAGGCGCCTATCAACGCACCCTGACCATCACCCAGAACAAGTACAAGGCCGGCGTCTCCACCCGCACCGATGTGTTGCAGGCGCAGTCGCAGCTGTTCTCGGCACAGGATCAGGAACAGTCGGAACTCCTGCAACGTGATCAGCTGGAGAACTCCATCGCGGCGCTGATCGGCAAGCCGGCCTCGGGCTTTCAGCTTGCTGCGCGCGACACCTGGGACATTCCGACGCCGCAGATTCCGGCGGGAGTGCCCTCGGAGCTGCTGCAGCGTCGTCCGGACATTTCCAACGTGGAACGCCAGATGGCCGCGGCCAATGCCACCATCGGCGTGCAGGAGGCCAGTTATTTTCCGGCCATCACCCTCACCGGGTCCTACGGCTTTCTATCCTCGGTCGCGAGCACGCTATTTCAGAGCAAGAACCTCACGAAATCGGTGGGGGGATCCTTGTCGCAGACACTCCTGGACTTCGGCGGACGCCGCGCCCAGGTAGATGAGGCCCGCCGTCAGTACGATCAGTCCGTCGCCTCTTACCGCCAGACGGTGCTGACCGCTTTCCAGGACGTGGAGAACGATCTCGCCGGTGCCTCGATCTATCAGAAGGAATTCGATTTGCGGCGCCAGAACTCCGAGTCGCTGGACCTGAGCGAGACCCTCACGCTCAACGAATACCGGGCTGGCACGGTCGATTTCACCACGGTGGTGGTGTCACAGACCTCGGCGCTGAGCGCGCGCCTGCAGTTGGCACAGATAAAGGTTTCGCAGCAGACCAACGCGGTCACATTGATCACTGACCTCGGCGGCGGCTGGAAGGCGCCGGACTACTCACACTACAAGTGACGGTGAGCGCAAGGCCGACGCATCAGTGACGGGCAGCCAGCCGGCGCCTGAATGCAGCGGTAATGGCGGTCAGCTCTGAGACTCTAAGTGCCATCGCACAGGCGGCAAAGGCGCCCACCGCCACGGCAATGGTTCCCAGCAGCCACGCCAGCCGCAACCAGAATTCGGCGCCTTCCCACCCCGGCAGCAGCCACCGGGTGCTGGCCAGGCACACACCCGCCATGACACCTGCCGCCGCGCCCACCCTGAGCGTCAGCGATAACAGCGCACCGCCGTGAAAACGTCCGAGTTCCTGACGCATCAGCAGGTACAGCACGGTGAAGTTGCTCGCCGCCACGCACGCCGTGGAAAACGCCAGACCACGGTGTCCCCACTTCAGATGAAAGGTGAAGAGCCAGTTGAACAGCAGGTTGAGTCCCACCGCGGCGAAGCTCACGAACATCGGCGTCTTGCGCCGATCGATGGCATAGAAGGCGCTGACCAGCACCTTCAGGGAGGCATAGCCCACCAGGCCCAGGGCGTAGTACTGCAACGCACCGGCCGACTCATGCGACTGGTGGGCATTGAATCTTCCATGCCGATACAGAACCCAGACGATCGGATCCGCCAGCACGATCAAGCCCACCATGGCCGGTATGGTCAGCAGAAACGAAAGCCGGATGCCGCGCGCCAGTTCATCGCGAAAGCTGGCGCGATTGCCGGCCGCCGCGAGTCGTGCCAGCAGCGGCAACGACACCGTCCCCAGCGCGACGCCAAAGATGCCCAGCGGCAGCTGCATCAGACGGAAGGCGACCGAGAGCCAGGCGGTGGGTCCATTTCCCAGGTGTGAAGAGAACATCGAGTTGACGGTGACATTGATCTGCGTGGAGCTGGCCGCGATCACCGAGGGCACCATCAGTCGCAGCACCTCGGCTACGCCCGAGTCCCGCCAGCGCAGATCCAGCCGGAAGCGGTAGCCCTCGCGATGCAACGCGGGCAGCTGCACCAGCAACTGCAGCAGGCCGCCGATCAGCGTTCCCAGGGACAACCCCAGAAGCGCGCGCGGACCGAAGTGCGGATCAAACAACCAGCCCAGTCCAACCCCCGCCACGATTGAACCTAAGTTGAAGAAGCTCGACGCCATCGCCGGCATGCCGAACACATTGCGCGCGTTCAGCATGCCCATGACCAGCGCCGCCAGCGACACCAGCACGATGAACGGATACATGATCCGGGCCAGTGACACGGTCAGGGCCTGCTTGGCCGGATCAAATCCTCCGGCCAGCAGCGAGATCACCCAGGGGGCGAAGATGATGCCAAGAACGGTGATGGCGCTGATGGTAATGGCCGCCAGCGAGGTGATCTTGTTGGCCAGCCGAAATGCGGCGGCATCGCCGTCGCGGCTGGTCGTGCGGCTGAAGACGGTGATGAATGCCGTGGACAGCGCGCCTTCGGCAAACAGGTCGCGCAGCAGATTGGGGATTCGGAACGCAATCGTGAACACATCCAGGAACTCGCCGCCGCCCAGCAGCGCCGCAAAGATCTGCTCGCGAGCCAGCCCCAGCAGGCGGCTGCACATTACCGCGATGCCGACAATGCCGGCGGCGCGCGTATTGAGAGTTTCCGAGCGGGGAGTGGATGCCAAGGGTGGGGACTTTCAGCAGCGTCGACGTAGCGACTGTACCCGCATGCCACGCATGCTGGCCAGCGACACCATCGGGAATGCGCGAATCGTCACAGGTTCAGGCCTGGACGCCTTGCCGGCGACAATGCACGGCAGCTGCGATCCAGAAGAGCCCACTGACGGCTACCGCGACCGGGACCAGCAGCACCGCCGCGCCCAAAGACGTCTGGTCAGAGAGCGCGCCTATGAGGGGCGGCGAGATGACATCCCCGAGGCTGTGGATGGCGAGCACGCTCAAAGCCACCGCCGAGGCCCGCTGTGCCGGACTGACCAGGCCCACGATCACGGAGTTGATGGGACCCGTGGACATGAACAGCAGCAGCTCCGCAGCCACCAGCGCGGGATAGAAGGTGGCGGGCGCCGCGCTCCTCAGGGTCGCCACGGTCAGCGGCAAAGCGACAAGGGTGGCCAGACCCGACAGCCATAGATAGGACTGCCGCGAATAGCGAAGACAGTAGTCACCCAGCCAACCGCCCAGGAAGGTACCCACGAAGCCCGTGACCACCACGATGGCGCCGAACCCGGTCGTTGCCTGCGACACCGGCACGTTGCGCGCCCGTTCCAGGAACGTCGGCATCCAGTAGGCGAGCCCGCCCACCGCAAAGGTATATGCCGCGTACCCCAGTACGGTCAGGGTATAGGACCCCTGACGCGCCAACTTGCCGTACAGAGTCAGAGTCTGAAGCAGCGGGGCGAGCATGCCGGGGCGTGTGCCGATCGAGGGTGCGGGTGCAATCGCACCAGCCTCCTCAGGGACACGCGGCGGATCTGGTACCCGTAGGGCCGCCAGTGCCAGCACCAGTCCGGGTATGCCTGCGACAAAGAAGGCGGCGCGCCATCCCCAGGCATGCGATACCAGGCCCCCCACCACATAGCCCAGCGC
>DASZCK010000071.1:0-20655 GCA_035943195.1 Steroidobacteraceae bacterium
CGTCACTACCGTGCGCACTGACATCGGGGTCCCGAATGGTCCCTGCTTTTTTGCCGACGGGACCCTGCTTACCACGGACTCGGCGCGCGGCTGCATCACCGCCCTCACGCTGGACGAGGATGGCAACCCGCAAGCGGAACAGACCTTCGCCCAGTTCAAACCCAGCCAGGGCTATCCGGATGGCATGACGGTGGATGCCCAGGACCATGTGTGGATCGCTTTTTGGGACGGCTGGTGTGTCCGGCGGCTGTCCCGAACCGGACAGATCATGACCGAGATTGCCCTTCCCGTGCAGCGGCCCACCTGTCCGGTCTTCGGCGGCGCCGCCCTGGATCAGCTTTTCATCACCAGCGCCACCACCGGTCTGTCGGCGCAGCAACTTCGTGCACAGCCCTTCGCGGGCGGCCTGCTGCGCCTGACACCCGGCGTATGCGGCCGCGACTCACACACGTTCAGGGGTTAGCTCACGAGAACCCCATAGCGCGTAATAAATCACGTACAGCTCGCACGCCGCCGTCAGCAAGAAGGAGTGCTGCAGGCCAAAGTGATCGGCCAGCCACCCTTGCACGATGACCAGCGCGCCACCCGCGATGGCCATGATCAGCAATCCCGAGCCCTCCTCGGTCAGTGGACCTAGGCCGCGAATGCCCAGTGTGAAGATGGTGGGGAACATGATGGAGTGAAAGAGGCCGACCAGGATCAATGCCGCCATGGCGATCGGGCCGTGGGCAAAGCAGGTGACCAGCACGGTGACCAGTGCTGCCGTGGCAAACCCACCCAGAACCCGCTCGCTGGGTATGAAGCGCATCATCACACTGCCGGCAAAGCGCCCCACCATCATTCCGCCCCACAGCAGAAACAGATAGTGCGAGGCCTGTTCGTGAGTCAGGTTGCCGATGGTGGGCTCGGAGACGAAGTTGATGAAGAGATTTGAGACGCCGATCTCGGCGATCAAGTAGATGAAGATTGCCGGCACCCCGAGCACGAGATTCCGATGGCGCCACAATGAATGGGCACGACGTTCCTGCGCCGACGCCCGGCGGGTGTGCGCACCCATGTCCGGCAACCGGGCGCGGGCAATGACCGCCGCAAGCACGAGCAGGACCGCGGCGACGATCAGATAGGGCAGCTGTACCGCCCGCGCATCCATGAGCCGCTCTGCCGCCGAGGCCACGCCAGTCAAGGAGGTGCCGGAAATGGATCGCCCCAGGATCAGGTAGCCGCCGAAGAGCGGCGCCAGAGTGGTACCCAGGGAGTTGAATGCCTGCACGAAATTCAGCCGCGAAGCCGCACGATCTGCCGGGCCGACCACCGCCACGTAAGGATTGGCCGCCACCTGCAGCAAGGTGATGCCGCAGGCAATTACGAACAGTGCCATTAAGGTCACCCCGTACGATGGCAGGCGGGCCGCCGGAATCATCAGCAGCGCCCCGACCGCCATGATGGTGAGACCCGTCAGCAGCGAGCGACGGTAGCCAATGCCTTCGATGAGTTTGGCCGATGGGATGGAGGCCACGAAGTAGGCAATGAACCACACCGACTCGATCAGGGTGGTCTCGAAGTAGTTCAGGTCGAACACGCTGCGCAGATGCGGCAGCAGCGTGTTGTTGATGACGGTGATGAAACCCCAGATGAAGAACAAGCTGGCCAGCAGCCGCAGGGCCGCTTTTTCGTCCGCATTTCCCATGCTGATTCCTTTTGTCGGACTGTATACTATCCTGCTCTAGGCACAAGAGGGTCCTGCGGTGTCGCACTCAGCATTCGCCATGGCGCGCCGGCTTGTCGCGCTGATTCTCGCGCTGGCGGTCGCAACCGACGCGCTGGCAGGTGGCGCGCAGCGCAGCGCCTTTGGAACGCTGCCCGATGGCGTTGCGATCGAGGCGGTCACGCTCACCAATGGCCACGGGATTCGCGCTCGCATCATCAGTTACGGGGCGACACTGCAGTCACTGGAAGCGCCGGACCGCAATGGCCACAGTGCCGATGTGGCGCTGGGCTACGATGATCTCGCAGGCTATGTCGACAAGCCCAACTACTACGGCGCCACCATCGGGCGTTTCGCCAATCGCATCGCGGGCGCCCGGTTCTCGCTCGACGGCAAGCAGTACCAGCTGTCGCGAAACGACAAGAACAATTCGCTGCACGGCGGGGCCAAGGGGTTCGACAAGCGCGTGTGGAAAATCGTCAAGATAGAGGATGGCCCCACCACCTCGGTCACTCTGGAGCTGACCAGCGCCGCGGGAGACCAGGGATACCCCGGCACCCTCAGGGTCACCACGACATATTCGCTGGATGATGCCGGAAATCTCGGCATCGAATACTCGGCGGTCACCGACGCTCCCACGGTGGTCAATCTCACCAATCACAGCATCTTCAATCTGGCCGGCGAAGGCAGTCCGGACGGTCTTGCCGGACAGCGGTTGACCATTCCCGCCAGCCACTACACGCCGGTCGACGCCGGCCTGATTCCAACCGGCGAGTTGCGCCCGGTAGCCGGGTCGGTATTCGATTTTACGCACGGCCGGGTGATCAACGAGGGAATTCGCGACGGTCACGACGCACAAATCGTCGCGGGTCGTGGCTATGACCACAACTTCGCACTCGATGCCGGCGTGACGCGCGAGCCCAAACTCGCGGCTCGCCTCGAGGATCCCCATTCGGGACGCGTGCTGGAGGTTTGGAGCACTGACCCGGGCCTACAGGTGTACACGGGCAACTTCTTGAGCGGTACGCTGCCGGGCAAGCAGGCTCACCTGTATCGCATGGGTGATGGCATCGCGCTGGAACCGCAGCTGTTCCCGAATGCACCCAATGAACCGCGATTTGCCAGTGCCCGGCTCGATCCCGGTTCGACCTATCACCACCGGATGATTTTCCGCTTCTCCACCCGACACTAAGTGAGTTCGCCGCGCATGTCACCGAGCCCCAGCAAACTTCGCAGTCGAGCCTGGTTTGATAATCCCGACAACATCGACCTCACGTCGCTGTATCTCGAGCGCTATTTGAACTTCGGAATTTCTCTGGACGAATTGCGCTCGGGCAAACCGATTATCGGGATTGCCCAGACCGGCTCCGATCTTGCCCCCTGCAATCGCCATCACCTGGTGCTGGCCCAGCGGGTGCGCGAAGGGATCCGTGAAGCCGGCGGCGTTGCCATTGAGTTCCCGGTGCATCCCATCCAGGAGACCGGCAAGCGCCCGACGGCGGCGCTGGACCGCAACCTCGCCTACCTGGGGCTGGTGGAAACACTGTTCGGCTATCCGATCGATGGCGTGGTGCTCACGACGGGATGTGACAAGACCACTCCCGCCTGCCTCATGGCCGCAGCCACGGTCAACATCCCGGCCATCGCGCTGTCGGTCGGGCCCATGCTCAATGGCTGGTACAAGGGCGAACGCACTGGGTCGGGGACGATTGTGTGGAAAGCCCGGCAGATGCTGGCCGCGGGCGACATCGACTCCGAGGGATTCATCAAGCTGGTCGCCTCCTCGGCGCCCTCAACCGGTTACTGCAACACCATGGGCACGGCGACCACCATGAATTCGTTGGCCGAGACCTTAGGGATGATGCTGCCCGGCTGCGCGACCATTCCCGCGCCCTATCGGGACCGTCAGGAGATGGCCTACCGGACCGGCAAACGCATTGTCGAGCTGGTCCATGAGGATCTGAAACCCTCGGATATCCTGACCCGCGAGGCCTTCCTGAATGCCATCGTGGTCAGTTCTGCTCTGGGTGGCTCGACCAATGCGCCCATCCATTTGGCGGCCATTGCCAGGCATGCCGGTGTCGAGCTGCACCTGGATGACTGGCAGACAACAGGACATGGCGTGCCGCTGCTGGTCAACCTGCAACCCGCGGGGGAGTACCTGGGCGAGGACTTCTATCGCGCCGGTGGCGTGCCGGCCGTCATCAATCAGCTCATGCAGGGTCGGCTGATTCACGAATCCGCCATGACGGTGAGCGGTCGCAGCATTGGCGAGAACTGTCGCGGTGCCTTGATAGAAGATGAGCGTGTCATCCGCCCGCTGGCCAGACCGCTGAAAGCCAATGCCGGCTTCATCGTGCTGCGCGGCAATCTGTTTGACGCGGCCATCATGAAGACCAGCGTCATCAGTGCCGAGTTCCGCGAGCGCTATCTGTCCAATCCCAACGACCCCGAGGCCATCGAAGGGTCGGCGGTAGTGTTCGACGGGCCGGAAGACTATCACCGCCGGATCGACGATCCGGCATTGGGTGTTACCGCGCAGTCGCTGCTGTTCATGCGCGGCGCCGGTCCCATCGGTTATCCCGGCGCCCCCGAAGTGGTGAACATGCGGCCGCCGGCCTATTTGATCCGCCAGGGCGTTCATTCCTTGCCCTGTATCGGGGATGGCCGCCAATCCGGCACTTCCGCCTCACCTTCCATCCTCAACGCATCGCCGGAGGCCGCCGTAGGCGGTGGCCTTGCGCTGCTGCGCACCGGAGACCGCGTCCGCATCGACCTTAAGAAAGGAACAGCCGACGTACTGATCAGCAACGAAGAACTTGCCGCTCGCCGTCGGGTTCTGAGTGAGGCCGGCGGCTATCCGATGCCCGCCTCCCAGACACCGTGGCAGCAGATCCAACGGGCACTGGTGGGGCAATTGGACAGCGGCGCGATTCTCGAAGGCTCCGAGAAGTATCAGCGCATTGCGCAAACGGCCGGCTTGCCCCGGGACAATCACTGATGGGCACCGCTTCACTCCTCGATCAGCGAAATCTCGGTGTCCTGCAGCGCCAACGTCACCAGTTCCGCCATCGCCTCGCGCGCCTGTTCCGAATCGCCGCGCGCGATGGCCTCGAACAGCGCGCGATGCTCCGGCACCGGGTCGCGCGGCAGCGCCCGCTTGCGCTGTTTGTACAAAGTCGTCCAGGCGATCGCCGCCATGATGGAACTCGCCAGCGCCACGATGGCTTCGTTCTGGGTAGCCTCGAGCATGATCATGTGGAACTGCTGGTCGGCCTGCCGGCCCGCCTCGCTGGCCAGTCCATGCTGCGCCATTCGTTCCAGCGCCTCGCCCATCTGTCTTACCTGAGCATCCGCGCGCCGGGTCGCCGCGAGCGCCGCGGCCCCGGGCTCGACAATCATTCGCAGTTCGAACAGGTCGCGCAGGAACTTGATGCTCGGTTCTGCCCTGAACTGCCAGGCAAGCAGATCCGGGTCGAGCAGGCTCCACTGCCGCCTTGGAGTGACCCGGGTCCCCGCCTTGGGTCGCCCCTCCACCAGACCCTTCGCCGCGAGAATCCGAAATGCCTCGCGCAGCGCGGAACGGGAAATCCCGATCTGCGCCGCGTATTCCACTTCACCGGGAAACGCATGTCCTTGCGGAAGCTTCCCCGACAGAATCAGAACCGCGAGTTGCTGCGCGACCGATTCACGCAGGCGCCGGCCACCCCCCGGCTGCATCAGCACGAAAGGCTCCTCCGGATCGAGGCTCTTCGCGGCCATGATTGGTCTCCCGATGACGGCTATCCGCAGCCGTCACTACATTCGACTGTAACCTACGGCGGGAACTGACATGAGAACAGCTTTTCTTGCCCCTGCCCTGCCCTGCGTACTGGCACTGCTCGGAGCCGCACCGGCGCTGGCCGCCCCGGTCGCGGGGACCGTCATCGAAATCCACGTGGACAGCTCGCATCCGGGTCCTAAGATCGACCGCAATATCTTCGGGCAGTTCGCCGAACACTTGGGCAGCGGCGTCTACGGTGGAATCTGGGTAGGCAAGGGTTCGGCGATCCCCAATGTGCGCGGCATCCGCAGTGACGTCGTGGGCGCGCTGCGTGACCTGCACGTTCCCAACGTGCGCTGGCCCGGCGGCTGCTTCGGCGATGAATACCATTGGCGCGACGGCATCGGGCCGGCGGCCGCCCGCAGATCAACCATCAACGCCAACTGGGGCGGTGCGATCGATACCAACAGCTTCGGTACCGATGAATTCATGGATTTCATCAACCAGATCGGCAGTGAGGCCTACGTTTCGATCAACGTCGGCTCCGGCAGTCCGGCCGAGGCGGCGGCCTGGATGGCCTATATGACTGCCCCTGCGGCCACCAGCGCCGGCAAGGAACGGGCGGCGAACGGTCACCCCGCGCCGTATCGGGTGAAATTCCTGGGTATCGGCAATGAGAGCTGGGGCTGCGGCGGTTCGATGACGCCGGATTACTACGTCAGCCAGCTCAAGCTCTACGCCCGCTATGTGCGCAACTACAATCCGGCGCAGACGGGCGCTGAGGCTATGCGCCGCGTGTCAGTCGGAGCGGACGGCGGCAAGACCGATTACGTTGAAGCCGTCATGAAGGCCTGGCATGACAAGGTCTGGAGCTGGGACATCGAGGGACTCTCGCTGCACTCCTACACCACCGTCGGCTGGCCACCCTCCCACCCGAGCACCCACTTCGGGGAGCAGGAGTACGCCTCGTTTCTGAAGGACACCCTGGGCATGGATGCCCTGATCGCCAAACACTCCGGGATCATGGACCAGTACGATCCGCAGAAAAAACTGGGCCTGGTGGTGGACGAATGGGGCGCTTGGCTGGCACCCCTGCCGGGCACCAATCCCGGATTTCTGGTGCAGCAGAATTCATTGCGGGACGCGATCCTGGCGGCGCTGAACATCGACATCTTTGCGCGTCATGCTGACCGTGTACGCATGGCCAATATCGCGCAGATGATCAATGTCCTGCAGGCCATGATCATGACCGACCAGGGGCGCATGGTGCTGACGCCGACCTACTTCGTCTTTCGGATGTACGCGCCCTTTCAGGACGCCACGCTGATCCCGGTCCATCTTGATGCCGGCACCTACAGCTATAAAGACATCAGCCTGCCGCGCGTCGATGCCATTGCCGCACGGGACGCCGCCGGCAAGATCTGGCTCGCTGTCGTCAATCTGGATTCAACGCGATCGGTCCGGATTCACACTCTCCTGGGCAATACAGCAGTGCGATCCGCGCACGGGCAGGTCCTCACTGCCGCGCAAGTGGATGCCGTCAACAGTTTTGACTCACCCCATGTGGTGCAACCCGCACCAATCGATGCCGTAACTACCGCAGGCGCGGTGGTGCTCGAATTGCCCGCCAAGTCAGTATCCGTCGTGCAGGTGCAATAGCCAAACGGCTCATCATGTCCCGTTGAATCCTCAGGCCGACCCGCGTACTTTAGCCCGCAAAGTTTATGGCGGATGCCAGTGCGATTGGAATGAGACACGTTATCAATACGTCCGCGGTGGCGCTGCTGTGCATACTCTGGTCCGTATCGGTTCATGCGCAGACGGATGAGATTCAGGTCTACAACGCGGAGATTGCGGCGCCCGGCATTTTCAATCTGACCTTGCACAACAACTACACGCCAGACGGCAGAAGCAGCGCAGAATTCCCGGGCGCAATCGTTCCCGGGCACGCGCTCAACGGTGTTCCGGAATGGGCCTATGGCGTGACCGACTGGTTCGAGGCCGGATTGTACCTGCCCCTTTACAGCATCAGCGGCAATGGGGCGTTGACGTTCAATGGTTTCAAGGTGCGCACACTGTTTGTCGAACCGGACGCGGCCGATCAACGATTCTTCTACGGCGTGAACTTTGAGTTCAGCTGGAACACCGCACACTGGGATCAGAGCCGCCACACCCAGGAGATTCGTCCCATCCTGGGCTGGCACCTGGGCGCCGTCGACCTCATCGTCAACCCGATTCTCGACAGTTCGTACAATGGCTTCTCGCGGTTTGATTTCGCCCCGGCCACCCGCTTGGCCTACAACCTTGATAAGACCTGGGCGGTTGCGGCCGAGGAATATGACGACTTCGGTCCGCTGCGCGCCTTTTATTCGTCCTCACAGCAACAGCACCAGCTGTTCGCAGTCTTCGACTACAACGGCAAGCCATGGTCGATCGAGGGTGGCGTCGGCGTGGGTCTCACCAGCGCCACCGATCACCTCGTCCTGAAGCTGATTCTGTCGCGCGACTTGAATTGAGCAAGGAGAATGACTTTGCGACATGTGAAAGGGATAGTGGCGGCGTCACTGGTGCTGTTCGCAACTGCGGTAACCGCCCAGACTCCTGCGACAAACACCCCATCGAGTGCACCCGCGGCGGCACCTACCCCGGACTATCATCCCAGCCTGGGTGATCTGATGACCATGGCGGTCCAGCCACGCCACACCAAACTCGGACTCGCCGGCAGGCAGGGCAATTGGCCCTACGCCCAGTATGAACTGAGTGAATTGCGCAACGCCTTTGCGCGGGTGACCCGGACCATTCCGGTATACCGGAACATCGATATGGCGCCGGTATTCGCCTCGCTAACGATGCCGCCGCTGAGCGCCGTGGAGCAGGCGATTCATGCCCAGGATGCCGGTCGGTTCAAGGCGGCGTATGCGCAGCTGACGACTGCGTGTAACGCCTGCCATCTCAGTCAGGACCATGCTGCGGTCGTCATCCGCGTGCCGGACACAAACCCCTATGCGGATCAGGATTTTCGCAAGTCCGAGCGCTGAGCTAGGCAAAAAAGCGGGCCGCCAAACAAGTTAGCGGCCCGATGTTCCCTTGGGAGGTGGAAATCAATACTCGGCGCGTAAAATGATAGCGCTCACATAATACTTCGCGGAATTGACTTGTCAAGCGCCGCGTCGCACCGGCTAGCGCGCCGCGGAGGATTCGCGCTTGATCAGCGAGAAGTTCAGGATGTGCTGCTGCGGCCCGAGGCTCCCGCCGGTAGCCTGCAACCTGATTTCCTCCACCAGGATTTCGATGGCCTTGCGCGCCATCGCCGCGACCGGCTGGCGAATGGTGGTGAGGCCCGGCCAAATGGTCGTCGCCACCGTGGTGTCATCGAATCCCACGATGGTCAGGTCGCGCGGAACCTCGAGACCAAAACGGTGCGCCACGGCGATGGCGGCCGCCGCCATGTCATCGTTACTGGCGAAAATCGCGGTGGGGCGTGGGCTGGCGCTCAGCAGCTGCTCGGTTGCCGAGAGGCCTGAGCGATAGGTAAAGGCCCCCTGCTTGACCCATTCGGCCCGTGGCTGCAGGCCCTGCTCCGCCAGCGCGGACACAAACCCGGCGTAGCGCTCCGAACTGGATGTCTGGTTCGGAGCACCGACGATGAAGCCGATATCGCGGTGCCCCAAGGACAGCAGGCAGCGGGTCATGGCCGCGGCGGCTTCATGGTCGTTGATACAGACCGAGAGACCCTCGGCAGCCGGTCGGCCGGGCGCCACGCAGATGTACGGCACTTTCGCCGCCCGCAGGGTCTCCAGCACGGTTCTGGAGTCAGACAGCGGCGGCGGCAGGATGATTCCACCGACCCCGTCCGCCAGTAGTTTCTGGACGGCTTTGCGCTCATCGCGCAGGCCACACTTCTCGAGCAGCACCTGGCAGCCGGCCCGGCTGCATTGCTCGAGCACGCCCACCAGCAGCTCGTTGAGGAAGTTGGCGCTGGGATTGTTGTAGAGCAGGCCGATATGCAGCGTCGCGGCCTTGGCCAGGTTGCGCGCCGCAACGTTCGGGGAGTAGCGCAGCTTCTCGATGGCAGCCTGCACCCGCTGCCGAGTTTCACCGCGCACCTTGGTGTCACCGCTTAAGACACGCGACACCGTCATGGGCGAGACGCCCACGTACTGCGCGACTTCGTACATCGTGACCGCCCCACGGCGGCGGCGCCTGGATTTTTGCACGGAAGATCTTAGCGAGAACCGATCGGAGGCGATCCGCCCGTTCGCAACGCCTGCAACCATTGCTCCGAGCGCTGCGTGAACGGCAGTTGCTGTTCGGGAGTTGCAAAGTTGTTATGCGGTGAATCAACCATCGGCACCGCCTCCTTGGCGCCCGGGATCTGGTTGAAGGCAGTCCAGATGCCCGCCGGTGGCGCGGTGGTGTCGGTAAATCCCATGGCAATGAGGGTGGGTGCCCGAATCCGCGACGCGCAATTCACCGTGTCGAAGTACGGGGCCGTGCGCAAGGCGCGTGGATCATCCGCGGGCCAGTTCGGATAGCCGGTCAAACGCCCGTGCGCCTCACCGTTGGCGTCCGCGCCGGAGGGTTCATTGACGACCACGGCGGTCACCTTGTGGTTAAGGGCCGCCGTGCACAGACTCTGCTGACCGCCCATGCTGGTGCCAAGCAGCACCAGGGTATGCCCGTCCCAATCCTTGCGGCTCGCAAGATACTCCACCGCGCGGAAATCAGACAAATACATGCGCAGGAAGTAGCTTCGGTCGCGACTGTCACGGCCGATGGCCTGGTATTGCTTGATCCTGGCGGGCAGTGCGTCGTAGTAGGCCTGCGGTTCGACCGGCAGGACATCGTGGGGCTCGACGTTCAGCGCCAGCCAACCCTGCGCCGCGCGATCCACCACCCACTGCTTCTGCAGTGGATAGGGACCGCCGGCGTACTGCAGAATCAGCAGGGCCGGGAGCCGCGCGCCCGCGCGCGGTCGCGCGATCTGCCCGTGGATGTGGGCGCCGTCGACCGTGGCCATGGTGATCGTGGCGTAGTCGATATCCGGATTGCCGCTCGGCACGGAGGTGAGCTTGGGTTTCGCCGGTACGGTCTTGAGCCACGCGAGCTTCGACTTCCAGAAGCGATCGAAATCCGCCGGCCCGGGTATCGAGGGCTGCAACTGCTGTGGCGCTACCGCGGCTCCCAACAACAGTGGGGCCTTGGGGGCATCGCTTGCGGTGATCTCCACGTAGAGCATCTCCGGCTCGTGAGCCACGAGCGCGATGCGCGCGGCATGGCCCGTGAAACTCAATTGCCCGGCCGCCACCGGAGTGAGCCCGTTGCGCCGTACCGTGAAGTGATAACTGCGCGGCGCGGCATCGGATGCACGGACAAACGACCAACCCACGGTGTCCCCGACCGCATAGGTCTCCGCCTTGCGATCGGGCGTGACGGTCAGTTCCGGCAGCGGCGGAGTGGCCGGGGGTGCCGCGCGGGACAGTGCCCATCCGAGGGTGAAGAGCAGCGCCAGCATTGCGAATCTGATGTGCTTCATACCTTTCCTGATCGTCAGCGAGGTCTCTATGGTAGCGCTCTCATGGCGGCGGGTGTAGCATTCCCGCTCGATCGAAGGGGGAACAATGCCAGGTATGCGAACTGCAGCCGTCTGCTCACTGCTGTTGCCGTTTCTAAGTGTCGCCGCGGCGGCACCCGATCCAGCCCGTCCTCTCTATAAGGATCCTTCGGCCCCGCTCGAACAGCGCGTGGACGATCTATTGGGCCGTATGACGCTTGCGGAGAAGATCGTACAGATCACCTGCATCTGGGATCGCAAGAAGCAGCTGCTCGACGCTCGCAATAATTTTGACCTCGCCAAGGCGCGGGCCAGCTTCGCTGACGGTATCGGCCAGGTCGCACGGCCCAGTGACATCAATGGCAGCGGCGGCGATCCTCTGCAGACACCCTTTCGTGATGCGCGCCAGACCGTCGCGCTCGTCAATGCCATCCAGCACTTCCAGGTTGAAGACACCCGCCTGGGGATTCCGGCACTGTTCCACGAGGAAGGCCTGCATGGCTATGCGGCGCGCGATGCGACCAGTTTTCCCCAGGCCATCGCGCTTGCGAGTTCCTGGGACCCGCAGCTTCTGACCCGGGTGTTCAGCGTGGCGGGCCGCGAGATCCGCGCGCGCGGCGTGCAGATGGTGCTGGCCCCGGTGGTCGACGTGGGTCGTGATCCACGCTGGGGTCGCATCGAGGAAACCTATGGCGAGGATCCCTACCTCGTTGGCCAGCTGGGCATCGCCGCCGTACGCGGCTTCCAGGGCGACACCCTCCCGTTGGCGCCCGGCAAGGTGTTCGCCACGCTCAAGCACATGACCGGTCACGGCCAGCCTGAGAGCGGCACCAACGTGGGGCCCGCCACCATTCCCGAGCGCACCCTGCGCGAGATGTTCTTTCCGCCTTTCGCCGCCGCCATCCATTCGGCGAACGCGCGCAACGTCATGGCCTCCTACAATGAAATCGACGGCATTCCCTCACATGCCAACTACTGGCTGCTGCATGACGTGCTGCGTGGCGAGATGGGTTACAAGGGCGCGGTGGTCAGTGACTACTACGGCATCGAGCAGCTGGAACAGTTGCATCACGTCGTGCCGGACCTGATGCACGCTGCCGCACGCGCGCTGCACGCCGGTGTTGATTTCGACCTGCCCGACGGCGAAGCCTACCTGCAGCTGCCGCAGGCACTGGCCGCGGGTCTGGTGACGCAGGCGCAGATCGACGAGGCTGTGCGCCGCATGTTGCGCATGAAGTTCCAGGCCGGCCTGTTCGAGAACCCGTATGCGGATGCCGATGCGGCCGCGCGCATCACCGGCAATGACGAGGCGCGCGCCCTGGCAGTGGAAGCCGCCGCGAGAACCACCGTACTCTTGAAGAACGACGGCATGCTGCCGCTGCATACCGACACCATCAAGACGCTCGCCGTCATCGGACCGAACGCCGCGGCGGTGGAAATCGGCGGCTACTCGAACGTTCCTGCCCACCAGGTCAGCCTGCTCGATGGGCTGCGCGCCAAGGTCGGCAATCGGATGCATATCGTCACGGCCGAAGGCGTGCAGATCACGGCCTCGGGCGACTGGTATACGGATGAGGTAAAACTGGCGGACCCCGCGGAAAATCAGCGGCGCATCGCCCAGGCCGTGGCCCTGGCCCGCACGGCCGATGCGATCGTGCTCGCCATCGGCCAGAAACCTGCGATCAGCCGCGAGGGCTGGGCCGACAATCATCTGGGCGATCGCGACACCCTGGCACTCATGGCCCAGCAGCAGGATCTGGCCGAAGCCCTCTTCAAATTGGGCAAGCCGGTGACGGTCGTGCTCATCAATGGATCGCCATTGGGCATTCCCGAGATCGCCGCGAAAGCCAATGCCATATTGGAGGCGTGGTATCCGGGCCAGGAGGGCGGCACTGCATTGGCCAACATTCTGCTGGGGGATAGCAATCCGGGTGGCAAGCTTCCCCTGACCATCCCGCGCTCCGTGGGTCAGCTGCCATTGTTCTACAACCAGAAGGTCAGCGCCCATCGCGGCTACGTGTTCAGCTCCAAGGATCCCCTCTATCCCTTCGGGTACGGCCTGTCCTACACCACCTTCACCCTCAGCGCGCCACAGCTGTCGGCGCCGCAGGTGAAGGCCGGGCAGCCGGTCACGGTCAGCGTCGAGGTGCACAATACCGGCACGCGTGCGGGCGATGAGGTGGTGCAGCTGTACGTCCATGAAACCGTCGCGTCGGTAACCCAGCCGGTCAAGCAGCTGAAGGCCTTCCGGCGCGTGACGCTGGCACCGGGGCAGTCCACGACCGTGCGCTTCACGTTGGATCGGACCGCCTTTGACCTTTGGGACGAGCACATGAAGCGAGTGATCGAACCGGGCACCTTCGAGATCATGGTCGGCGACAGCTCGGTGGCGGTGAAGACGGCCAAACTCGACATCACTTCATAGTGGCGATGGTCCTCAATCGTCGCAGGGTTCTGCACGCGGCACTGGCACTGGCCGCGGCGCCGGTGGAACTGCTCGAGGCTTCCGCGCGCGCGGCGACGCCGGCCGCCGGCGCGACCCCGGCCGCTGCCCCCGTGCGCTTCCCGGAGGGCTTTCTGTGGGGCGCAGCGACCGCCGCTTACCAGGTCGAAGGCGCCTGGAAGACCGACGGTAAGGGCGAGTCGATCTGGGATCGCTTCAGCCATACCCCCGGCCATATCAAGCATGGCGCCACGGGCGATGTCGCCTGCGACAGCTACCATCGCTACGCGGACGACATCGCGCTCCTCAAGCAACTGAACATCAAGAGCTACCGCTACTCCATCGCCTGGACACGCATTCAGCCCAATGGTCAAGGCCCGGTGAATGAGCGGGGCTTGGACTACTACAAGCGGCTGACCGATGCGCTGCTGGCAGCCGGCATTCGCCCTCTGCCGACGCTGTACCACTGGGATCTGCCGCAAGCGCTGGAAGATGCCGGCGGTTGGCCCAACCGCGACACGGCGGAGCGCTTTGCGGACTATGCGGCGCTGATCGGGCGCGCGCTCGGCGACCGCATCCCCCAGTGGGCGATCTTCAATGAGCCCAAGACCTTCACTGGCGTCGGTTACTGGAACGGAACGCATGCACCCGGACGCAAGGACTGGCGGGCCTTCCTGCAAGCCACCCACACCGTGAACCTCGCGCAAGGTCGCGCCTTTCGGGCCCTGAAGGCCGCCAACAGCACACTGCAGGTGGGAAGCGTGTTCGACGTGGCACCGATGTTCCCGGCCACGACGGCGTACGAGGATATTGCCGCCGCCGAGCGCTGGCACCGGTTTCAGAATCTCTGGTTCATCACCACCGCCCTGCGTGGCCACTACCCCGAAGGCGTGCTGCCGCCGCAACACCAGGCGGCGCTTCTGGGCTATCGCGATGGCGATGACCGCATCATGCGGGCGCCCCTGGACTTCATGGGGCTGAACTACTATTCCCCGTGGGTCGTCAAATACTCGACCGCCCCCGACAGTGCAATCGACGTGAACAGCAGCGGCCAGTGGGCGACGGCACCCGTGCGTACCGCCAAGACCGACAATGGTTGGGACATTTATCCGCAGGGCTTCTACGAAATCCTGATGCGCATGGCGCGCGAAGCCGGACCGCTGCCCATCGAGATCACTGAAAACGGCGCGGCCTACAATGTCGTGCCCGACGCGCAGGGCCAGATCCATGATCCGGCCCGCATCGACTATCTACGCAGCCACCTGCAGGCCCTGGCCCACGCGATTCACGACGGCGTCCCGGTGCGGGCCTATCACTGCTGGAGCCTGATGGACAACTTCGAGTGGGCCGAAGGCTACTCGCAGCGCTTCGGCCTCACCTTCGTGGACTTCGAACACGGCCAGCGACGCACCATCAAGGACTCCGGGCACTGGTATGCGAAGGTCGCCGGCAGCAATCAGGTCGCCTGATGCAAAGCGCGCGAGGACGCACGCTTATGCGTGCTTGACGAACTTCAGCGCCACCGAATTCATGCAGTAACGCAGACCCGTGGGTCGCGGGCCGTCGTCGAAGACATGGCCGAGATGCGAGTCGCAGCGAGTGCACAAAATCTCGGTGCGTTCCATGCCAAAGGTATGGTCGGCCTTCTCCACCACGTTCTGCTTGGCAATGGGCTGCCAGAAGCTCGGCCAGCCGGTGCCGGACTCGAACTTGGTGTCAGAGCTGTAGAGTGCAGTGCCACAGCACAGGCAGCGGAACAGCCCCTTGTCGTGCAGCGTGTTGTAGGGCCCACTGAAGGCCGGCTCGGTGCCCGCGTGGCGCGTGACTTCATAGGATTTGGGGGGCAGCAGCGCACGCCATTCGGCATCGGTCTTCACGACCTTGTCGACCAGCATTGGCCCTTGGCTTACCCCGGCATCGGTAAATCCCACGATGGTGACCTTGGCCGGTGCTGCGGCAGCGGCGGACCGCGCCCGCAGCAAAAGCCCCGCGCCACCCAGCGCAACCATCGAACCCAGCAATGATCTTCTATTCAGCATGACGCTTTCTCCGATACTCACCCGAAAGTAAACGCAAAGGCCTCGACGCCCGCATCCTGAAATTCAATCTCCACGGTGTGCGCATCGCCTGGGTGTGCCAGGCGGATCAGCTGGTAGAGCCTCTGCTCGGTGACCACTCCCGAGCCGTCGGCGGCGATGTCCGCGCCCTTGCTCTCGCCCGGCTCCTTGCCGTCCAGGCGCACCTTGAAGTGCACCGCACGCCCGTCCTTCATCGGACCCAGCACCAGGTGCAGGTCGCGACCATTGAAGCGATAGACGAGTTTGCCGCCCGCCTGCTGCAGTTGCGCGCCTTCCGAGGTCACACTCCATATGCCGCCCAGCGCCCATTGGTCGGCCGTGAGACTGGTCGGCACGGTATAACGCGCCGACTGGTCCTTGCTGACTTTTTGCGGTGAAGCGAAGTGTTCGGCGCGTGCGTAGCCCACATAGGTTTCCGGCGATATCTGGTAGAGGTTGCTCGCCGCTGCCTGCACGCCCTGGGCGCTGACATCGGCCAGGCCGGCCGAGACGTCGGTCGCGCCGGCCTCATGCAACAGCTGCTTGATGATCCGCTCGGACTGGTCGTATTCGCCTTCGCCGAAATGATGGTGGCGGATGATGCCCTTGGCATCGATGAAGTACAGCGCCGGCCAGTACTGATTGTTGAAGGCGCCCCAGATCTTGTAGTTGCTGTCGACCGCGACCGGATAAGTGACGCCCAGATCCTTGATGGCCTTCTGCACATTGCCGACGATCTTTTCGAAGGCGAACTCGGGCGTATGCACGCCGATGATCACCAGTCCCGCCGGGCCGTACTTGGCAGCCCAAGCCTTGACGAAGGGCAGCTCGCGCAGGCAATTGATGCAGGAGTAGGTCCAGAAGTCGATCAGCACCACCTTGCCGCGCAGCCCTTCCGCCGTCAGCGGCGGCGAGTTCAACCAGGCGATGGCGCCGGCCAGCGGCGGCATCGGCCCCTCGGCCGGCAAGGCGGCGCCGGCGCCCTTGGGCGCCATGGCCATCATGGCTCCCCCGCCACCCTGCGCCGACATCATCATGCTGGGGCTCGCGCCGGACCCTGAGTTGTGGGCCGACATCATCATTGCGCCGCCCGCCTGGGGAGTCCCCGGAGTACCGGATGGATGAAATTTCGCCAACAGGGTCTGCTCGATCGAGTTGGTGCCATTCAGGGACAGCTGCGTCAAGACGCCGGTATCCCAGCCCATGGCAATGGCGAGTACCGCCACCAGCACCAGAACCCCTACGCCACGACGCACCCATTCGCCCGCGCCCAAGGAATTCTTGAGCGCCCGCACCACCCTGCCGCCCGCCAGCATCACGATCGCAAGCGAGGTCGCCGCGCCGACGGCGAAAGTCAACAGCAGCAGTGAGGTGCGCGCATTCGCACCGTTGAGCGCCGCGCCCGTCAGGATCAGTCCAAGGATCGGCCCGGCACACGGTGCCCACAGGAAACCCACCGCGACTCCCAGCAGCAAGGACTGGACCACACTGGTCCGGCCCTCGCGCTCCCCGGACTCCACGATGCGGTTACCGAACGCGACCAGCGGCCGGGAGGCCCAGTCCGCAAACTTTCGTGACACCAGCGCCAGGCCGAAGATCGCCATCACCACCAGCGCCGCCCAGCGGCCCCAGGAATTCAAGTTGACGGCCCAGGAGCCGGCAACGGCCGCCAGAGTCGCCACCACGGCGAAAGTCAGCGCCATGCCGATGAGCAGTGGCAGCGTGCTGCTGGCAAACGAGCGGCCGCCGCGGGCGAACACGAAGGGTAACACCGGCAGGATGCAGGGGCTGACGATGGTCAGCGCACCGCCCAGGAACACCAGAAGAGCCAAACCCATTACCGATCCCTATTGTTTGAGATTCGTGACCGTCACGGCCTTTGCCTGATAGAGGACCGGCAACAGCTTCTGGAAATTTCGGATCTTGGGCAGATCGTTGTACACGATGTAGGGATTGCTCGGATTCAGCAGCAGATAGTCCTGGTGGTAATCCTCGGCCGTGTAGAAGGCCTGGAAGGGCGTCAGCTGCGTGACGATGGGTGCACCGAAGACTCCCGCCTTGTTCAGCTGCGCGATGTAGCTCTGCGCGATCTTCTTCTGCGCGTCATTGGCATAGAAGATGACCGAACGATACTGAGTGCCGACATCCGGGCCCTGGCGGTTCAGTTCCGTGGGATTGTGGGCCACGGAAAAATACACCTGCAGGATCTGGCCGTAGCTGACTTTCTGCGGATCGTAGGTGATCTGCACGGATTCAGCATGGCCGGTATTGCCACCGCTCACGACTTCGTAGCTGGCGGTGCTGCGGGCACCGCCCGAATAACCGGAAAGCACCTTGTGCACGCCGACCAGGTGCTCAAAGACACCCTGCACACCCCAGAAGCAGCCCCCGGACAGCACCGCTGTCTCCAGCGGCCCGGCAGCCTTGGGCGCATCGTAGGCCGGTGCCGGAATCGCAACCGCAGGCTCGGCGGCGCAGCCCAGCGCGGGCGCGAATACAGCGACGAGCAGGCCGCAGCACATCACGCGCGAGCTTACTGCCTTAAGTTTTAGTAACAATCCGGGATTCGCTGACATCATTGAGTCCTCAAACAAATCAGACCGCTACAAATAAGACCCGTTCAGGGTGGCGGAAATGACAGGATATACCCTGAAGTCTGCACCGGACTAGGGCATGCGGCGGAACACGTGCCGTACCGTGATTCAGCGGCCGATGGCCTGCTGCAGCCAGCCGCGCCAGAAGCGTCGCGCGGCCTGCTGCAGCAGTGGGGCGTGACGCGCGGAGTCCCCACGTAGCTGCGCCACATCGATCCTGGCGGCACCGAGCTCGCAGGCGTGGCCCACGTACCAGCGCTCCAGCGCCGTGGCCTGCACCTCGGGATGAAACTGCAGCGCCAGCGCCTGCGGGCCAACGGCGAAGGCCTGATGGGGGTAGCGCGCGGTTGCCGCCAGATGCGCCGCATCGGGCGGCAGATCGAAGGTATCCCCGTGCCAGTGCAACACGTGCACACCGGGCGTGAGCAACTCGAGCATCGCCGGGCAGGCGGCGACGTCGCGACCCGGGATGATCGGTGCCCAGCCTATCTCCTTGCCGTTGCCACCGGGAAAGACCGCCGCCCCCAACGCCGCGGCCATCAACTGGGCCCCTAGGCAGATGCCAAGTGTCGGCAGGCGCGCCTGCAGCCGCCGACGCAGCAACGCGAGTTCACTCGCCAGGAACGGATAGACCTGGCTTTCATAGGCCCCGATCGGGCCGCCCATGACGACCAGCAGGTCAGGATTCAGGGTTTCGATGCTGCGCCGATCCGCCGTACACGCATCCACGGTATGGATGGTAAATCCGCGCTCCAGCAGCACTTCGTTCAATGACCCCAGGTCCTCGAACGGCACATGGGTCATGGCGACCGCGATGGGCATTCAGCGCATCAGCTCCAGCGGTTGCGGCAGCACCTTGAGTAGCTCCTCGCTGAACTTTGCATCAATGTGGAAGAACGCCATGCGCGCCGGCACGGACCCGCGGTTCTCCCAGGCATGATCGGTCCCCCGCTGCACGACCACATCACCCTGGCGCAGCGTGACCTCACTGTCGTCGAGCACCAGCACCACCTCGCCGCTGATCACCACCACATAGTCGAGGGTGCCGGTCCGGTGCATCACCGTACGCTTGCCGCCCGCACTCGGTGGATAGATTTCAATGATGCGCAGCAGATGACCCGTCACCGGCATGATGGTGAAGGCCCGTTCATTCGGTTCCGGTTCGGCAGCCGTGAGCTCTGGCACCGGGCGTGGGCTGTTCCAGATCTCGAAAAAATCGGCGCCCACTGCCGCTCCGTGCATGGAATGGTGCTGCGGCGGCAGGCCATCCGAGAGGACGACTGATTTGCCGTTGCGGTCGTGGCCCGTCACCACGCGTCGTGGCGCGAAGGCATTCACGGTTTGGTCACCGGATCCGGCTTGCTGTCGACGTTGGGATTGAAATGCAGCGCCGCCTTATCCTTCGGCACACTGTCCCAGTGCTCGGCAATCTTGCCGTGCTCGATGCGGAACAGGTCAAAGTGCGTGCCCGGATATTTCTTGCCCGGATGCTCGGGGTCCGGCGAATAGCTCACCGTTGCCACCAGCACCTTGTCACCCTCGGCCATGATGGCGACCACCGGAAAGTTGATGCCCGGATCGATGGGCTTTACCGGCCGCGTGGACTTCATGTACTGCACCATGGCATCCCGTCCGGTCGCAACGTTCGGGTTGTGCTGGATGTAGCCCTTGGTGAAGTACTTGGGCGCAAGTTCGACGTGCGCACCCTGGATGATGGCCCGCCACATGTCGAACACCAGCTTCTTGTTCGCTGCAAGCTGCGGGTCGCTGCTCTGGAGCAACGCCGCCTGGTCCGATACTCCTACCGGTGGCACCTGGCCAAACGCCATATCGGCACCCGCCAGCGCCAAGGCGCTGCAAACGACACGTGTCATGAGTCTCATGGTATCTCCCGGTTGTGACTCGAATTCTAACTCGTACGGCGCCGTGCCAGCAGCAGATCCTGCAGCAGTGGCGCCGCGGCGAGCAGCGCCAGAACCAGTGCCAATGGCACGCAGGCAGCGTACCCCATTCGCGCGAAGCCCAGCGCTCCGCTGGCGCCGCCCAGAAAGAACGCGCTCAGCAGGATGGTGAGCAGTCGTAAGCGCACCGGATTCGCCCGCACCGGTCGTTCTGTGTGGCGTGGGTCATTCCAGTATAGGAACTTGCCGACTTCAATGCCGATGTCGGTGACGATTCCCGTCACGTGGGTGGTGCGGATCTCGGCGTTGGAGAGTTTGGTGATGAGGGCATTCTGCAGGCCCATCATGAAGCACAGCAGCATGACGGTGAAGGGGACGAACATTCCCTCGAGGTGCGTCAGCCGCGCGCCGAGCAGCCCGAAACCCAGCAGCAGCAGCGCCTCCAACAGCAGGGGTGTGCTGCCTGCCATGCGCGCGTGCTGCCGGCGTGCATAGTTGACCAGGATGGCGGTGCAGGCGGCGCCTGCGAGGAAGGACAACACCGCGCCGAGCCCCGCCAATACCAGCGCAAAGCTGCCCTGAAGCATGTTGTTGGCCATGGCCGAGATGATGCCGGTCATGTGCGACGTGTATTGATG
>DASZCK010000072.1:0-11299 GCA_035943195.1 Steroidobacteraceae bacterium
GATCGCAGCACCCGCAACCCCGACTCCTTCCACCAGAGCCTCCAGGTCACGCTGCCCCCGACCGACTGACCGCCACTGATCCCGCCTTGCCAGCCATTCATGGGCCGGTCCGTGCGGCTGGAGACGCAGACTATTCCCGGACCCCTCCCAACGGCCTATCCTTGGGGGATGAACTCGACCAGCCTACCCTTCCCACAGACCACCACGCTGACCCGCGCCGGGGTCGAAGCCGAGGCGGATTCGCGGGCTCCCGGGCGTGCCGACGCCTTGGATTACAAGCCGCTGAGTCGCACCGAACTGCTGCTCATTTTCGGATTCTGGGTACTGATCGGAACTCTGACCTCCGCCAATTACCTGATCGAGCCGCGCGGGCACGGCCCCTGGCAGCCGCTCGTGCCCTTTGCCGCCACCTTCGTGACCTTCTCCAATTCCCTGATGTGGTGCGCCGTGACGCCGGCCATCATCTGGCTCGCGAGCCGCCTGCCGCTGGAGCGCACCCGCTGGTCCACGCGGCTGATGCTGGTGGTGATCGGTTTGCTCCTGGCCATCGGCATCGACCTCGTCACAGGCTATGTGCGCGAGAGCCTGTTCTATACGACCACGCCGCTCACCCCGGACATGGCCGCCATGCAGCGCCTGCGGCGGCTGTGGTTCGTGAATGACTTCATCCAATTTGTGGCGGTGCTCGCCGCGGGCTTCGCCCGCAATTACTTCTGGCGCTACCAGGTGCGCCGTGAAGAGGCTGTGCGGCTGCAGGCTCAGGCTGCGCAGCTTCAGGCCCAGCTCGCCGATGCCCGACTGTCCGCGCTGCGCATGCAGCTGAACCCGCACTTTCTGTTCAACACCCTGCATGCGGTATCGGCGCTGGTCGAGCGCGACCCACGCGGCGTGCGGCGCATGATTGCGCGCCTGAGCGAGTTGCTGCGCACGTCGCTGGATGACGCCGATGAGCCGGAGGTGCCGCTGCAGCGCGAGCTCACCTTCACCGAGCGCTACCTGGATGTCATCCAGATCCGTTTCCAGGGGCACCTGCGGGTCGAGATGCATGCCGATGACAATGTGCGCGATGCGCTGGTACCCAATCTGATTCTCCAGCCGCTGGTCGAGAACGCCATCAAGCATGGCATCAGCAAGTTGAGCAGCGGCGGTCACATCGAGGTCACCGCGAGCCGCGAAGGCGAACGGGTGATCATCTGTGTACGTGACAATGGTCCGGAAGTCAGCTTGGATACGCCGCCCTCGCCGCACAGCCTGGGACTGCGCAACACTCGGGCGCGCCTGGCCGCGCTGTACGGTCCCGTCCAGAGCCTCACGCTCAAACACGCCGTCGGAGGTGGCCTGGTCGCCGAGGTCTCGCTGCCCTATCACACGCAGAATGACCTGCGCACCTCCGCAGTAGCCACTCCCGCCTAAAGCAGCGATGACGGCGCCTCCCCTGCGCGTACTGATCGTCGATGACGAGGCGCTGGGACGTCAGCGGCTCGAGGACCTGCTGCGGCATGAGGAAGGCGTGGAGATCGCAGGCTTCGCGGACAACGGCGATACCGCCATCGAGGCCATCCGCGCCGTGAAACCCGACCTGGTGTTCCTGGATGTGCAGATGCCACGCCGCACCGGCCTGGAGGTGGTGCGGGACATCGGACCGGAGAACATGCCGCCGACGATCTTCGTGACCGCCTACGACCGCTATGCCCTGGATGCCTTCGACGTCGCCGCCGTTGATTATCTGGTCAAGCCCTTCGATGACGAGCGATTCGAGCAGGCCTTCGTGCGCGCCCGCAAGATGATCGGCCTGACTGAACTGGGCAAGCTCTCCGAGCGCCTCCGCACCCTGCTCAACACCGGGGTAGCAACGGGTGGCAGTGCGGCTGCGGCGCCCGGGGCGGTACCGCTTGCGACCAGCTCGCTGTCGGACTCGGTGACGACCGGTTATCTGGAACGTATCGCGGTGGAAATGCGCGGCCAGGTCCGCGTGGTTCCGGTTGCCACCATCGAGTACATCTCGGCCAGCGGGCCGTATGCCGAGATCCACGTCGGCGATCGCACCTACATCATTCGCGAGCGCATGCAGACCCTCGAGGAGCGACTGGACCCCGGCGACTTCTTCCGCATCCACCGTTCGGTGATCGTCAAGCTGGAGCAGATCGAGACCCTGCTGCGCGAGGCGGGCGGCGACTACGCCGTGCAGTTGCGCTGTGGTGCGCGGCTGTCGGTGAGCCGCAATCGGGTCGAGCCGCTTGAAAAATGGATGGGACTGGCCAAGGCACGCTGAGCACTCACAGGCGGATCCTTTGCCACACCCCGAGCCGCCAACGACCGAACAGCACCGATCCCAGCAGCAGGACGTACACGATCACCGCCACCCAGCCGCCCTGCGCGCCGTAACCCAGTTGCGGCAGGAAATGCAGAAAACCGCCGCCCGGTGCAAAGATCAGGCTGTGCGCCAGCGGCACGAACACGAACCAGGACAGCACCAGCACCAGCGCTCCGGGCACCAGAGCATCCCCGGCGCCGCGCAGACAGAAGCTGCTGCCGATATTGAGCCCGTCGAAGAACTGGTAGGCCGCGGCAAACCACAGCAGCGTCGCGGCCTGGCTCAGCACCTGCGCCGTGGCCGCATCCTCGGCCGACAGCAGCAGTGGCAGCACCCACGGGCCCGCGAGCGCCAGCAGTACGCCTATGCCGCCCATGAGGATCGCGGCCATCACGGTGACGTAGGATCCGACCCGCATCGCCCAGGCCCGGTTGCCGGCGCCGATGGACTGGCCCACCAGGGTGGTACCCGCCTGTGCCACACCCACGCCCGGCATGTAGGCTATGGCAGTGGAAGCCATGACCAACTGGGTGGCCGCTCCCGCAACCGCCCCCAGGCGCACCTGCATGAGCTGGAACAGAGAAATGCCGATGAGGTCCGAGGCACCGGTGAGGCCCATGGGAAATCCCAGGCGGAACTGGGCCCACAGCAACGCGGCGCGCGGCCGCCATACCAGATGGGTACGGTAGCCACGCCGATACCGCGGGGAGAGGAACACCGCCAGGGCGCTCGCGAGTCCCACGCCTTGCGCACAGGTGGACGCCCAGGCCGAACCTGCCACACCCAGACCCAGATCAAAGATGAAGAGCCGGTTCAGCAGCGCGTTCACGCAGGTGATGATGACCGTGATGATCACGGTGGTCCGCGGGCGTCCGATACCATTGAAGAATCCCAGGACTCCCCACACCGCGACGCCCAGTGGGGCGCCGGCGACCCGCGGCATCCAGAATCGCGTGGCGGTCGCCTCGATGTCCCGCCCAATGCCAAACGGTGCCAGCAGGTAATGACTCGAAAATGCCACGGCGAAGAACAGGGGCGCGACGCACAGGATTCCCCACATTCCCGACCAGGTTGCCTGCGCGGCGCGGGCATAGCGGCCGGCGCCGTAGTACTGCGCGACCAGGGTCTGCACGGCCATTCCGGTGCCGGCCAGCAGCAGCACCACGGCGATGACCAGCCAGTTCACGGCCCCGACCCCCGCCAGAGCGATGGTGGAGATGTGCCCGATGAACCACAGGTCGGTGAGATTGAGCACCGTCTGCACGGCACTGTTGGCCACCAGCGGCAGCGCCAACGCCAATACCGCGCGCAGGTCCACATGGCCAATGCCGGCCGTGTCCAGCTTTTGACCGGGCAGCGCGCTCTGTGACAGCTGTGATGGAATCGGGGTATTCATGGCCAGCCGCGAAGTATGCTAGGTGCGCACGAAACTTGCAGGCAGAAAACCCATGACGAATGCACCCGGCTTGCCCCTGCGCACCGAATACTGTCCGGTGGATGCCACATCGTCGCTGGATGAGCCGGCGCTCAACAAGGACACGCTGCGCCACGCCTTCTACACCAACCTCTTCTATGTCCAGGGCAAGATCCCGACCCTTGCGACCAAGCACGACTACTACCTGGCCCTCGCGGTCACCGTCCGTGACCAGATGCTGCATCGCTGGATCAGCACCGCCGAGGCCTACACCAAGCACGGCTCGCGCACGGTTGCGTATTTCTCCGCCGAGTTCCTGATGGGTCCGCACCTGGGCAACAACATCCTGAACCTGGGCCTGGAAGAGGTGACGCGCGAAGTGCTGACGGAGCTGGGCCTGGATTACGACGATCTGCTCGAATGCGAGGACGAGCCGGGTCTGGGCAATGGCGGCCTCGGGCGGCTCGCCGCCTGTTTCCTTGATTCGCTGGCCACCTTGCAGATCCCGACCATCGGTTACGGCATCCGCTACGAGTTCGGCATCTTCCAGCAGGAGATCATCGACGGCTGGCAGGTCGAGAAGACCGACAAGTGGCTGCGTTTCGGCAATGCCTGGGAGGTTGCCCGCCCGGAATGGGCCGTCGACGTGAAACTGGGCGGTTACACCGAGCGCTACAGCGACGAACACGAGCGGCTGCGAACCCGCTGGGTGCCGCAGCGGACCGTGGTCGGCGTGCCCTACGACACGCCGATTCTCGGCTACCACGTCAATACCGCGAATACCCTGCGGCTGTGGCGCGCCGAGGCCACCGAATCCTTCGACTTCTCGACCTTCAACCGCGGTGACTACTACGGCGCGGTCAACCAGAAGGTCTCCTCCGAGAATCTCACCAAGGTCCTGTACCCGAACGATGAGGCGGTGCAGGGCAAGGAACTGCGCCTGGAGCAGCAGTTCTTCTTCGTCTGCTGCTCGCTGCAGGACATGTTGCGGATCCTGAAGACCCAGGGCATTCCGCGCGAACGCCTGCATGAGAAATTCACGGCGCAGCTGAACGACACACACCCGGCGATCGCGGTCGCCGAGCTCATGCGGCTGCTGATCGATGAGAACACGATGGACTGGGACACGGCCTGGGCCATCACCCGCCGTACCTTCGCCTACACCAATCACACGCTGCTGCCGGAGGCGCTGGAACGCTGGCCGCTGGCACTGTTCCGCCGCATCCTGCCGCGGCACATGGAAATCATATTCGAGATCAACGCGCGCTTCCTCGATGAGGTGCGCATCCGCTTCTTCGGTGACGAACACCGCGTCACCAGCATGTCGCTGATCGACGAGAGCGGCGAGCGCTACGTACGCATGGCGCACCTGGCCTGTGTCGGCAGTCACGCCATCAACGGCGTCGCCGCGCTGCACTCGGAACTGCTGAAGTCCGATGTGCTCAAGGACTTCTACGATATGTGGCCGGAAAAGTTCTCCAACAAGACCAATGGCGTCACGCCGCGGCGCTGGATCGCGCTCTCGAACCCGGGTCTGACGCGCCTCGTCAGCGAAGTCATCGGCGATGACTGGGTGCGCGATCTTTCGATCCTGCGCGGGCTCGCGCCCTTCGCCAAGGATGCCGCGTTCCTGGAGCGCTGGCAGAAGATCAAGCACGCGAACAAGGCGACGCTCGCCAAGGCCATCCGCGCCCGCACCGGCGTTTCAGTGGATCCGAACTCGTTGTTCGACGTCCAGGTCAAGCGCATCCACGAGTACAAGCGCCAGCATCTGAACATCCTGCACGTGATCGCGCTGTATCACCGGCTGCGCTGCGATGCGCACTACGACATGCAGCCGCGGACCTTCATCTTCGGCGGCAAGGCCGCACCAGGCTATTACATCGCGAAGCTCATCATCAAGCTCATCACCTCGGTGGGCGACATCATCAACAAGGATCCGGCCGTGAAGGGCCGCATCAAGGTGGTGTACTGGCCGAACTTCAACGTCAAGACCGGCCAGTACATCTATCCGGCCGCGGACCTGTCCGAACAGATCTCCACCGCCGGCAAGGAAGCCTCCGGCACCGGCAACATGAAGTTCTGCATGAACGGCGCGCTCACCATCGGCACCCAGGATGGTGCCAACATCGAAATCCGCGAAGAGGTCGGCGCGGAGAATTTCTTCAGCTTCGGCCTCTCGGCGCACGAGGTCTATAGCCTGAAGGCCCAGGGCTACCATCCCGCGCAGTACTATGAATCGAACGCCGAGCTGCGCCAGGTCATCGACCTCATAAAGGACGGGTTCTTCTCGCGCGGCGACACGCAGATGTTCAAGCCGCTGATCGAGGGGCTCTTGGGCTGGGATCCCTATCTGGTGCTGGCCGACTACCAGTCCTATGCCGACTGCCAGCGGCTCGTCAGCCAGGCCTACGCCAATGGCACGCACTGGTCCGAGATGTCGGTGCTGAACGTGGCCCGTTCCGACGGCTTCTCCTCGGATCGCACCATCCGCGAATATGCCGACGACACCTGGAAGGTGCCGCGCGTGCCGATCCGCCTCCTGTCCGAGAAGGACCTCAGTTTCAACCTCCAGATGCCGCTCGGCTGACCGCCCGAGCGGCGGCCGGCTTGACGGCCCCGCCGACCCAGCATAGCGTTGCCTGCCCCGCAGCGTTCGGGGCTGGAGGAGAGCATGCGCGCTGCGGTTTATCACGGACGCGAGGACCTGCGTCTGGAGGATGTCCCGGAACCCGTCACCAGGCCGGGACAGGTGAAACTGCGCGTGCTCTACAACGGCATCTGCGGCAGTGACCTGCACGAGTACTACGACGGCCCCATCACCACGCGCACCACCGAACCGCATCCTCTGACCGGCATGGTCAACCCGGTGATCATGGGGCACGAGCTGTGCGGTGACATCGTCGAGGTCGGCGCCGGGGTCGAGGACCTCGCGGTCGGGGACCGAGTCGCCGTCGAACCGGTGGAGACCTGCGGCCACTGCCTGTTCTGCGAAAGCGGCCAGTACAACCACTGCGGCCTGTTGGCATTCCATGGCTACAACCGCGACAGCGGCGGCCTCGCGCAGTACTCCGTGGTCAAGCGCTCGATGGCGCACAAGCTGCCCGCCGGTATGACCGGCATGCAAGGCGCGTTGGTCGAGCCCATGGCCATCTCCTGGCGCACGGCCGAGCGCTGCCAACTCGAGGCCGGCCAGACCGCCGTCATCCACGGCGGTGGGCCCATCGGCATCGGCGTCTATTTCACCCTGCGCCGCCGCGGCGTGAATGTGATCATGGCGGATCCCTCGCCTTCACGGCGCGCGGTGCTGCGCGGCCTCGGCGTAGCGCAACTGCTGGATCCGAGTGATTGCGACGTGGTAGCAGCGATCAAGGACCTGACGGGCGGACGCGGCGCACATGGCTCGGTGGACGCCGCCGGCGTGCCGGTCGCCTTTGACGCGGCCTTCCGTGGGACTCGCGTCGACGGCAATGTGGTGGTCGTGGCCATCCACACCCGGCCGCTGACCCTGGGTGCCATGGATATCCTCATGTCCGAGGCGCGGGTCACGGGGGTGGCGCTGTCGTGCAATGCCTTCCCGTCGGTCATCGCCGAAATGGCGGCCGGCGCCTATCCGCAGGCAGGCTGGGTGGAGACCATTCCCTTCGATGGCATCATCGAGCGCGGGTTCCAACGCCTGCACCGGCAGGAAGGCACCAAGATACTCGTTGATGTGGGACATGCCTGATGTCAGTGACCTTTGCCAAAAGCCCGATGTTCGGTGGTTTCGGTGCGCCGTTTCGCGGCGAAGTCGATATCCATGACTGCGAGGTCGAGGGTGAGATCCCAGGCGCTATCCGTGGCGCCTTCTACCGCGTGGGTCCGGACTTCCAGTACCCACCGAAATTCCCCGACAACATTCCCTTTGACGGCGAAGGCAATGTCGCCATGTTCCGTTTTGCCGATGGACATGTGGACCTGAAGACCCGCTACGTGCGCACGCAGCGCTTCAAGGCGCAGGAGGCCGCACGCCAGGCGCTGTTCGGCATGTACCGCAACCCCTACACGGACGACCCCGCGGTGCGCGGCCTGAGCCGCGGAACCGCGAATACGCATGTAGTGTTCCACGCAGGCTCGCTCCTGGCGCTGAAGGAAGACAGCCCGCCCGTCCTCATGGACCCTAAGTCGCTGGCGACCCTGGATGACTACCACACCTTCGGCGGCCGGCTCAGCAGCAAGACCTTCACCGCGCATCCGAAGTTTGATCCGCAGACCGGGGAGATGATCGCCTACGGCTACGAGGCCCGGGGCGAGGCCACCGACGATGTCGCGGTCTTTGCCGTGGACGCCGCCGGGCGGATGACCTGGGAAGCTTGGATCAAGGTGCCGTACGTGGGCATGATCCACGACTTCGCCGTCACGCAGACCCACATCGCGTTCCTGGTGATTCCCATGGCCACCGACGTGCCGCAGATGCAGCGCGGCGGGGTGCACTTCGCCTGGAACCCGAATCTGCCGACGTGGCTGGGCGTGATGCGCCGTGGTGGCGATGGCAAGGACGTGCGCTGGTTCAAGGGACCCGAGCGCTGCGCCACGCACGTCATGGGCGCGTTCTCCGACGGCGAGCGCATCTTCATCGACATGGACATGGGTCTTTCGAACCAGTTCCCTTTTTTCCCCAACACCAACGGCGCACCCTGGGATCGCAAGGCCGCCGAGGGTCATGTCACGCGACTGTCGGTGGACCTGTCGAAGAAGAACGTCGACTCCTACGACATGGAAATCCTGTTTCCGCGCGAGAGCGGCATCCTGCCGCGCCAGGACGATCGCTTCCACACCCTTCCCTATCGCTACGGCTTCATGCCCACCATTGACGTCACGAAGCCCGTGGATGAGCGTCTGGCCAATGCGCCGACCCGTCCCGTGAACTGCTATACCAAATTCGATCTTCAGACCCGCCAGACCTCGACTTACTACGTGGGCAACGCCAGCAGTCTGCAGGAGTGCGTATTCGTGCCGCGCTCGGCCCATGCGCCGGAAGGGGATGGGTACCTCGTTGGCATCGCCAATGTCCTGCTCGAGGGCCGCTCCAACCTGGTGGTGGTCGACACGCAGCACATGGCAGAGGGCGCGGTCGCCACCGTGAAGCTGCCCTTCCGGCTCAACCAGGGCATCCACGGCTGGTGGGTAGCCGATAATTCATAATTCCAATATCAGGGGGGAAGTTCATGACACCGAAGGCTGCCTATGAAATCCGGATGATCGGCGTACTCACGCTGATGTTCGGCTTCGTGTTCTTTGACCGCAACGCCATGGGCAACCTTGCGCCCTTCATCACCACCTCCCTGCATCTCACCAACGGCCAGATCGGCGCGCTGTCCTCGGGATTGTCCATCTGCTGGGCCATCTCCGGCTTCGTCGTCGGCACGCTCTCGGATGCACTCGGCCGCCGCAAATCCTTCCTGATCGTCACGGTGGTGATCTTTTCGGTGTGCTCGGTGGCTTCCGGTCTCGCGCCCTCGTTCGGCGTGCTGCTGGCATCGCGCATGCTCATGGGTCTCGCCGAAGGGCCCATACTGCCCATCGCCCAGTCGCTGGTGGTGCTCGAGTCCTCCGAGTCGCGGCGCGGCTTCAACATGGGCGTGATGCAGAATCTCGGCAGCAACCTCATCGGATCCTTCGCCGGACCGGTCATTCTCACGGCACTGGCCGAGTACTTCAGCTGGCGCGGCGCCTTCTTCGTCGCCGCGGTGCCGGGCCTGATCTGCGCGGCCCTGGTGTGGCTCTACGTGCGCGAGCCGGCGCGCGATGCGACGGTGGCCGATGTGCGGCCGGCCGCACCGGGTGCGGTGGCGCGACCGACCAGTGCCGCCGCCACGCTGGCGCAGGCCATGGGCTATCGCAATATGTGGATCTGCATCCTGCTCAGCATCGTCATGGTGCCGTGGATGATCCTCGGCTGGACCTTCCTGCCCACCATTTACGGTACGCTGCGGCACCTCTCGCACCGCGAGACGTCGTTTCTGGTCGGCGTGCTGGGCATTTCGGCCGCAGTGTTCGCCTTCATCGTCCCGGGACTGTCGGACAAGTACGGCCGCAAGCCGATCATGATCGTGTTTACGTTCATCGGCATTTTCTATCCGCTCGCGGCGCTGTACTACCAGGGATCCTCGTGGGTGCTGGCGGCTCTGGTGTTCGTCGGCTGGTCCGCCAGTGGCACTTTCCCGCTGTTCATGGCCACCATTCCTTCGGAGACCATTCCCTCGCGCTACGTGGCCACCACGCTCGGCCTCGTCATGGGACTGGGCGAGCTCATCGGTGGCGGCTTCGTGCCGTGGCTCTCGGGCCGGGCAGCTGATCACTACAACAACCTGGCGGTCACCATGTGGATCGCCTCGGGGCTGGCGGTGATCGCCACCGTGCTGACGCTGTTCCTGGTGGAGACTGCGCCCGTGAAGGTCGCGGCCCGCAGGAGTGTGCCCGCCGGCACGCCCAGTACGGTCACGGCATGAGCGATGGAGCGGCCCGACGGACCTGATCTGCTTGACCAGGCCTTCACCCGCGCGGCCGGCGCCTCACTGGTGGCGGGCAACAGCGTGCGGCTGCTGCGCGATGGCACCGACAATTATCCGCAGTGGCTGCGCGCCATCGCCGGCGCGCGGCATCATGTCTGCTTCGAGAACTTCATCTTCTACGAGGACGAGGTGGGCGCGGAGTTTTCCGCCGCGCTGATCGAGCGGGCGCGGGCCGGGGTCGAGGTCCGCATGGTCTACGATTGGCTCGGGTGCCTGGGCAAGTCCTCGAAGCATTTCTGGCGCCCGCTGATCGCCGCGGGCGTTCGGGTCCGCTGTTTCAATTCGCCGCGCGCCGCCCATCCGATTCTGTGGCTGCAGCGCGATCATCGCAAACTGCTGACCGTGGACGGCGAGCTCGGCTTCGTGACCGGATTGTGCGTGGGCAGGCCCTGGCGCGGAGATCCGCGGCGCGGGCTCGCACCGTGGCGCGATACCGGCGTGGAAATCCGCGGGCCGGCGCTCGCGGACATGGAAGATGCCTTTGCACAAAGCTGGGAAGCGAGCCTCCCGGTGGTCGGCGCGAACGGCAGCCTCGCGCCCCGGGACTTCGAGCCCTTCGTGCCGTCACCGACAGCGCCAGCGGCCGCGGGTGATGTGGCGCTGCGGGTGGTGGCCACCACGCCGGGTCTGCTGGCCGTGCTGCGCCTCGACCAGCTGATCGCCGCCGCCGCGCGCCGCACGCTGTGGATCACCGACGCCTATTTCGCCGGCATCCCGCCCTACATCCAGGCCCTGCGTGCCGCGGCCATGGACGGCGTCGACGTGCGGCTGCTGGTACCGGGCGCTTCGGACATCTCGGTTCTACGGCCGCTGTCGCAGGCCGGCTACCGGCCGTTGCTCGAGGCGGGAGTGCGCGTATTCGAATGGAAGGGCTCGATGCTGCACGCCAAGACGGCGGTCGCCGACGGCCGCTGGGCCCGCGTCGGCTCCAGCAATCTCAACATCGCCAGCTGGGTCGGCAATTACGAGCTGGACGCGCTGATCGAGGATGAGGACTTCGCCGCACAGATGGAGCGG
>DASZCK010000073.1:0-16403 GCA_035943195.1 Steroidobacteraceae bacterium
CCAGGGAGGTTATGCCTTTGACTGAGCCGGGCACCGGAAAACTTCCCGCGATCACGACGCCGGCGTCAAGTAGAGCGGCCTGAACTCGTTCGCCGACTGCCCACGCGCGGACCTCAGTGCGGATCGGTGCCAATGTGGACAGAGCATGATCTGTGATCAGTTCATTGAATGGGCCGACCATGCCCTGATCCGATCCGAAGATCACCGCATTGACTGGGCGCACCGTCGCGCGCTGCGACGCCGCCGCGGATGGGGTGCTTTGTCGCAGGCATGCACCGAGGCCCCATTCGACGGCGCGGACATAGTCCGCGAGACTCGCCACCGACTTCTCATATTGCGCGATATTCGAGGCCGCCAACGCCTTCATTGTGCGGACCACGCTGCGCAGCTCACCGGCGCTCGCGATCTTGCGTCGCAAACCGCTATCGTCGGCCATAGGAAGGGCGCGAGCGTCCGACGCGCCAGATCGAGAATGACCGAGCGGTCGGCGTCGGTCAGCCGATTCGCCGTAATGAGGCGCTCGGCCAGCTCATCGGGTAGCTGCCGCGCCGCTTCCTGCAGCGCCAATTCAGCTGGCGGTATCCGCTCCAACGGTAGCGGGTCCAGAAGCCCGGCTGTCAGTGCCAGCAATATCGTGATCTGCGCGGGGACCGTCACCGGCATGAACTGCGCCTGCTGCAGGCAGGCGCGCAGGCGCCGGCCATGCTCGATCGTCCTGCGAGTGTCCTCGTCCAGTCGCGCGCCGAATCGGGTGAAGGATTCGAGTTCCTCGAACTGGGCGTAGGCTAGCTTTAGATGACCTGCGACGGCCTGGTAGGCGGCATGCTGGGCTTTGCCTCCCACCCGCGACACGGACTTGCCGACATCGATGGCGGGCAGCACCCCAGCTGCAAACAAGGCGGGCGACACGTACAACTGGCCATCCGTGATCGAGATCAGGTTGGTGGGAATATAGGCAGAAAGATCCTGGGCTTCGGTTTCGATGATGGGCAGGGCGGTGAGCGAGCCGCCACCCAGCGCCGCGCACAATCGCGTCGAGCGCTCCAGCAGGCGCGAGTGAATATAGAAGATGTCCCCTGGAAAGGCTTCCCGGCCGGGCGGACGGCGCAACAGCAGCGAGAGTTCCCGGTAGGCGCGTGCATGATTGGTCAGATCGTCATAGACGATGAGGACGTCACGCCCTTCCTTCATGAAGTATTCGGCGACACTGGTGGCGGCGTACGGGGCGAGGTAGCTAAGGCCAGCCGGATCACCGCCCGTCGTGCCCATGACGACCGTATAGTCCATGGCACCGTGCGCGCGCAGCGTGGCAATGACTTTGGCCGTCGCCGAGCCACGCTGACCAATTGCGCAATAGACACAGATCACGTTCTGGTCGCGTTGATTAAGAATCGCATCGAGCGCAAGGGTTGTCTTACCTGTCTGCCGGTCGCCCAGGATGAGCTCACGCTGGCCACGGCCGATGGGAACCATGGCGTCGATAACCTTGATGCCGGTCTGAAGCGGGCGTTCCACCGGCGCGCGATCCATGATCGCCGGCGCTTTGCATTCCACCGGTACGCGTATCCTAGTGTTAACGCGGCGTTGGCCATCCAGGGGTCGTCCCAACGGATCAATCACCCGTCCGAGCAATTCCGGGCCGACCCCCACATCCAGCACGCGGTGGGTGCGGCGGACCTCGGTTCCGGCTGCAAGATCTTGATAATCGCCCAGCAGCACCACCCCAACTTCAGTCTCATCGAGGTTGAAGGCAATCCCGTACGTCTCGCTCGGGAATTGCACCAGCTCCTCAAACCCGACACCGGGAAGGCCGCTGACCATCGCCACTCCCGTGGCGACGCTGGTGATCGTGCCCACCTCGCGTGACGCAAGACGAGGAGAGAAGGCGCGCCCCGCTACGGACAGGTCGGCCAGCGCGCCTTCGAGGGCGGAAGTGCTCACGCCACCGCCCGTTCTATATGGGCCCGAAGGCCCGCCAGATAGTCCTGAACGCTCCAGGCGAACTTGTGGCCTCCGACGCACAGCTCAACGCCGCAATCTAGAGCCGGTTCGGTTTCGAACGTGACATTGGGCTCCCGGCCGCGTATCGCGCAAATTGCCGCGGCGATTCGCCCACGGATCGGCAACCCCAGTTCGAACGCACTGCAAATCCGCATCGTACCCGGCGCCGCGTCGGCCGCGGCAATCAGCTCCCGGTCGCCGGCACCGAGGGAGCCAAGGTTTTCCAGGAACACGTTGATCATGGCCTCATTCAGGTCCCTATTGGCGAGTTGCTGCACCACCTCGCCTGCGATCTCCAGCACCGCCGCTTGCATCTTGCCGGTCAGGTCGCGCCTCAGATCGGCCTGTTCGCCGTCCAGTGCAGCAAGCAAGCGGGCGCGCTGGACGCCATAGTCTTGCTGTGCCTGCTCGAGCAATTTGCGCCGGGTAGCCTGCGCCTCCTGGATTGCCTGATCCAGCAGCGCTGAACGCTGCTGCTCCAGTTCCGCATTCTTGCGGCTGAGCGTCTCGCGTTCGGAGAGCGCCGCGCTCTGCGCCGCCGCGGCGGACGCAAGCTGCGTGGCGATGCGTTGCTCGCGGGTGTTGATGGCCGCGAGGATCGGTCGATAGGCGAAGCGCCGCAACAGCCACACGAGGATCAGGAAGTTCGCCGCCTGAGCGCTGACTGTAAACCAGTCGATCAGCATGGGTTACTTCCCGGCGTGGGTGATCACGCTATTCCAGAAGGGGTTGGCGAAGATCAGGATCATCGATATGACGAAGCAGTAGATGGCCGTGGACTCGATCATCGCCAACCCGACGAATAAAGTCCGTGTAATGGTCGGGGACGCATCCGGCTGCTGGGCCAGCGAACTCAGGGCGGTGGCTACGGCTCGTCCCTCCGCGAGTGCGGGCCCCATGGTGCCGAAGCCGGTCGTGACGCCGGCAGTGACGATTGATGCCAGGGCAATGAGTGTGCTGCTGTCCATGGTGGTTCCTACGGTTGCAGCGCGGCAGCGCCGCTGCTGGTGGCGGCCGCGATGTACACCGCGGCCAGGATGCTGAATATGTAGGCCTGCACCATTCCCGTGAGCAGGCCCAGGGAGGTCATGACGACGGGAAATATGAACGGCGTAATCGTCAGCAAAATCGCGACGATCATCGTGCCGCTCATCATGTTGCCGAACAGGCGTACTGCGAGCGCCAGCGTGCGCGATATCTCACCGATGATGTTGAACGGCAGCATGATTGGCGTCGGTTCCAGATACGATTTCAGATAGGCGCCCAGGCCTTGTTCGCGAATGCCAAAGACGGGCACGGCGGCCCACACGCACAGCGCCAGTGCCGCGGTGGTGGAGAGCGAGGCCGTGGGCGGTTCATACCCGGGAATGATGGTGAAGAGATTGGCCGTCGCCACGAACACGAACAATGTGCCAAGAAACGCCAGGTATCGGCGCGGGCTGCCGAGGCCAACCGCTTGTATCTGCTGTTCGATACCAGTGACGATGATTTCCAGAAGGTTCTGCCAGCGTGAACGCTCGGTCCCGGTGGACAGCCTGCGCGTCACCAACCATGCGGTGGCGACGAGGAAAGCCATCAGCACCCAGGTGTAGACGATCGTGGCACTGAGCTTGACCGGCCCGAGTCGCCAGAAGACGATCTGGTCCGGGCTAAGGTGCATGACCGAAGCTCCGGGCGCGCTGTTTTTGTGGCGTGCTGAAGGTGGCGATGCATGTCAAGAGGACCTGTGCCGCCACGAAGCCGAGAAGACAGGAAACGAGCCGCTCCCAACGTCCCGCGCCAATCAGGTAGAAACCCACCACCGCAGCGCCCACTCTCACCACCATGCTGCACGGGAACAATAGCGGAGACCGCCGTGTGCTCAAGCCGCGCGTTACTGTCCACCACAGCGCCAGCTGGAAGAGGGCGCCGAGCAGGAGGCCACCACCGCCAGCGGCGGCCAGAGGAAGCAGGTCATTTTGGCTCATTTTGATCCCCCCCTTGCAACGTCGTCATCTCCCGAGCGACCCATCGCCATGCCGTCCAGCAACCCAGCGTCAGGCCCGCCGCCAACAGGGCCAGCGTCCAGGAGTGGCCGCCCGGGCGATGTCGGTCGATCCACAGTCCCAACATTGCTCCGAGCAGCGTCGGCACCGTGATGGACCAGCCGATCACGCCCATCATGCCCAGTCCAAACGGAACCACGCGAATCGGGTCGGCGCGAGCTTTGAGCTTGCGCTGCAGGTCCGCAGTGACCTGCCGACTGAAACTTGGCTCCTGGGAACCTTTGTCCATGGGCTCAACCACGATGCAAGGCCACCATGCGACTCATGAAGCCGGCCTCGATTCTTGCCAGCTGGGTGCGCAAAGATACTTCGTCAGCGTTGAGCTTGCGGAATTCGTCATTGACGGCAGCGCGCAGCTGCGCCAGATCGGCGCCTGAGATTGCATTGCGCACTGATATCAGCACTTCTGGACCCGTCTTTGCCAGCACCCCGGCATCAAGAGCCATGTAGTTCTCGGGCTGCTCCGCGCACTGATAGGTCAGGATGCCCGGTGCCAACGCGGCGACACAGTCGCGACGGTGCGGCAAGAAGCCGTACGCACCGTCCGAGGTTGGGATCACAAGTCGCGTGACTGCCGTGTACGTCGCGTACACGCCGTAGGGCAGAAGCACCTTAAGAGTCATGAGCACAGAGCGGAATCCGACTTCGGTGCCATCCGCGCCTCATCGATGGCGCCGATCATGTACAGCGCGCGCTCCGGAGTGTCCATGAACTCGTCCCTCAGGATCCGCTCACAACCGTCCAAGGCGTCCTTGCGACTGACCAGCTTGCCGCGCAGCGCGCTGAACTGCTCGGTGGTGAAGAACGGCTGCGTCAGAAATCGCTCCAGCCGCCGCGCGCGAGCGACCAATTGGCGATCCTGCTGCGAGAGCTGCTCCAGGCCGAGCATTGCAATGATGTCCTTCAAGTCCTCGTACTGCGCGAGGGTGCGCCTTACCTCCTGCGCGAGCCGATAATGCCGCTCGCCAACGATGCTGGGCGTCAGCATTGTGGAACTGGACTGCAGCAGGTCGACGGCCGGAAACAAGCCCTCACTTGCGCGTTTGCGCGACAGCACTATCGATGCAGACAGATGGGAGAATGTGTGCACCGCTGCGGGGTCCGTCAGGTCGTCCGCCGGTACATAGACGGCCTGGATTGAAGTGATCGCGCCGTCCGCGGTGCTGGTGATGCGCTCTTCGAGTCCGGCGAGCTCGGTTGCGAGCGTGGGCTGGTATCCCAAACGGGAGGGCATCTGCCCCAGCAGACCCGATACCTCCATTCCGGCCTGAATGAATCGGAAGATATTGTCGATGAGCAGCAGTACGTCGCGGTGTTCGGTGTCCCGAAAGTATTCCGCCATGGTCAATGCCGCGTGACCGACCCGGAAACGGGCCCCGGGCGGTTCATCCATTTGGCCGAATACCATCGCCATGTGGGGTAGCACGCCGGCGTCGGTCATATCACGGTACAGTTCCTCGCCCTCGCGGCAGCGCTCACCGATTCCACAGAAGATGCTGACGCCTTCCTGATGGCCTACCATGTTGTGAATCAGCTCTGTCAGCAGTACCGTCTTGCCCACGCCCGCGCCGCCGAACAATCCGGCCTTGCCCCCGCGCTCTAAGGGCACCAAAACATCGATCGCCTTGATTCCCGTCTCAAAGATTTCCGAACCTGCTGTGCGCGCGGCCAGGAGCGGGGGATTGCGGTGCACCGGCTGGCGTCGGATGTCTGACAGCGCCGGCCCGCGGTCGATCGTATTGCCGAACACATCGAACATGCGAGAGAGAATCGAGCTCCCCGTGGGCACCTGCAACTCCGCGCCGGTGTCCTGCACCGGCGTCCCTCGGGACAAGCCTTGCGTGGGCGTAAGCGCAATGCCGCGCACGGTGCGGCTATCCAGTTGCAGCAGCACTTCAATCACGATCTGATGTTCGCTGCCCGCGCGAAGCACCGAAAATATCGGGGGTAGATGGTCTTCAAACCGGGCGTCGACAACGCTGCCCCGCACTGCGATGACCGTTCCGACGTTCACGATACCCGTCCACTTACCCAACGAAGCCACGATTCACGAAAAGCCGGATGGATCTGCTCTGAGTGCTTCGGAGCACTTCCTTTGCGACTCCATGTTGGACGGTTACCTGGGGCATGAATCCTCCTCAGCATAGGAACCCGAGCATGTACCGGCCCGCGGCGCCGCAAAATAGGGAGTTGTGCGGATACGCCCGCTAGTCGATGCACACGTGCCGGGAGATCGTGACCTTAAGTGTGTCCAGTGCGAGGGCGAATGCCACGGAGGCGGCGATGAGTGCGACAACTGGTGGGCGCACGGGTGTCGCTGCGGTGAGTTGACAATAGGGGCATCTACGTATTCCCCTACTCGGTCGGCCGAGTCAAAAGTGACTTCGGTTTAGCTGATTGACTGGCGCAAGTTGATGCAATCCCCCGCGACCCTTGAAAGTCTCCTAGTGCAGACAGCCGACGCTGCGCTCGTCGTCAATGAGTCGGGGACGGTTCTGTTCGCCAGCGATCATGCCTGCAAGGTGCTCAAGTATCTCGCAGGCGAACTCCATGGCCGGAATGTCGAACTCCTCATTCCGGAACGCTATCGTCTCGCGCATATCGGTCATCGCCTGCGCTTTACCGACGATAGGCGAACACGTCCCATGGGCTCGGGCCTGGACCTGTTCGCACTATGTAAAGATGGTTCCGAACGGCGGGTAGAGCTTACCCTGAATCCGGTCCTGCGCGGATTGGAGACTCTCATCGTTGCGACAATCCATGTGCACGAATCGGATTCGTCGATGCCTCCCACGTCGTGACCTACAGCGCCTCGGCAACGCCGGAGGATTCTTTCCCCATTCGAGGGACTCACCGGCCAGTAATCGCCAGAAAGCCTACGACGCAGGCAGCGAAGCCTAGCAGGAAGCCCATTGAGACAAGGTCAGTCACCTTACCGAGGATTGCGCTAAGGAGTAGGCCCATTGCCACCAACAGCCCGATTGCGGAGCCGATCAAAATCTTGTGACGTCTCTTTATCCCGAGCACGAGAAAGAGGATTGCCGCGGCCCCATCGAAAAGGACTGCACACCATATCCAGGCCATCATGCGCTCATGCTCCCGTGCGAATTGCGTGACGCGAGAGGGCCGCAAGAATGCCCTGCAGGATGCGCGTGGGATTGGGCGGACAGCCCGGCACCGCCACGTCGACCGGAATGACATTGGAGACACGCCCGCGGCTAGCGTAATTCTCACCAAAGATGCCCCCGGTGCAGCCGCAGTCCCCCAGTGCCACCACGAGTTTAGGATCGGGCGTGGCCTCGTAGGTGCTATGCACTGCCGCCTCCATGTGTTTCGACACCGGACCTGTGACCAGCAGCAGGTCCGCGTGCCGCGGACTGGCGACGAAGCGGATGCCGAGTCCCTCGAGGTTGTATATGGGGTTGTTGAGTGCCTGAATCTCCAGCTCACAACCGTTGCAGGATCCCGCATCGATGTGCCGGATGCACAGCGCCCTGCCCAGAACTCTCAGGATGTGCTCCTGAAGGAGTTCCCGCACACGCAGGCTCTCGTCCGCCTGCGGCGGTGGCTCGGAGATGATGCCGATGGCGGCAATCTGACGCAGAGTCTTCAGCATGTGGAGGCCCTATAGATCATGGCCACTGTAGGAGAGGTTGAAGGACTTGTTGATGAGCGGGAAGTCCGGAACGATGTTGTCCATGACGGCGTATTCCAGCGCCGGCCAGTTGTTCCAGGAGGGGTCGTGCGGGTGACAGCGGCGGATCGTGCCCGCGTGACCCGCTTCGAGTAAAACCCAGACGGGCCCGCGCCACCCTTCGATCAGGCCGGCGCCGACGGCTGTCTCTGGCGGGACACGAACGGCGCATTGATGGGATCCGTCCGGCAGCTCCGTGAGCAGGCGATGCATCAAGCGGAAGGATTCCCGCAGCTCATCGAAACGCAGGGCCACACGCGCTGCAACGTCGCCCTCGGCGCGGACGATCTTCATCGGCGACAATTGCCCATACGGCTCGCAGGGCAGGTCGACGCGCAAATCGTAAGACTGGCCGCTGGCGCGGCCCGGAAGTCCGTCGAGTCCGAGTCGCCTGGCGAGTTTCGCATCGACCGTTCCCGCACCGCTGAAGCGGTCACGGACGCCCGCGTGCTCGTCGTAAATGGTGCGCAGCCTCAGCACCTCACAATCGAGCTCCGTCAAAGTTTCGTGCAACAACACGGCGCCTGAGGGAGTCAGGTCGAGCCGCGTCCCGCCCGGCACGACGGCCCCCAGCAGGTAGCGCTCCCCGAAGACCTCCTGATTCATCCGCAGCAGCTGCTCCTTCAGCCTGGAAAACTGGGCGAGCCCAAAGGCAAACCCCGCATCATTACCCAGCGCGCCAAGGTCCCCCAGGTGATTGGCGACACGCTCCTGTTCCAGGTACAGCGCACGAAGCCACGCGGCCCGCGGTGGCAGTTGCGTAGCCGCAATACCTTCCAGCGCCTGGCAATAGGCCCAGGAGAACGCGACTGCCGAATCCCCCGAAACGCGCGCGGCGAGCCGGTGACCCTCGAGAATTGGCAGCTGCGTGAAGCGCTGCTCGATGCCCTTGTGGACATAGCCCAGCCGCGCCTCAAGCCGTAACACCTTCTCCCCGACGACCGAGAAGCGGAAATGCCCAGGCTCAATGGTGCCGGCGTGAACCGGGCCGACGGCGATCTCATGCACGCCATCCCCTTCGACACGCACGAACTCATAGGGAGCGGTCACGGGCGCAACCGAATCCGCCACGGGCGGGGCATCGCTCAGCGGATGAAAGTCAGGCGGCCACGCGGCGTGACTCAACCACGGGCGGGTGTCGGCTGCTGTGAAGCACACTCCCGAAAGGTCTGTTACTGCACGTTGCATGCGTGAGGCGGCGGGAAACAGATCATCGATCCCGGGGCACGGCGGCTCGCCCGGCACCATCGGAAGTTTCACCACCAGACCGCCGCCACCGCCCAGGAATACGGCATGCACCGGTCGGCCGTCGTGGCCGGCAGAACCGGCCCAGAGTGACAGAAGCCTGCCGCCGGCACCGGCCACGTCCGCCGCCACGCGGCGCCACTCCTCGCGCGTGACGGTGACCGCGCGCACTCCAGGTGCGCCGGCGTGGACCGTGCCGCGTGCGTACCAGTGCCGAAGCGGCATATCACCCGCCTCCGATTAGGCGCGCCGCGGCGCGATACCAGTCAGCCAGGTACGGCGGTATGTACAGGCCCAGCATGAGCACGAGACCTAAGTGCGCGAACACGGGCAGCAGGGCCGGCGGATGCGGCAGGCGGCTGGCCGTTGTCTCACCGAACACCATGGGTTGCACGCGGCGGAAGATCGCCGCGAACGCTACCGCCAGCGCCATCAGCAGTAGTGGCGTCGCCCAGGGGTGATCTCTCATGGCGGTGGTAATCACCAGGAACTCACTGGCGAATACGCCGAAGGGCGGCATCCCGAGGATCGCGAGCGCGCCGAGCATGAGCCCCCAGCCGATCGTCGGACTGAGGGTGATGAGACCGCGGATATTCTCCATGATCTGAGACCCAGCCTTTTGCGCAGCGTGGCCTGCCGCAAAAAAAATCGCCGACTTCGTGAGCGAATGCACGGTCATGTGCAGCAGCGCTGCAAAGTTCGCCACCGGGCCACCCATCCCGAAGGCGAAGGTGATGATCCCCATGTGTTCGATCGAGGAGTAAGCGAAGAGGCGCTTGATGTCCCGCTGGCGCCACAGGAACAAGGTCGCCATCAGCAACGAAAGCAATCCGAATCCCATCAGCATGCGTGACGGAAGCGGCGAGTGCAGCGCGCCCTCCACTAGGATCTTGCATCGCAGGATCGCATACAGGGCTACATTGAGCAGCAGGCCCGACAGCACCGCGGAGATGGGCGTCGGGCCCTCCGCGTGTGCATCCGGCAACCAGTTGTGCAGGGGCACGAGTCCCACCTTCGTGCCATAGCCCACCAGCAGGAAGACGAATGCCAGCCCTAGGACGGTCGGCTCGAGTTGCCCCTTCACGACATTCAAATGGGTCCACAGCAGCGCCGTGACACCTTGCGCCCCCAGAACCCGCTCAGCCGCAAAGTACAGCAGGATCGTCCCGAAAAGCGCCTGAGCGATGCCGACACCGCAGAGAATGAAGTACTTCCAGCCCGCCTCGAGACTTGCGGGCGTGCGGTACAGAGTGACCAAGAGTACGGTCGAAAGTGTCGCCGCCTCCATGGCAACCCAGATCAGCCCGAGGTTGTTGGTCGTCAAGGCGATGAGCATCGTCGCCATGAACATCTGGTACATGCTGTGATACAGGCGCAGCCGACGGGCGCTGACCCGGCCGCGGTCGACCTCCACCCGCATGTAAGGACGCGAGAAGAGGGAGGTGGTCAGGCCGACGAAGGCCGTGAGCGTGACCAAAAACACGTTGAAGGGATCGATGAAGAACTGTTCACGCGCGAGCATCAAGGGGCCTTCGCTCACCACCCGTGCGGTGAGCGCGCAGGCCGCAAAAAAGGTGATGAGGCTCACCGCGACATTCAGTTCTGGTGCCCACCGCCGGGCACCGAAGGCGCCCAGTATCACTCCGCCGAGAAGCGGCGTGCCCAGCAGCAGGAGTAAGGGCATTTAGTGGGCCTCCCCGGCAGATCGGCTCGATTCGGGCGGATGGGGTTCAGAGGTGGGCGCACTCTCCCGGAGCGATTCGAGATGGTGCAGGTCGAGACTGTCGAACTGCTCACGGATCTGGAAGAAGAAAATACCGAGCACCAGCACCGCGACCAGCACATCGAGGGCGACGCCGAACTCGACGATCATCGGCATTCCGTAGGTGGCACTCATGGCGCCAAAGAACAGGCCATTCTCCATCGACAGGAAGCCCACCACCTGCGACATCGCCTTACGGCGGGTGATCATGGTGATGAAGGACAACAGGATGACGGCGACGGCGATGCCGATGGCATTGCGGGTAGCGGTGCTGGCAAGCGCGGCGATCGGCCGGGCCAGGCCAAACGCGAATACGACCACGAGTAGCCCGACCAGCATCGTGCCGGGAATGTTGAGCAAGGGTTCTGTGTCCCAGTAGACCTGCAGGCGTCGGATCAGGCGGTGCAGGACCCATGGCAGAAAAATAACCTTGAGCGCAAGCGTCAGGGCAGCAGACAGATACAAATGAGGCTCGCCGGTGCGCCAGGCTAGCAACAGGGTCGCGGCCAGCAGCACGGCGCCTTGAACAGCGAGCAGATTGACGAGTGTCACGATGCGCCGCTGCGCGAGCATGGCAAAGGACAGCAGCAGCAGCAGCGCTGCGCACAAGTTCACGAGCTGCAGATCAAGGGGTATCGCGGCCACAGGCTAGGCTCCGAGCAACAGGTGCACGAGGAGGCCGAGAACGGCCAGGAGAAAGGCGATGGCCAGAAACTCCGGTGCGCGAAACACGCGCAACTTGGCGGATAACGTCTCGATTAGCGCCAGTCCCGCCCCGGTCACCGCGAGCTTCGCGGCGAGCAGCGGAATCGAGCCGAGCAGCGCCACCGGACCACCCTCCCCCGTCGAGACTCCCCAGGGGATGAACAGCGCAAATCCGATACAGGCGTAGTTGAAGAGCTTCAGGGCGGAGGCCCATTCCATCAGGGCGAGGTGGCGCGCCGAGTATTCAAGCAGCATTGCCTCGTGAATCATGGTGAGTTCGAGGTGCGTCGCAGGATTGTCGATGGGAATGCGCGCGTTCTCGGCGAGCAACACCAGGGTAAAGGCGACGGCGGTGAACGCCAGACTCGGATAGACGGCGAGCGTCTGGGTGGCGAGATTCTCCGTGATGGCGGGCAGCGCGGTGGTGGCCGAGATCCCCGAGGCGACGAAAATCACCATCAGCAGCGCCGGTTCAGCGAGAAAGCCCACCATCATCTCGCGACGGGCGCCGAGCGTACCGAAGGCCGTACCGATATCCATGGCGGAGAGCGCCAGGAAGACTCGCGCCGTGGCGAGCAGGCCTACGAGTGCAATGGCATCGGCGGCCATCGTGAAGGGCAGGTGAGTGCCCATGGAGGGAATGATGCCTGCCGCTACCACCATGGCCGCGAACACCACGTAGGGTGACATCCGGAACAGCGGGGATGCGCTTTCGGCGATCACCGCATCCTTGTGAAAAAGCTTGCGGATTCCGCGATAGGGCAGCCACAGGCTCGGGGCTCGCCGGTTCTGCAACCAGGCGCGGCACTGGTTGATCCACCCGAGGAACAGCGGCGCTGCGGCAACCGCCGCGATCAACTGGAGTGCTTGGGTGACGACCTCCATCGGCTTCATAGCATGAGCGCCAGGAGAACGATGAGTGTAATGAAGCTGTAGAGCAGATACGTCGCAATGCGCCCCTGCTGAAGCCAGGTGAAGGCATCTGACGCGCGCTGTACGAGTGTGCCGAGCGGCTGGTACAGACCCTGCCAGATCCGGTCACCCACGCTCACACGGTATCGCGGACGCGTGTCAGAAGGCGACGGCAGTTCCCTCTCCAGAATAAAGAAGGTGCCGAAGATGTGGCGGATCGGCTGTCCGAAACCCTCTGCCGAATCCTGCATCCGGGGAGTGAGCGCCCCTACACCGCAATCCCAGGGCGCCACGCGCCGCGCGCGGCGGTGATAGAAAACGCGCACACCCAAAACGGTGAGCATCACAACTGCCACGATGGCCACCAGCAGCGTGGGCGCAGAATACGAAGCTCGCCGGTCCGGCAGGGGCACCAGCAGCCACCACGGTGCCTCGTGACCCGGTAACGTTGCTCCTGTCAACTGCGACACGACGGGACGCAGCGCATCGATCACAAAGGTCGGCAGCAGACCCAAGGCAAAACAGCCAAGGGCCAGCATAATGAGCCCGATGCGCTCCAGAGGCCCGGCGTCGTGCGCGCGGGCCAGTGTCGGTTCGCGCGGTTGCCCTAGGAAGATGACACCGAAGAACTTGACCATGACGTAGGCGGCGAGGGCGGCGGACAGTGCAATCACCGCCGCCCCACCGGGCAGCAGCATGCTCACGAATGATCGGGGCACCTCGTGCGCAAAGAGGAAAGACTGCAGAAGCAACCACTCTGAGACGAAGCCGTTCAACGGCGGCAATCCCGCCATGGCCAATGCACCGATGAGGGTAAGCCAGGCGACCCAGGGCATGCGGCGGATCAGGCCGCCCAGGCGGCCGAGATTGCGCTCACCGGTGGAATGCAGCACCGCGCCTGCGCCCAGGAACAGCAGGCTCTTCATGAACGCATGGTTCAGGCTGTGATAGAGCGCGGCGATCAGTGCCAGGGCGCCCAGGGCCGGCATGCCCACGCCATGAAACACCACCGCCAGGCCGATACCCGTGAAGATGATTCCAACATTTTCGATCGAAGACCAGGCGAGGAGACGTTTCATGTCGGTCTGAACCGCGGCAAATACCACTCCGTAGAGAGCGGTGAACAGCCCCATGGCCAGCAGCACCAGGCCCCACCACCACTGCGGGTGTCCCAGCAGGTCGAACGTGACGCGCAGCACCCCGTACACGGCCATCTTCAGCATGACACCGCTCATCAGCGCCGAGACCGGCGAGGGCGCCGCCGGATGCGCCTCGGGCAGCCAGACATGCAGCGGCACGAGACCTGCTTTGGCTCCGAATCCGAACACCGCGAGCAGGAAAGCAGCCGTCGCCCATTGCGGCGCGAGGTGCGCCCCGCGCATGGCCTCGAATGTGAATTGCCAGCTCCCGCCCTGCATGACCCCGAAACTCAGCAGGATTGCGATCGCCCCGACGTGCGCGATGATCAGGTATAGAAAACCGGCGCGTCGTGTCTCGGGCAGGCCGTGCTCTGTCGTGACGAGGAAATAGGAGGACAGTGCCATAGTCTCCCAAGCCACCATGAACGCGTAGGCATCATCCGCCAGCAGCACGAAGGCCATGCTCGCCAGGAACACGTGGTACTGCAGGCAGGTCAGACCCGGCGCTGTCCCTTCGCCTCGCCGGTCCTCATTCGGCCGAAAATAGCCGGCAGCGAAAATGGAAACGCCCGAAGAGGCCGCGCCGAGAAGCAGCAGGAACACGCTGCTGAGCGCATCACGTCGCAGATGCATCGGCAGATCGGGCAGTCCGATCAGCAACACGGCTCGCTCTGTCGGGGCGCCGATACTAGCCGCCGCCACGACCGCAAGCGCCGCACCGCACAGCGCGCCAAGCGGGAAGAGTATCCGCGCGACGAAGCCACCGTTCCTCGGACGCAATAGTCCTGCCAGCCCGATCAGGCCCCACAAGGTGATGATCAGCAGTGTAGCGTTCAACGAGGAGCTGACCGATGGCATCGCGGCGGGCCTTACTCCAGTCGGCGTGAGGCGACGCCCATCCGACGCGCGAGCTGCGACCGATTGCGCGCGCTGACGCGAGTCCGCTTTGTCACGTGAGGTTCCCGCAAGCGCACCCCCCGCCCACCCTCCAAGCTCGAATCTCCGTCATTGATGAGCAGCACGCCTGCTGCTTCGATCGCACCGATCAACTTCATCAGCGAATCCACTGTCCCGCGTACCACTCCATCGCTGGCTTCCATGCGCTGAATCGTCGGCAAGGAGAGCTTAGAGGCCTCGGCGAGCCCGCGCTGGTCCAAGCCCAACAGGGCGCGGGCGGCTCGAAGCTGTGCTGCGGTGATCAAGAGTGGGCTCCGTTGTCCAGTGTCAAATGATGTATTAAACATGCATTGTAGTGCAATTTGTCGTCATTGCCATACCTGAGGTACTATTTCTCTTCTGCGAGAACTACCCATAACCTGACTGGCTGCCGTCTTGAGCATGGACATGCGAAGGCATTGCGATGCCTTGTCTCCGAACTGTCGAGAAAGTGAGCGCAAGCCGCGGCTGATGATGCTGCCCAGTCCGTTCCCCGCGAAGGAGGGGGTGCTGTGGGTGCTCGAAGCACCGCAGACTCGCCAAGAAGTGTTGAGCGCGAAGTTGCTCGATGGCACCTATTCGAAGCCCTTCATTCTGGACCAGGGCGGCATGCGGGCCCTGCACTTTGATCTGGATGCCGTGCAGAGCCTGATGCAGAAGGAGAATCCATACACCTTGTGCCTGGCCTATACCCGAATGATGATGGCGTTCCTTCTCTTCAACCAGGCACCACGGCGTGTCCTGCTCCTCGGTCTCGGTGGAGGATCGCTCGCCAAGTTCTGTTACAGACGTCTGTCGGCAGCCGGCGTCACGGTCGTCGAGTCGAACCCGGACGTCATCGCCCTGCGGCAGGCCTTCGAAGTTCCTCAGGACGGCAGGCGTTTCCGCATCGTCCGGGCGAATTGTGCGAATTACCTGGCGGGCGCTGGTCCTGCGAAGGATGTGATCCTGGCTGATGCCTGCGACCGCGCCGGCGTTGCCCCGGAACTTGATTCAACGCACTTCTACCGAAATGCTTACCGGCGTTTGTCCGCTGCCGGCATCTTCGTGATGAACCTGTGCGCAGACGGAGCGTTCCCCTCCTTGCACCTCACCAGAATGCGAGAGGTCTTCGGTGACGTCATCACGCTGTGGGTTGGGCAGGGAAGCAACATGATTGCGTTCGCGTTCAAGTACGCAGCCGAGGACGTACGATGGGAGGAGCTCAGGAACTGCGCGACTTCGCTCAAGCATCGTTATGGCTTGGACTTCCCGCGTTACGCCCGACTCCTGGCGCAGGAGTGGGCATTGCGCAGCGCGTAATGCTCGACGATGAAGCATCGTTTTGAACCGCTTGAATGCGCCAATTGGAGGATGACCGAACATGAACACTGTCTCGGCGATTGACATGAACGCTCCGCTGCACGTGAACAATGAGCGCCTTCTGAGCTGGGTCGCCGAGATTGCCAACTTGACCCGGCCGGAGTGCATCTATTGGGCGGATGGTTCGCAGCAGGAATACGATCGGCTGTGCGCGCAGATGGTGAGCTCAGGCATGCTGATCCGACTGAATCCGCAGCGCCGCGCCAATTCCTATCTGGCCTGTTCGGATCCTTCGGATGTGGCGCGCGTCGAAGAACGCACTTTCATCTGTTCTGCACAGAAGGCGGATGCCGGTCCTACCAACAACTGGGAAGACCCGGTGGTCATGCGCCAGACGCTGGCGGGACTCTTCGCCGGCTGCATGCAGGGTCGCACGATGTATGTGATCCCGTTCTCCATGGGTCCCGTCGGCAGCCCCATCGCTCAAATTGGTGTGGAAATCTCCGATAGCCCCTACGTCGCTGTCAATATGCGAACCATGACCCGTATTGGACGCGAGGTATTGGAAGTCCTCGGAGCAGACGGCGAATTCGTTCCGTGCGTGCATTCGGTTGGAGCACCGCTACAGCCGGGAGCCAAGGATAGTCGCTGGCCCTGCAATC
>DASZCK010000074.1:0-2339 GCA_035943195.1 Steroidobacteraceae bacterium
CCTGGGTGGCCTGCGGCCTGTTGCGGCTGGCGCACCTGCCGCGACCCGCTCTGTGGGATGCCGCGGCGGGCCTGACGCTGGTGAAAGCTGCGGGCTGTGGCGCGCTGACCTGGGAAGGCGGGCACTGGCGGCCGCTGGAGCGCTTCACGGCTGACGGTACCTCGCAGGCTGCGCTGGCGGCCTGGCGACAGCCGGTACTGATAGGCGCGCCCGAGGATCTGGCGGCGGCGCAGAAGGACCCGCGGCCTTAGGCGCCCAGCAGGTCGCGGGCGTCGTAGTTCAACAGCTGCGCGATGCTCTCCACCGTGACATCTGCGGGCGCGAATGCCGCGTTGGCGGCGCTGTCGTGCGCATAGTGTCCCTGGCGCGGAAACACGGTGGTGACGCGGTCCTGCCACTGCGAGCGCAGCGACTCCAGAATGCGCAGCTTGTCATCAATCATGACGTAGTGGCGCGCGGGGTAGCGGTGTTCGACAGCCTGCAGCATCTGCTCCTTGTGAACATAGATGAGCACGCGTCCTGCGACCGCATCCCAGATGCCCGACCTTTGAATCTTGCGGGGCTGAAACACGACGTCGCCGTCGGACAGGATGACGGTCTCCCCCATGCTCTGCAGGTGTGCCAATACCTGCAGCGCCTGCGGATACAGACGCTGCTCGAAGGGGTAGTCGATCAGGAAGCTGGACATGCCCAGCAGTCCCTGAGCTTCCAGGTGCTCGAGCCGATATTGCTGCAGGGCTCCCAGGTAATCGACATACCCGAGACTGCCACGCACCGACTCGAGAATCTGTGAGTAGCGGTCGCGGCTGGCCGCGCCGTATTCGCTGGCGATGTGCTCCATCAGGTCGGCGATGAGCCGATCATTGTCGAGCAGGGTGTTGTCGACATCGACCAGGAAAACAATGTCGGCCGGGGTCTCGTTGGCAGATGTCATCGACTGTCGCCCTTGTCTAAGCCAGACCCTCGTACACCGGGCTCGACAGCAGCCAGCGGGCCGAGTTGGCGCGTTGCTCGTTGATGGGCTCATCGGGGATCGAGCCCAGCAGTAGAGCGCTGCGCGCCTGCAGAACCTCGCGGAACTCCGGGTGACTGAGGATGAAGAGGCGATTGTTGCGGATGCCCTCCAGCACGTAGCCGGCCGCCGTGACGGCATCCATCGCATGGAGCATGAACTCGGGGGGTGGGGCGCCCTGTTCCTTGCCGGGCGCGGCGTACCCGGAATCTGCAAGCTGCGCCGGGCGGCTGCGCGCGCTGTCGCCGATATTGGATTTAACCGGCCCCGGGCAGTACACCGAGACTCCGATGGGACGGCCCACCATGTCGGTGCGCAGCGCCTCGGTCAGACCGACCACCGCGAACTTCGAAGTTGCATACAGGCCGACGGAGCCGAGCGCTGCGATGCCGCCGATCGAAGCCACATTCACAATATGACCTGGCAGGCCCGACGCCAGCATGCGCGGCAGGAAGGTCTGCACGCCGTTGATGACGCCGCCCACATTGACACCCATCACCCAGTCCCAGTCGGCATAGGTGGCGTGCTCCATCAGACCGTGAACGCCCACGCCGGCGTTATTGATGAGCAGCTGAATCGGACCGCCGAGGACCTGTTGCGCCTCATCCGCCGCCGCTTTGAATGCCGGGCGGTCGGTGACATCCAGCTGTATGGCATGCACGAGCGGACCCGGATGTGCGCGGAAATACTCCAGCGCCGCATCGCGGTGCTGGGGCTGGCGATAGGTGAAGGCGACCTTCATTCCTGCCCCCGCCAGAACCTTGACCAGCCCCAGACCGATGCCGCTGCTGCCGCCGGTCACGAATGCGATCTTGCCGCCGAGGTCCTGCATTTCTTTCTGGTTCCTTGCTCTTTTTCGCTGTCGGCCAAGCTTCGCGCCTCGGGGCGCCCGAGGCAAGGCAGGGGAGGTGTGACCTGGGTCGCATTCGTTGTCCGAACAGCGGCCGGGCCGCATCTGTCGCAGTGCGCAAGGGGTTGCCTCGGCAAGGGACTGTGAACCGTGACCAATGTTCAGGGGCGCCGGGCCGGTAAGCTTGCACGAATACGGAGAATAGCTGAGACATATTCTGGGCCATGGATGGATTTGCCCCAACCGCTGACACCCTGCCGGCTATCCGGTCAGTGCTGCTCGTGGATGACAGCGCGGCGCAGCGGGCCTATGCCGTGGCCTTGTGCCAGGAACTGGGCATCCGGGAAGTGCGCGAGGCGAGCAACGGCCTGGAAGCCCTGGCACTGCTTGGCGCCCTTGAGGCCCCACCGGATCTGCTGATCATCGACCTGGAAATGCCAACCATGGATGGTCCGGAACTGCTGACGCGGCTGCGTG
>DASZCK010000075.1:0-1631 GCA_035943195.1 Steroidobacteraceae bacterium
GGCACGATAAGCAAGGGCGGACCCGACATTGATGATGGTGCCTCGATCCCGGATGCGCATGCGTCGCAGCGCGGACATGGTCCCATAGACCTGACCGAAGTACGTCACTTCGGTGGCGCGGCGGAACTCCTCTGCCGTGACCTTCTGCACTGGAGCAAAGACCGTGGCCATCGCCACATTCACCCAGGTATCGATCGGGCCCAGTTCCTGCTCGGTGCGCTCCGCTGCAGCCTCCACGGCCCCCGCATCGGCGACATCGCATGGCAGAACGAGCGTGCGCACGCCGTGCGCGCTGCATTCGCGCGCCGCAGAGCGCAGTCGCTCTTCATTGCGCGCCAGCAACGCGACATTGCAGCCGCGCTGCGCAAACTCGAGTGCCACGGCCCGGCCGACGCCTGCTCCGGCTCCTGTGATGAGGGCGATACTAGGCATTTCGACCCCTATGCCGGCTTGCGTGCGGAGCGCTTGTGGGCGGGTCCGGCACCGGCGAGATTGAGAGCGGTATTGATCAGTGACAGATGTGAGAACGCCTGCGGGAAGTTTCCCACCTGGCGTTGGGTTTTCGAATCGTATTCCTCTGCCAGCAGACCCACATCGTTGCGCAAGGACAGCAGCCGTTGAAACAACTCCCGCGCCTCGTCGTTGCGTCCCTGTAGCACGTAGTTGTCGGCAAGCCAGAAGCTGCAGGCGAGGAAGGCTCCCTCGCCCCGCACCTCATCGACGCCACGATGACTGCGGTAACGCAGTACCAATCCGTCGCACATCAGATCGCGCTCAATCGCCGTCACCGTGCTGCGGATGCGTGGGTCCTCGGGCGGCAGAAACCCGACCAGCGCCAGGCGCAGCAGATTGGCATCGAGCTCGGTACCGCCAAAATACTGGACGAATGTCTGAGTTTCGACATTGAATCCGCGCTCGCATACTTCCTGGTGTATGCGGTCACGGACCGCTCGCCAATGCTCGCTGGGGCCCTCCAGGCCGAACTCCGCGACGGAGCGCAGCGCTCGATCGAAAGCCACCCACGCCATGACCTTTGAATGGGTGAACTGTTGGGTTTTGCCGCGTACCTCCCACATGCCATGGTCGGGCCTGTGCCATATCGTCTCGAGGTGCTCGAGCAGTGCGCATTCCAGCGCCCAACTCGCCTCATCAGGCCCCAGTCCCGCCTTGCGCGCCAGGTACAGGGCATCCATCACTTCGCCGTATACATCAATCTGCAGCTGCCCCGCGGCGGCATTGCCAATGCGCACCGGCGCTGAATTCTCATACCCCGGCAACCACGGGAGTTCGTACTCCGGAACCCTGCGCTCCCCAGCAAGCCCGTACAACACCTGTATCTGATTGGGATTGCCGCCGACGGCGCGGATCAACCAATCCCGCCATGCCCGTGCCTCCTGCAAGCAGCCCACGCCGATCAGGGCATACAGCGTAAAGGTCGCATCGCGTAGCCAACAATATCGATAGTCCCAATTCCGCGCCCCGCCCAAGCACTCGGGCAAGGAGGTGGTGGCCGCCGCGACCATACCACCGGTGTCCCGATGGCTCAGGGCCTTGAGCACCAGCAAAGAACGCAAGACCGAATCGGCCGACTCACTTTGCGGCTTGAACTGCTTGGTCCAGTCATGCCAGAA
>DASZCK010000076.1:0-2018 GCA_035943195.1 Steroidobacteraceae bacterium
GCCATAAGTAAGCCTGATGGTTTTGCCCTCGCCGGTCGTGCATCTGCACATCCACCGGAGTCTCATCCGCTTGTATGTAAGTGCCGCCAAGTAACTCGCGCCCCATCGCCGCCGCCACCGGGATCAGCAATCCCCCCACCGTCATCACCCAACCATCCAGCGTGGCTCGGCTGATCTCCACCCCCGTCTCCCGCTCCAGCATGACGCTTTGCCGATACAGCGGGAGATGATCGCTGTACTTGGAGATCACCGTGTCGATCACCACCCGATCGCTGACCAAGCCCTTCTCGATGATCCGTGCCGGCGCTGGCGCCGCGGCCACGCCGCCTTGCTCACAGTGATGGCAGGCCCGCTTCTCGCGCTTAGTCACTAACACGAAGTACTTGGCCGGCTCCACATCGAGCTGCTCGCTCGTCTCGTAGCCAATCACCGTCGTCGGCTGGCCACAGTGGGAACACTGGCACTGCTCCGGTGTGCAGCCGATCACTCGTTCCACGCGCGGCAGATCCGCCGGTAACTCCTGCCGCCCCGGATGCGGGCGCCGCCGCCGGCTGTGCGCCCGCACCGGCAAAGGCTCCCGCGCGCTCTCCGCCTGCACTTCCACAGTGCTGACGCCCGGCTCCTCCTCCAATAACTCCAGTTGCGCGTCGTTGAGCTTTTCGCTGCCGGGACCGTACTTTTGGATGCGTTGCAACCGCAGCCGCTCTTCCAATACTTGGATCTGAAGGTAGGCCCAATGGAGTTGCCGCTTCAACTCGGCTACTTCGGGTGAGTCGTCAGGGGCGGGCTTGGGAGGATTGGCGACAACAGGCAAAAACAATTGTAGGAGATTATGTTTTCTCAGTCACGAGAAATCATTCGGAGCAGGGCGATTCCTTACCGCGGCCGGCGCATGCGTTCGTAACGGAAGCGGCCCCGAATGTTACGCCCGAAGTATCGGCCCTTGGAATCCGCCGCCAAAAACTCTTGATATTGCCCCTGGGGAACATTGAAATAGCGATAGACCTCGCCACTGCGGAACAGCAGGTACAGCAAGGCCTGGCCCTCAGCGTATCCGGCGGCCTGCAACGCGCTCGACTCCACAGCCGTCCACGTCATGCCGCCCCCTCCTGCAACAACGTTATCGCTTGTGACGGCGGAGCCACCCGCTCCCCTTCCGATTCGTGGGCTACTTTCCGAAACCACGCCCGGCGTTGGCTGCCCGCCAAATCGATGCCGCCCACTAGCAGCGCCAGTTCCTCCTGGCTGAGTATCACTTTGCTCTGGCCGGCTTCTGCCTTAGGCCAGCGGAAACGCCCCTTCTCCAACCGCTTGGCGCAAACCCACAGCCCACTGCCATCCCAGAACAGCAGCTTCAGTCGATTCCGGTGCGCGTTTGAGAAGATGAAAATGTGCCCGCTCAACGGCTCCAGTTGCAACTGATCGCGCACCAAGCCGTAGAGACCCTCGAAACCCTTGCGCATGTCGGTGGCTCCCGCCGCCAAATAGATCCGCGTAGCCGGCCCAATACCGAACATGCTCAGCCTCGTTCCACCACAGCCAGCAACCGCTGCAGCGTGCCGGCATCAAAACCGCGGCCCACTTCGATCCGCCGCCCGGCTCGGAGCACAACTGCCAAGCTGCTGGCCCTCTCGGCGCCCGCGGCTGCGGCCCTGCCGGACACCTCCACCGCCAACCAACGCTTGCTCTCTGCGGTCTCAGCGGCTTTCTGTTCCTGCCGTTTTCGATAGCGAGCCAGCGACGATAAGCTCAGCCCTCTCTGCTGGCAGAAGGCCGTGCGGCCCAGGCCGCCGACTTCGAACTCCGCCACCAGTTGTTGGATTTCCGCCCGGCTCCGGCGGCGCTTGATGTTCACTGCTTGCGTCTGTTCGTCCACCCCTCCAGTTCATCACTGCCGCCGGCGCATGAACAGGTGGGGTTGCTCAAACGCTTACGGTGCTTCAGCGCGCGCTGATTCACTTCGTGGGTCTTCCGCGAGCGGAATGGCGTGTCCTTTCGGTGAAGGTGCGTAGGCGGAC
>DASZCK010000077.1:0-10430 GCA_035943195.1 Steroidobacteraceae bacterium
CGATACAGCGCAACACCAGCGGGCTGCGCAGGCGCGGCTCGCGCTGCGCCAGTTCCGCGCGCGTCAGCCAGTGGGTGCGCAGAATCCCATGATCCAGTGGCTGCGCTGCGTCATGATCAGTGACGCTGCCGATGAAGGCGAAGCGCAGCGAGGCACGCCCGCTACCCGGATGCTTCCACAGGTAGGCGCCGAGGAAGGCCTCGCTGGTGAAGCGCCAGGCCGTCTCCTCGCGCGTCTCGCGGGCCACCGCCTGCAGCAGGGTTTCGCCGCGCTCCACGTGTCCGGCGGGCTGATTGAACACCAGACGCCGGGCAATACGCTCCTCAACCAGCAGGAAGCGACCCTGCTTCTCGGCAAGCGCAGCAACGGTAACGTCGGGAAGTGATGCCATGGCGGACCATTATAGCCATCCCGCCAGTGGTCTTAAGCCGGCCCGTCAGCTGTGCCGGGCCACACGCAGCGCGTGTTCGGGTGCGCTGGCATTCCACACCGAATCAAACTCGCCCAGGTGCAGCCGGGCAACGGCGGGATTGTTGAAGTCGGCGATGCCATCCCAGGTATCCGCGCGCAAGCGGTAGACGATGGCGCGTTCATCGGCGATGAGATAGGCGCAGGAGCGTTGCTGCGGCAGTTGGTTCGCGACGTAGCGGATGTCGATGTAGCTCGATAGCCGCCGCCCCATGGCGATGAAACGATTGGTGTCGGTCATGACCCGCGTCGGGTCGACCAGCAGCACGCGCACCTTGGCGAAGCTGCGCGCCAGCACGAAGCTCTTGATGATTTCCAGGAAGGGCGTCTGGTCGTAGACGTCCGGCTCAAGGTCCTGGGTATAGATGGAGAGCATGCGGGTGGCGGAGGCGGCAGCGGTATCCACCGCGACCCGCGCTTCGGCGATGCTGGTGATGACCGACATCGGTTCAGCGCTGCGCTGCGGGGTCGCAAGGCTGATGACACCGCTGGACTTCTCCGGTGTGAAACGGGCATGCGCCAGGCGCGCCAGCACTCCCGTATCCTCGCCTTCCCCGAAGAAACCCATTGAACCGCTCGACAATTGCGCCTGCGAGCCGGCAGGCCAAATGATCTTAGGAAGGCCGCTGCGGCTGGATTGTCGATCGGATCACGCTTTGCTGTAGGTCGCTGACGGGGTTGAGTAAAATCCGTGGTGCAGATCACTCAATAATGCGAGTTCATGGGATTTTGCGCGCAAGTTCGGCGGCCAATCCAACATAATCCTGAGGCCTCAATTGCTGCAGCCGCACCTTCTCCGGGGCCGCAATTGGCAGGGATTCGATGAAGGCGCCGAGGCTCGCGCCATCGATGGCCCGGCCGCGTGTGAAGTCCTTCAACAATTCATAGCCGTTCGCCACGCCCTGCGCGCGCAGCACTGTCTGCACCGCTTCGCCGAGCACTTCCCACGCGGCATTGACGTCGCCGCTGATTCGCACCGGGTCCACGTCCATCTTGGCCAGGCCGCGCAGCGTGGAGCGCCATGCGACCAGGCTGTGGCCGAGCGCCACGCCGACGTTGCGCAGCACCGTGGAGTCCGTGAGGTCGCGCTGCCAGCGTGACACAGGGAGCTTCTCGGCGAAGTGTCGCAGCAATGCATTGGCGACGCCGAGATTGCCTTCGGCGTTTTCGAAGTCGATGGGATTGATCTTGTGCGGCATGGTGGAGGAACCCACCTCGCCCGCCACCGGTTTTTGGCGCAGATAACCCAGCGAGATATAGCCCCAGATATCGCGACACAGATCGATGCTGATCACATTCAATGCGGCCAGGGCATCGCAGTACTCACCGATCCAGTCATGCGGCTCGATCTGGGTGGTGAAGGGGTTCTCGACGAGGCCCAAGGATTCGATGAAGCGCTGCGCGATCTGGGGCCATGGCAGTTGCGGCAGCGCCGCGACGTGCGCGTTGAAATTTCCGACCGCGCCATTGCACTTGCCGAGAATCGCGACGTTGCCGAAGCGGCGCTGCGCGCGCTGCAGGCGCGCGACCACGTTCGCAAATTCCTTGCCCAGCGTCGTGGGGCTGGCCGGCTGCCCATGGGTGCGCGCCAGCATCGGCAGCTCGGCGTGGCTGCGCGCGAGGCTGCTGAGCGCCGCGACGAGGTCAGCCGCGGCGCCCAGGAGCACAATGCGCGCGGCCGCCAGCAACTTCGCGTAGCTGAGGTTATTGATGTCCTCGGAAGTGCATCCGAAATGCACCAGTTCGAGAGTGGCGCCGGTGGCGCCGGCCGCCTGCAGCACCTCGCGCACGTAATACTCAACCGCCTTCACATCGTGATTGGTCCGCGCCTCGATGTGCTTGACGATCTCGGCTGCGTCCGGCGGAGGATGTTCGGCCAGCGCCTTTGCGGCGGCCAGCACCGCCGGGGACAGTGCCGCGCCAGCGAGCATGGGCGCCGCCTGCGCCAGGTGCAGCAGCCAGTGCGCCTCGATGCGGATGCGCTCGCGGATCAGCCCCGCCTCGGACATGAGCTCGCGCAGCGGCTCGGTGGCGCGGCGATAGCGGCCGTCAAGGGGCGAAAGCGCGGTGAGGCCTGAAGGATCGGTGGCAGACATACGTGCGCAGTCCGGCAATGGGCAATTGAAGGGTGTTAGGATTTGGAATGATACCGTGCCGGAGTGCCTCAGATGACAGCTTCTTTCCGTACTGAACGCGACAGCATGGGTGAGCTGCAGGTGCCCGCCGATGCGCTCTGGGGCGCGCAGACGCAGCGGGCAGTGCAGAATTTCCCCATCAGTGGCCGACCACTGCCGCGAGCCTTCATCCGCGCCCTCGGCGTGATCAAGCAGGCCGCGGCCCTGACCAACGCCAAGCTCGGCCTGCTCGACCAGGCGGTGGCCCAGGCCATCGCCGCGTGCGCCGCCGAAGTGGCCGAGGGTCGTCACGACAGCCATTTTCCGATCGACATTTTTCAGACCGGATCGGGCACCAGCACCAACATGAACGCCAACGAGGTGATCGCGCGCCTCGCCTCGACCCGGCTGGGTCGTGCCGTGCACCCGAACGATGACGTCAACATGGGGCAGAGCAGCAACGATGTCATCCCCACGGCGATTCAGGTGAGCGCGGCCCTGGCCAGCCAGTCACAGCTGCAGCCGGCCCTGGCACAGGTGTGCGCGGTGCTCGCCAGGCGCGAACAGCAGCTCACCGGGGTGGTGAAGACCGGACGCACGCACCTCATGGATGCCATGCCCATCACCCTGGCGCAGGAGCTGTCCGCATGGCGCACCCAGATGGAGAACGCCCAGGCGCGCCTGAAGTCGGCGGAGCCGCGGCTACTGGCACTGGCGCAGGGTGGGACCGCGGTTGGTACCGGCATCAATGCCCATCCGCAGTTTGGCGGCGTGTTCTGCGCCGAGCTCGCGGCGATTACCGGCATCGACTTCGTCCCCAGTCGCAACTATTTCGAATCTCTGTCCAGCCAGGATGCCGCGGTGGAGCTTTCGGGCCAGTTGAAAGTGATCGCCGTCAGCGTCATGAAAATGGCCAATGACCTGCGCTGGATGAACAGTGGCCCGCTGGCGGGCCTGGGCGAGATTGCGCTACCGGCGCTGCAGCCGGGCAGCAGCATCATGCCGGGCAAGGTCAATCCGGTGATACCCGAAGCCGCGGCGATGGTCGCGGCGGAGGTCATCGGCAATGATGCCGCCATCACCATCGGCGGCCAGTCCGGCAATTTCCAGCTGAACGTGATGCTGCCGCTCATTGCGTACAACCTGCTCGAGAGCATTCGCCTCTTGGCCAATGTGCTCAAGGCCCTGGCCGAGCGGGCGCTCGCGGGCTTCACGGTGAACGAGCCGCGCCTCAAGGAGGCGCTGGAACGCAATCCCATCCTGGTCACGGCGCTCAATTCGATCATCGGTTATGAGAAGGGCGCGGCGATTGCCAAGAAGGCCTATGCCGAGGGCAAGCCGATCCGCGAGATGGCGCAGAAGATGACCGACCTGTCACTGACGGAGTTGGCCAAGCTGCTCGATCCTTTGGAGCTGACCCGCGGCGGCATCAAGGGTGGCACCAGCGGCGGCGGGTGAGCACCGATCCTCAGTTCTGGCAGCGGCGCATCGCCGAGCGGCTGCGCGGCAGTACGCCACGGCACGAGCGCGCCGACTGGGTGCTGCCGGGGCTGACGGCGCAGGCGAGCCACGCCTTCGAGCGGTTCATTCCAGCGACGCTGGTGCCGGCCGCGGTGCTGATGCCCATCGTACTGCACGAGCCTGCGGCGACGGTGTTGTTCACCCAGCGGGCGAGCGCGCTCAAACACCATGCCGGTCAGATCAGTTTTCCGGGTGGGCGGCTGGAAGGCTCCGATGCCAGTCCCATCGCGGCAGCCCTGCGCGAGGCGCGGGAAGAGGTGGGTCTGGACCCGGCCTTCGTCACCGTCATCGGCTTCCTGCCGGATCACATCATCGGGACCGGATTCCGGGTGACCCCCGTGGTGTCCTTCGTCCGTCCCGGCTTCACCCTGGCGCCGGATGCACGTGAGGTGGAGGAGACTTTCGAGGTGCCGCTGGATTTCCTGTTCGACCCGGCCAACTTCCGGCCCCGCATGCGCCAGTACGTGCCGGACCTGCCGGCCGTGCAGCTCAATGATATTCCCGTCGGTGAGCGCAATATCTGGGGCGCCACCGCCGGCATGCTGATGAGCCTGTATCGGCTGTGCAAGGAGTAACGATGTCCGCGCCCGATCTGCCCGCTGTGACGGATCTGCTGGCCCTGATGGCGAAGCTGCGCGACCCGGTCAGCGGCTGTCCGTGGGATCGCGTGCAGACCTTCGAGTCCATCGCGCCCTACACCCTGGAGGAGGCCTACGAGGTGGCCGACGCCATCCAGTCGGGCGACCCGCCCGCCAAACTGCGCGACGAACTCGGTGACCTGCTGTTCCAGGTGGTGTTCTATGCGCAGCTGGCCTGGGAACGCGGCTGGTTCGACTTCAATGATATCGCCCGTGGCATTCACGACAAGCTGGTGCGGCGCCATCCTCATGTGTTCGGTGACGCCGCCGCGGCGGTCGGTACCCCGGACGAAGTGCTCGTGGCCTGGGAGGAACTCAAGGCGCGCGAGCGGGCCGCCGCCCAGGACGGCGCCGCCGGCGTGCTCGCCGATGTGCCACGCGCATTGCCGGCCCTGACCCGTGCGCAGAAGCTCGGCAAGCGTGCCGGGCGGGTGGGGTTTGATTGGACCGACATGCGCGACGTGCGCGCCAAGATCAGCGAAGAACTCGCCGAGCTGGACGAAGCGGCAGTGGAAGCGCGTGATCATCCGGATACCGCCGCGCCATCGGCGCACCTGGTCGAGGAGATGGGGGATCTGTTGTTCGCGATCGCCAACTGGGGGCGGCATGTGGGCGCGGATGCGGAGGGTGCGCTACGCGCCGCCAACGCCAAGTTCGAACGCCGCTTCGCGAGCATGGAATCGCTGGCGCGCGAACGTGCGCTGACCTTGACCTCCCTGACCCTCGAGCAGTGGGAAGCGCTGTGGCAGGAGGCCAAGCAGGCTGAGCGCGGCTCAGTCGGGTAGGTCGAACTTGATACCCTGCGCCAGCGGCAGCGACCGGCTCCAGTTGATGGTGTTGGTCTGGCGGCGCATGTAGGCCTTCCAGGAGTCCGAGCCGGATTCACGCCCGCCGCCGGTATCCTTCTCCCCGCCGAAGGCACCGCCGATCTCCGCACCTGAGGTGCCGATGTTCACGTTGGCGATGCCGCAGTCACTGCCCAGGGCCGACGTGAAGCGTTCAGCGTGCTGCAGTCGGTCGGTGAAGAGCGCCGATGACAGCCCGTGAGCCGCGGCATTCTGCTGCGCGATGGCCTCATCGAGCGAGGCCACGGGAATGATGTAGAGGATGGGCCCGAAGGTTTCGGTCTGCACGATGTCCCACTCATTGCGCGCACGGATGATGGCCGGCTCGACGAAATTTCCGGCACCGGGCAGCACCTGCCCGCCGCACAGCAGTTCCCCGCCCTGGGCGAGCGCCTCGCGGATGGCCGCGCTGTAACGCTCGACCGCGGTGCGATCGATGAGCGGACCCATCAGCGTCTTGGGGTCCAGCGGATCCCCGATGCGTACCTGGCGATAGGCGTGCACCAGGCGCTGTTCCAGCTGCCCCCGCCGTGAGTCATGGACGAAGACCCGGCGGGTGCTGGTACAGCGCTGGCCAGCGGTGCCCACGGCGCCAAAGGCGATGGCCGGGACCGCCAGATCCAGGTCCGCGGTTTCATCGACAATCACGGCATTGTTGCCACCCAATTCGAGCAGGCTCCTGCCCAGGCGGCGCGCGACCTGCTCGCCCACCCGGCGCCCGACCTGCGTGGATCCGGTGAATGACACCAACGCGACGCGCCGGTCTGTCACCAGCGCCTCGGCCAGTTGCGTGCCGGCGTCAACCAGCACCTGAAAGATGGGCGGCGCGCGCTGCGCCTCCAGCACCCGGTTGCAGATCCTCTGCACGGCCAATGCGCTAAGCGGCGTGCGCGGCGAAGGTTTCCAAACCGTCGCATTGCCGCAGATGGCCGCGAGGCAGGCGTTCCACGCCCATACTGCCACCGGGAAATTGAACGCGGAGATGACGCCCACCACGCCCAGTGGGTGCCATTGCTCGTACATCCGATGCCCCGGACGCTCCGAATGCATGGTGTGGCCATAGAGCATCCGCGACTGGCCGACGGCGAAATCGGCGATGTCGATCATCTCCTGCACTTCGCCCAAACCCTCGGCCAGGATCTTGCCGTTCTCCAGGCTCACCAGCGTGCCCAGATCCTGCTTCGCCTGGCGCAGTGCCTCACCCAGGAGGCGGATCAGTTCGCCGCGTTGCGGAGCGGGGACTTCGCGCCAGCGTGCCGCGGCGCTCACGGCATCGTCGAGGATGTGGTGCAGGTCCGAGGCGGTGGCCGCGCGCACCTGCGCCACGGTCACGCCGTTTGCCGGATTGTTCACTGTGATGAGCGGTGCGTCGTGGCCGTCGGCCCAGCCGCGGCTACCGGACCAGGCACCGGCATTGTGCGCGGCGAGCCCCAATCGACCCAGCAGGGCGGAAGTCTCCGCGGCGTTCATCGGCGCACTCCGGAGGCCAGCTGGCGCTGGCGGCCGGCCTTGCCGGTGACCACGGCGTCGGCGGAGACGTGCTTGGTGTCGCCGTGTGAATAGTAGCGCCCGAAACGGTTCTGCAGGATCTCCGGCAGGCGGAAGCGCTCCTGCGCCACGAAGCCCGCATAGCGCTGCGGCTGATTGGCAACGAGATCCGCGACGGCACAGATCCCGGCCGCGGTCGTGACCTGGATGGCGGACCACAGCCGCCCGGCGATGAGCTGCGGATAGACCTTGTTGACGTAGTTCTCTTCGCGCAGCTCCCCGTCCTGGCGGCCGGTCACCGCGGCGTAGATGATCACGACATCCTGCAGGGTCTGCGGCACGGCATTCTCCAGAATGCGTTTGAGCGTGGCGCGATCCTGATTGAGCTTCAGGTCATTCATCAGAAGCTGCATTTGCGCGCAGTGACCGGGATAGCGGATGGTCTTGTAGTTCATGGAGGCAATCTCGAGGCCATCGATTTCCCCCAGCGACCCCAGGCCGCCCGAGGTATTGAAGGCTTCATACAAGGTGCCGTCGATTTCGATCTCCTCCAGCCCCTGTAGCGGTGCGACCTCGATCAGCCGGCCATCCACAATGGCCTGGCACGCATTGCCGTATTCATTGATGAGGCCCTCGGTGGACCAGGTCAGGGAGTACTTCAGGACATTGTTCGGGTGCTGCGGCAGGGCGCCCACCCGCAGCTTTACCGAGCGCACCTCATCGAAGTGGGTCATGAGTTCGTGCGCGGCAATGCTGATGAATCCGGGCGCCAGTCCACATTGGGGGACGAAGGCGCTGGCGGCGCCCTCGGCGGTGCGGCGGACGCTGCGCGTCACCTCGACGTCCTCGGTGAGGTCGAAGTAGTGGACATTGGCCTGCCGGGCCGCCGCGGCCACGGTCGGATTGCAGTAGTAGGGGAGGCTGGAAATCACCGCGTCCACCGGGTGTGCCGCCAGGTGTGCCTGCAGGGCGGCGGCGTCCGTGGCATCAAGCTTCAGGCCGCGCAGATTGGGGCCGCTGTGGGCCGCGACCACGCCCTGGGCAGCCGCCGGATCCTGGTCGGCGAGTTGAACTTCCCAGGAACCGGACTCAGATAGGAGTCCGGAGATCAGGGCGCCGATCTTGCCGGCGCCAAGGACGAGGACCTTGTGCATGAAATGACTTCCCTGAAACTTGGGCCCATAACCCCCAAGCATGGACCCGAATGGGTTTCGTGTTAGGCTTTACCCTGGTTTTTCATGTCCCGGGCCCGCGCCTGGGTGTAGCGGAAATTTCCTTATGCGCTCTCCTGTTATGACCTCCTGGCACCCTGCAAGCTGGCACACCAAGACCGCTCAACAGCAGGCCCGCTACGGCGATCCGGCGATGCTGGAAAAGGTCGTGGCGCAGCTGTCGCGGCTGCCCCCCATCGTCGTGTCGTGGGAAGTCGATGCGGCACTGGCGCGCCTGGCGGCCGCCCAGCGCGGCGAAGCTTTCCTGCTGCAGGGCGGCGACTGCGCCGAAACCTTCGAGGACTGCGAGTCGGACCAGATTGCGCGCAAGCTCAAGATCCTGCTGCAGATGAGCCTGGTGCTGCTGCATGGCTTGAAGAAGCCCGTGATCCAGGTGGGCCGAATTGCCGGCCAGTACGCCAAGCCGCGCTCGGCCGACACGGAGACCCGCGACGGGGTCACGCTGCCCAGCTATCGCGGCGACCTGGTGAATCGCCCGGAGTTCACGCCCGATGCGCGCGCGCCTGACCCGCAGCTGCTGCTGCGTGGCTATGAGCGTGCCGCGCTCACCTTGAATTTTGTGCGCGCGCTCATCGACGGCGGTTTCGCGGATCTGCATCATCCTGAGTACTGGGACCTGGGGTTTCTCAAGCACAGCCCGCTGAAGGATGCCTACCAGCGCATCGCCGATTCCATCGCCGACTCGCTGGATTTCTTCGAAGGCATCAGCGGCCGGCCGATCCACGAGGCTGCACAGCCGAACTTCTACTGCAGCCACGAAGGGCTGCATCTGCTGTATGAGCAGGCGCAGACGCGCTTCATTCCGCGCCAGCAGCGCTGGTACAACCTCTCGACCCACTATCCCTGGATCGGCATGCGCACGGCGCAGCTCGACGGGGCGCACGTGGAGTACTTCCGCGGCATCTCCAATCCGGTCGCGGTGAAGGTGAGCAGCGGCATGGACAACGCCTGGGCCCAGGGCCTGGTCACGACGCTCAATCCGCAGAACGTGCCTGGCCGCCTGACCTTCATTCATCGTTTTGGTGCCAAGGACGTGGAGAAGTCGCTGCCGCGCCTGATCAAGGCGGTGCGCGAGACCGGCCAGAGCGTGCTGTGGGTGTGCGATCCCATGCATGGCAACACCGAGACCAGCACCGGGGGCCTGAAGACCCGGCGCTTCGAGAACATCCTCAAGGAAATCGAACTCTCGTTCAGCATCCATGGCGAGATGGGTTCACACCTGGGTGGCGTTCACATCGAGCTCACCGGCGAGGATGTGACCGAGTGCACCGGCGGTGCGCGCGGCCTGACGGACGCGGACCTGCAGCGCGCCTATCGCTCAACCGTGGATCCGCGGCTGAATCACGAACAGGCGCTGGAGCTGGCCCTGCTGATTGCGGAGCGCAGCCACAACCACCGCCATCGCTGAAAGCTCTCCGATGCGCTACGAACACATTGTCGTTCCGGCGGACGGAACGAAGATCCGCATCAACACGGACAGCTCGATCTCGGTGCCGGACCGACCCATCGTTCCCTTCATCGAAGGCGATGGCATCGGCATCGATGTGACTCCGGCAATGCTCAAGGTGGTGGAGGCCGCGGTGGCGCGCGCCTACGGCGGACGGCGCGCCATCCGCTGGATGGAAATCTATGCGGGGGCCAAGGCCAACGGCATCTACGGCAACTGGTTGCCGGATGAAACCCTGCAGGCGCTGCGTGATTTCGTGGTCTCGATCAAAGGACCGTTGGAGACGCCGGTCGGCGAGGGCATCCGTTCACTGAACGTTGCGGTACGTCAGACGTTGGATTTGTACGCCTGCGTGCGCCCCATCCGCTACTACCCCGGGGTCGCCAGTCCCATGGCCGATGCCAGCCTCACCGACATGGTGATCTTCCGGGAGAACACCGAAGACATCTATGCCGGCATCGAATGGGCCGCCGGCACGCCGCAGGTTCAGCAGCTGATCGAGTACCTGCAAACCCAGCTGAACGTCAGGGAAATCCGCTTTCCGGCCAGTTCCGGCATCGGCATCAAGCCGGTTTCGAAGGAAGGCAGCCAGCGCCTGGTGCGCAAGGCCATCCAGTACACCATCGACAACGATCGGACCTCGGTCACGCTGGTGCACAAGGGCAACATCATGAAGT
>DASZCK010000078.1:0-9122 GCA_035943195.1 Steroidobacteraceae bacterium
CTATCTGTTCTATCCCGGGGATCAGGGTCATGGCTGGGGGAATCGGTACTTTCACGCCGCCTGGGTGGCCTTGCCCATGCTGGCCACGGCCGCGATGTACCGCCCGGCATCCCCTGCGCTCGCCTCGCTACATGAACCCAATGAAACGATGACAGGGATGTTCGCGGACCCGCCGACACAACTCTTCGTCATCACCTGCGTCGGTCTGATGCTGGTATTGGGCATTGGTGGCCGAGCCTGGCAGATCCAGCGCTTCCTGACTGCCGACCTGAACCAGCTGCCCCAATACGCCGGTACCGAGCAACGCGTGGTCATCATCGATGACACGCTCAGCTTCTATGGGCGCGACCTGGTCCAGAACGATCCCTGGCTACGCGACACTGACATCACCCTGTACAGTGAGGGCGCGGCTGCGAATGCCCGGATGATGGCCAAAGCCTTCCCTGCCATGCACAAGGTGTTTGCCGACCATCACGGTTGGGTCTGGTCCGCAAAGACGCTGACGGAATCCTCCAATGCCAAGCACCCTTAGCACCATGGAACACCACTCTCTGGCCGATAAGGTTGACGCCGACGTGAACTCACTCAGCGTCAGCCACCGCTTCGGCCTGGCAGCGCTTGCCTGCCTCGTATTGGCGTTCTGGATGTTGCTGCATCCTTATCGCGGCCTGGAGCACGATTCGGTGCTCTATGCAGTACTCGCGCTGGCGCGCCTGCACCCGGCGGCCCTGGGTCATGACCTCTTCGTCCGCTTCGGCACGCAGGACGGGTTCACCGTATTCAGTCCGCTGTTCGCGGCGGCGATTCGCGCCGTAGGGCTGGAGCAGGCCGCGGCGATCATGACCTTCATCACCCAAGTCGCCTTCCTCGGCGCCACCTGGCTCTTGGCGCGACGCCTCATGGCGCCGGGCGTGGCGCTTCTGGCGGTGGGCCTGGTGGTGGTGGTGCCCTCCTGGTACGGCTCAAACAGCGTGTTCGCCTACTTTGAGGCATTTCTGACTCCGCGCCAGTCGGCGGAGGCCTGCGCACTGGCGGGCCTCGCCGCGGCGCTCGCTTCGCGCCAGCTGCTGGCGGGCTGCTGCATGCTGATGGCGATGCTGCTGCATCCCATCATCGCCGCAGCCGGCGTCACCGCGTGGGTCGTGTTGAGCGCAGGCATGGCGCGGCCGCGACTGGCCATCGTCATTACCGGCGCGGTGGCTGTGGTGCTGGTGGCTGCCTCGGCCACGGGCGTCGGTCCCTTCAGGCACTTCGACGGCCCCTGGCTGAGCATCCTCCGGGAGCGGCTCGCCTATCTTTTCCCGACGGAGTGGCGCCTTACCGAGTGGGTCACGACCGAGGTGCACGCCGCCGTGCTGGTGGTTGGCATCGGCTTCTGCCGCAACGAAGCGGTGCGCCGCCTGTGCATCGCAGGGCTGATCACCGTGGTGCTCGGCATGTTGTTCACCATCGTTGAAACTGACTGGCTGCACGTCGTGATCGCCGGGCAGCTGCAGACCTGGCGTTGGCTATGGCTGCTCGGCGTGTTGTCGAGCATGCTGCTGCCCGTGGTTGCGATCGACTGCTGGCAGTGCGGTGACCTGGGACGCGCCGCGGCACTGGCATTGCTCGGAGCATTGTTGATCCATAGCAACGAGATCGCGGCGGTGCCGGCATTGGTGGCCTGCGTCGCGGCGCTGGCCGCCCCGAGGATCGGCTCGCCCCTGCAAGCCAGGACATTTCTGGTGGTGGCCATCGCTCTTCTGGCATTGAGCGTCGTGATGCTTGCCAAGGACATACCGAGCGTGCTGCCCCAACTGCAGACCATCCGTAGCGGCCGGCGTCCCTATCTCGTGCGCATCGGCGAGGCCCAGGCGCTGGCCTATGGCGGCCTGCTGCCCGCGGCGGCAATGGCGCTGATGTGTGCGGGGGTGACGCGGGCGACCCGCCGCAGTGCGGTGCTGATGGCCGGTTTGGGCGCCGTGCTGTTGCTGTCGGTGCTGTCGTACTCGGTGCAGACCTGGACCCACCGCAAATATCCCGACGAACGCGTCGCGGCCTTCGCGCCCTGGCGCTCGGCCATTCCCGAGAGTGCCGAAGTACTGTGGCCGGATCCGCCGCCGGTGGATTGGTTTGAGCTGGGGCGCGCCAGCTATTGGTCGCTCTATCAAATGGCCGGTATGGTATTTTCCCGCGATGTCACCATGGTCAGCACCAGCCGCGAGACGGCGGTTACGCCGCTGCTGCCGATGCTGGGCCGAACCTTGACCACCGACCGTCACTATGCACAGGCGCGCACAGTGCAGGACCCGCAGGCCTCAATAGCCGCCGTGTGCCGGCTGCACGGCGTCACCTTCTTTGCAAGCTGGGCGGATCTGGGACCGACGGCCTATCCAGCCGTGGCACCGGATGCGCAGAAACCGCAGGAAATGCTCTACCTGTATCGCTGCGGCGAAGTTCGGCACTGAGCCGCCTACCCAACGCCATGTTCAAACTTTTCTGTGAAGCGGCAAAGTACGCCGCGGCTTCGGCCGTGGCGTTCGTGGTGGATTACGGCGTGCTGCTCGCGCTGACGCGCTATGGCGGCTGGTTCTACCTGGCGGCGGCCACGGTCTCATTCGTGTTGGGAGCGACGGTAGCCTATCTGCTGTCAGTACGCTTCGTGTTCCACGCCCACCGACTGCGCAATCGCAAACTGGAATTCACCAGCTTCGTACTGCTGGGTCTGTTTGGGGTCGCCATAAATCTGCTGGTGCTGTACGTGATGACGGGCCGACTCGGGATTGACGTGGTGTACTCGAAGCCCGTGGCCGCCTGTTTCACCTTCGGGGCCAATTTCGCGCTGCGCCGCCAGCTGCTGTTCCGCACCGGAGCGTCACCGGCATGAGTCGCACGGCGGTCATCGTCGGTGCAGGTCCTGCGGGTCTCACTGCCGCCTACGAGCTGCAACGCAGTTCGGACGTCCGGCCATTGGTGTTTGAGCTGGGCGAGCAGGTCGGCGGCATCTCCCGCACCATCATCTACCGCGGCAATCGGATGGATCTGGGGGGCCATCGCTTCTTCTCCAAATCCGACTGGGTCATGAACTGGTGGCAATCCATGCTGCCGGTGCAGGCCTCGAAAGAGGACGTGGGCAATGATGCCGCGGCTTTGCGCCTGTCCTACCAGGGCGCGGCGCGCGACTTCACACCCTCACCGCAGGCCGCCACGCATCCTGATGAGGTGTTCCTGGTACGCAGCCGTCTGTCGCGCATCTTCTATCGGCGGCGCTTCTTCGACTATCCGTTGAAGCTGAACCTGGCGACTGTGGCCAATCTCGGGGCGCCCTACACCGCCGCCATTGGCGCGAGCTACCTCGCGGCACGCCTCAACCCGCGACGCCCCGAAGTGACGCTGGAGGACTTCCTGGTCAACCGCTTCGGCCACACCCTGTACCGCACATTCTTCAAGGACTACACGGAGAAGGTCTGGGGCGTGCCCTGTGCGCAGATCTCGGCTGAATGGGGCGCACAGCGCATCAAGGGCCTATCGATCAGCAAGGCAATCGCGCACGCGCTAGCCAAACCCTTCCGGGGGCGCGATACCGCACAGAAGTCCACCGAGACCAGCCTCGTCGAGCGTTTCCTATATCCGAAGCTCGGGCCGGGACAGATGTGGGAGCACGTGGCCAGGCGTGTGACGGCCGCCGGCGGCGAAGTCCACCTGCGCCATAGCGTGGTGGGACTGCAGCGTGAGGGCCAGCGTATCAGCGCAGTCGATGTGCGCGCAGCGGACAGCGGTGAAGTGCGACGGGTGGCCTGCGACCAGCTGATCTCCACCATGCCGGTCAAGGAGCTGGCGGCCCTGCTGCAACCGCAGGATCCGCAGGTACTGCGGATCGCCTCACAGCTGCCGTACCGTGATTTCATGACGGCGGGGCTGCTGGTGCGACGCATGCGCGGCGATCATCGCGGGGCGCCCAATGGCATGCCGCCGGATAACTGGATCTACATCCAGGAACCCGACGTAAAGCTGGGACGCCTGCAGGTGTTCAACAACTGGAGCCCGGCGCTGGTTGCCGATCCTGCAACGATCTGGCTGGGGCTGGAGTATTTCTGTGCCGAGGGCGATGCGTTGTGGGGCATGACCGATGGCGCCTTTTTGAACTTTGCGGCAGCGGAACTGGCCAAGATCGGACTGATTGCGCCAGAGGACGTCCTGGACGGTACTGTCGTCCGGGTGCCCAAGGCTTATCCGGCCTACTTCGGTGTCTACAACGAAATCGGCACCGTGCGTGACTGGCTGGATACCTTCCCCAACCTCTATCCGGTCGGCCGCAACGGCATGCATCGCTACAACAACCAGGATCATTCCATGCTGGCGGCCAAGGCCGCCGTGGACGCCATTGTCAGTGGCAGTGCCGACAAGTCGGGTTTGTGGGCGGTCAACGTGGAGGAGGAGTACCACGAGTCCACGCGCCGGTGACGCTCCACGTCACTATTTGACGTCCTCGCGCTACTGTCGTCATCTGGTGACGACGCTAAGTTAAAGACCGTGCCCGGGCTTCCCGAATATTTATTGAAATATCAATGCGTTGTCTTGCGATGACGACCTGGCACGTACCTTGCTCTCTTTGAATACGACGGCGACCATCGCCGCGCACGATTTCCCTAGAAGCTTCAGGAGAGAGTTCACATGAAGTCCATGCAGAAAGGTTTTACCCTCATCGAATTGATGATCGTCGTAGCGATCATCGGCATTCTGGCGGCCATCGCCATCCCGGCGTATCAGGACTACACGGTCCGCTCGCAGGTGACGGAAGGCTTGAATCTAGCCAGCGCCGTTGAAACCGGCTCCGCCGAGTACTTCGCCAACGTCGGTTCATTCCCGACAAACTTGTCGGCTGCTGGCATCTCCAGCTCCCCCGCCGGCAAGTACGTGACCAGTATCGACCTGTCGACCTCCCCAGGCTCGATCACGGTCACCTATGGTAACCAGGCCAATACGGCTGTTGCGACCAAGACTCTGGCCCTCACGCCGTACCTCAGCGCCAACAACGATGTGGTCTGGATCTGCGGCAACCATGGCATCGCGGGCCTGAGCCCGGCTCCGACGCTGGGAACTGGCGTGACCGCCGGTGCCACGTCTGTCCTGGACAAGTATCTGCCCCAGACCTGCCGCACCCCGTAATCCTACGGTTCGGCAAATAAGGCGAAAGCCTCAAGAAGCCCCTCTTCGGAGGGGCTTCTTCTTTTGCGAGACCAATCACGCAGGCACCCCGCACAGTTGTGCGAACATCGCGGGTAGATTTGACAATTGCCTAGCCTGACGTGTCCGCTACACTAGGCCATGCTGCCTTCTGGCGCCCAGGGTTGACCGCCGTAAGTCCATGAATGAAAACGCTTCTTTAGCTACCAGCACGCCCAAGACGGCGCTCGGCGGTTTGCCGCAGCGCCTGGTCCAGGACGGTGTCGTGGAAGAGGCGGCCATGATGGACGCCCTGAACGCCACCAAGGACGGCAGCAGCATCGTCACGCAGCTGGTGAAGAGCGGCGCCGCCAACGCCCGCGACATCGCCATCGCCGCCTCCAGCGAGTTTGGCGTGCCGCTGTTCGACCTCGATGCCAGCAACGTCGACCCGGAGACGGTGCGGCTGGTCAGCGAAAAGCTACTGGTAAAGCACCGGGTACTGCCGGTGTTCAAACGCGGCAAGCGCCTGTTCCTGGCGGTGGCCGATCCCACCAACCTGCATGCCATTGATGAGATCAAGTTCCAGACCGGCATGGGCGTGGAAGCCGTCGTCGTCGAGGATGACAAGCTGCAAAAGGCGGTCGACAAAGCCGTCGAGCAGGCCGACAGCCAGATGCCCGCCTTCAGCGAAGAAGAGGGCATGGACCTCGATTCGCTTGAGGTCACCGGCGGTGATGACGGTCCCGACGACAAGGTCACGCGCGATGACGTCGAGGACGCCCCGATCGTCCGCTTCGTCAACAAGCTGATGCTCGACGCCATCCGCCGTGGCGCCTCCGACATCCATTTCGAACCCTACGAAAAGACCTACCGCGTCCGTTTCCGCATGGATGGCGTGTTGAAGGAAATCGCGCAGCCGCCCGTGCAGCTCGCCGGTAAGCTCGCGGCGCGCCTCAAGGTCATGTCACGGCTGGATATCGCCGAACGTCGCGTCCCGCAGGACGGCCGCATCAAGATGCGGCTCTCCAAGAACCGCGCCATCGATTTTCGCGTCAGCTCCTGCCCGACGCTGTATGGCGAGAAGATCGTGATGCGTATCCTGGATCCGTCCCAGGCGCAGCTCGGCATCGATGCGCTGGGCTACGAACCCAGGCAGAAAGACCTATACGTCAAGTACCTGGCCAAGCCCCAAGGCATGATTCTCGTGACCGGCCCGACCGGCAGCGGTAAGACCGTATCTCTATACACCGGGCTGAACATCCTCAATCGCGAAGACACCAATATCTCCACGGCCGAGGATCCTTCCGAAATCAATCTGCCCGGCGTCAACCAGGTCAACGTCAATCCCAAGGTGGGTCTGACGTTCGCGGCCGCGATGCGCGCCTTCCTGCGCCAGGACCCGGATGTCATCATGGTCGGCGAAATCCGCGACCTTGAGACGGCGGAAATCGCCATCAAGGCCGCCCAGACCGGACACCTGGTGCTATCCACCCTGCATACCAATGACGCGCCGCAGACCCTGACGCGCCTCATCGACATGGGCGTGAAGCCCTACGCCATCGCAACCTCGGTCAGCCTGATCATCGCCCAGCGGCTGGCCCGGCGGCTGTGCTCCAGCTGCAAGGTGCCCATGGACGTGCCCAAGGAGGCCCTGCAGAAGGAGGGCTTCCAGGCCGCCGACATCGAGGCCGGGATGCGGATATTCGCGCCCAAGGGCTGCGCGGCCTGCACCGATGGCTACAAGGGCCGCGTCGGTATCTACCAGGTCATGCCTGTCACCGACACCATCGCGCGCCTGATCCTCGCCGGCGGCAGCGCCGTGGACATCTCCGACCAGTCTGAGAAAGAAGGCTTCTGGGATCTGCGCCGTTCGGGCCTGGAGAAGGTCAAGGCGGGGCTGACCAGTCTGGAAGAGATCAACAGCGTCACCATCGAATGACTCGCAGGAAGTAACGCATGGCTCAGGCAGCAACCACCGCGACCGTCAAGAGCATCAAGCGCGACGTTCCCTTCACCTGGGAAGGCCGCGACAAGAAGGGCAACAAGGTCAAGGGCAAGAGCATTGCGCCCGATGAGGCCGCGCTGCGCGCCGACCTGCGTCGCCAGGGCATCGCCGCCTCGCGCATTCGCAAGCAGTCGAGCGCCCTCAAGGCCGGCGGCAGGGTCAAGCCGCAGGACATCGCGGTGTTCATGCGCCAGCTCGCCACCATGCTGGCCGCCGGTATCCCCCTGGTGCAGGGTCTGGAAATCGTCGGCAGTGGCCACGACAAGCCTGCTGCGCAAAAGCTCATTCTCAGCGTCAAAAACGATATCGAAGCCGGCTCGGCGCTGCACGAGGCGTTGGCGAAGCATCCGCTGTACTTCGACAAGCTCACCACCAACCTGGTGGAGGCCGGTGAACATGCCGGTGCGCTCGAGAGCCTGTTGGACAAGGTGGCCACGTATAAGGAAAAGACCGAGGCCCTGAAGAGCAAGGTCAAGAAGGCCCTGTTCTATCCCACGGCCGTGCTGGTGGTCGCCATCATCGTCACCGTCATCCTGCTGATCTTCGTGATCCCACAGTTTGAAAGCCTGTTCAAGGGTTTCGGCGCGGATCTGCCGGCGTTCACCCAGATGGTGATCAACCTGTCGCGCTTCGTGCAGGCCAAGGGCGTGTTTCTGGCCATCGTGATCGGCGCGGCCATCTACTTCTTCATCTATTTCAAGAAGCGCTCGCGGGCGATGCAGGAATTTCTCGACCGCGCGATGCTGAAGTTCCCGATCATCGGACCCATCCTCAACAAGTCCGCGATCGCCCGCTATGCGCGTACGCTCGCCACCATGTTCTCCGCCGGCGTGCCGCTGGTGGAAGCGCTGGATTCCGTGGCCGGTGCCTGCGGCAACATCGTGTACGAGATCGCGGTGCTGCGGATGCGCGAGGAAGTGGCAACCGGTCAGCGCCTGCAGCGCGCCATGGAAAACACCGGACGCTTCCCCAACATGGTGGTGCAGATGATCGCCGTCGGCGAGGAGTCCGGCTCGCTCGACACCATGGCAGGCAAGGTGGCCTCGTTCTACGAAGCCGAAGTCGACAACGCGGTGGATGCGATGTCGAGCCTGCTCGAGCCGCTGATCATGGCGGTGCTGGGCGTGCTGGTCGGCAGCCTCGTGATCGCGATGTACCTGCCGATCTTCAAACTCGGTTCGGTGGTGTGAGCTCACCAGAAGCCTGATCGCATATGGTGGTGCTTGATGCGCTGTCCGCGTCGCCGATGTTTTTCATCGCCACGGCGCTGGTGCTGGGCCTGCTGATCGGAAGCTTCCTGAACGTCGTCATCTACCGCGTCCCGGTGATGCTGGCGCGCGAGTGGCGACAACAGTGCGCCGAGCTGGCGGGCGCCGCACCTGAGACACCCACCCCGCCGCCCTTCAACCTCATCGTGCCGCGCTCGACCTGCCCCAAGTGCAAGGCGCCGATCACGGCGCTGCAGAATATCCCGGTCCTCAGTTACCTGGTGTTGCGCGGCCGCTGCGCCCGTTGCGCCGCCCCGATCAGCCCGCGCTACCCGCTGATCGAAGCCCTGACGGGGGTGCTCTCGGGGCTGGTCGCCTGGAAGTTCGGCTACGGTGCCGCGGCGCTGGCCGCGCTGGTGCTGACCTGGTTCCTGATCGCGCTGACCTTCATCGACGTGGACACCCAGCTGCTGCCCGATTCCATGACGCTGCCGCTGGTGTGGCTGGGGCTGGCCACCAGCCTGCTGCTGCCGCCCGCCACCGGGGCCAGCCTGCCGGTGGACCTGCATGACAGTGTGGTCGGGGCCATCGCCGGTTATTTGAGCCTGTGGAGCATCTACCAGCTGTTCAAGCTGCTGACCGGCAAGGAAGGCATGGGCTACGGTGACTTCAAACTGCTCGCCGCCATCGGTGCCTTCCTTGGCTGGCGCATGCTGCTGCCGACGGTGCTGTGCGCCGCGGCCGTGGGCGCGGTGGTCGGC
>DASZCK010000079.1:0-12770 GCA_035943195.1 Steroidobacteraceae bacterium
CACCCCGTCGAGTTACCCTCATGCTTACCCGCATCAGGGGCTGGCTGTCAACGGATGCGCACGGACGGGTGTGGAGCTGGAACCGCTATAAATTTAAGGGTTTTCGGCGAACTATCTGCACTTCAGTGGAAGGCAGTGGACGGGGGTGGAAGGGTGATTTGGTGGGCCGTGTAGGGATCGAACCTACGACCAATTGATTAAGAGTCAACTGCTCTACCAGCTGAGCTAACGGCCCTGATTTTCCAACCACCGCCCAGGGGACGGGGCGGCGATTCTATCTGAACTCACCCACTTCCGGGCAAGCCAAATTGGGGTGGACGATGGGACTCGAACCCACGACGGCCGGGATCACAACCCGGGGCTCTACCAACTGAGCTACGTCCACCATCGAAACCCTTGCAGCCCCGCGCATTCGCGCCAGGTGGCGCGCCCGGCAGGAATCGAACCTGCGACCCTCGGCTTAGAAGGCCGATGCTCTATCCTCTGAGCTACGGGCGCATGGCAAATCCGCGTTCGCGACACTGGTCGGGGCAGCAGGATTCGAACCTGCGACCCTCTGCTCCCAAAGCAGATGCGCTACCAGACTGCGCCATGCCCCGCCCGACCGTGATCGCGGATCCGTCCGGACTATACCTTTTTAGACCCTGCCAACGGGGGCCGGCATGATACGGAGCCCCCCGGAAACCGTCAATTCAGGCCCGGCGCCACTCGGTACGGCCTCCTGGGCGGTCCTCCAGGATCACGCCCTGAGCCGCCAGGGAGTCCCGTATCCGGTCTGCCTCCTTGAAGTCCTTGTTCTTGCGGGCCTCGAGCCGCCGGGTCACCTGCTCATCGATGGCGGCATCCGACAGGCCGGGCGGCACGCCAGTCTCCCCGGCGGCAGGACCGTCGCCCGCGGTACCCCTATCTGGGCCGCCCTCCACGGGCGGCGTGCGCAGTCGGGCCCACTGCTCGGGCGGCAATTGGGCAACTCCGAGCACGCCCGCCAGCACCCCGAGCTCAGCGGCAATACGGGCCGCTTCGAGCGTCTTTCCTTCCCGCTTCGCCACGTTGAGGTCACGAGTCATGGTCTGCAGCACGGCCACGGCTTCTGGGGTATTGAAATCATCGTCCATGGCCGCCCGAAACGCCTCGGTGTAGCGGGTCACGGGCGACGGCTGCGCCGGCCCAACATCCCGCAGCGCGCTGTAAATCCGTTCCAGCGCGGCGGTGGCCTGGGTCAGTTGCTCGAGGGTGTAGTTCACCGGCCCGCGGTAGTGGCTGGAGACGATGAAGTAGCGGATCACTTCTGCATGCCGCACGCGCTTGAGCGCCTCGACGATGGTGAAGGCATTGCCGAGGGATTTCGACATCTTCTCATCGTCGACGGTCAGGAAACCGTTGTGCATCCAGACGCGGGCAAAGGAGTCGCCGCTGGCGGCGCAGGATTGGGCAATCTCGTTCTCGTGATGCGGAAATTTCAGGTCCATGCCGCCGCCATGGATGTCGAAGCGGGTTCCCAGCAGCGACTCGGACATGGCCGAGCATTCGATGTGCCAGCCGGGCCGGCCCGCTCCCCAAGGCGATGGCCAGGACGGCTCACCGGGCTTGGCCATCTTCCACAACACGAAATCCAGCGGATCGCGCTTGGTGGCATCCACCGCGACGCGCTCCCCGGCGCTCAATTCATCGAGCTGTTCACCCGACAGTGCACCGTAGGCCGCAAACTTACGTACGGCGAACAGCACGTCTCCGCTGCCGGAGACATAGGCAAAGCCCTTGTCGATGAGTCGTGAGGTCATCTCGACCATGCCCGGGATGTAACCGGTCGCGCGCGGCTCGTGATCGGGGCGCATTATCCCGAGGGCATCATAGTCACGGTGCATGTAGCCGACGTAGCGCTCGGTGAATGCCTCGATGTTTTCCTGGCGCTCCGCGGCCCGCTTGATGATCTTGTCATCGACATCGGTGATGTTGCGCACGAAGGTGACGACATAGCCGCTGAAGCTCAGGTAGCGACGAATGACATCGAAGGCGATCTTGGAGCGCGCATGGCCCATGTGCGCCAGGTCATACGTGGTGTCCCCGCACACATACATGCTGATGTGACCGGGTTTGAGCGGCTGCAGCGCCTCTTTCTCGCGAGTCATCGAGTTGAAGATATGGATCATGGAGCTAGCTTACGTGAAGCGCGCCAGCCGAGCCTGCGCTGAACCTTCGGGCATGGCCCGCAGCAGCGGGGCAAGTTCGGGCCCGTGCGTGAGGCCCGTGAGCGCCACCCTGAGCGGTTGATACAGGGCCTTGCCCTTGCGTCCCATCGCGCTTCCGGTGGCCGCTGCGATCGCCCGGAAATCACGCGGCGTGGCAGCCGCGGCCGCGGCCGCGGCCATGAAAAAGGCCCTGCCCGCCTCGTCGATCACCGCCTGTTCGGCCGCCCCAAGGCCCGGGGGGTCCCCGAAGACTATGGTGCGCCACTCCGCGGCGTCCGCAGGCAGGACCACATTGGGTCGAACGGCCTCGACGAAGGCCGCCTTGGCGGCCTCGTCCAGGCCGGCCGGAATTTGCGCGCCCAGCCACGCCGCCACCTCGGCGTCCGACATCCGCTGCACCGATTCCTTCTGCCAGGCGCGCAGCTGCACTGCGTCAAAGTGTGCCGGCGCACGCCCCAGGTGCGCTGGATCAAAGGCCCGGACCATGTCAGGCATATCCAGCAGACCGTTCTCGCTGCTCGAGTGTCCGAGACGGAACAAGAGATTGCCGATGGCCGCCGCGGTGAAGCCCTGTTCCAGATATTCCCGCAGGGTGGTCGCGCCGTGGCGTTTGGACAGCTTCCCGCCATCGGCGCCGACGACCAGCGACAGGTGCCCGTAGTGTGGCACCGGCAGCCCCAGCGCCTTCAGCACCAGGATCTGGCGCGGCGAGTTGGTGAGATGGTCCTCGGCGCGCAACACGTGGGTGATGCCCATGGCCGCATCGTCCACCGCATTGCTGAAGAAAAAGGCCGCCGAGCCATCCGCTCGCCGTACGATGAAGTCGCCGATATCGTCGCTGAGCACACTCTGCGGGCCTCGCACGAAGTCGGTGAATTCGATCCGCTCACCGGCCGGCACGCGAAAGCGCAGGGTGGGCGCCAGGTCCGCCGCGCGTTTGCTGGCCCGCTGGCTGGGCGTGAGATCCCGGCAAGTCCCCGCGTAACGAGGGGGCCTGCCCGCCGCCAACTGCGATTTGCGGGACACCTCCAGCTCCAGGGGGGTGCAGAAGCACTCGTAGACCTGCCCCCGCGCCTCCAGCGTGACAAAGTGCCGTGCGTACAGGGCAACGCGCTGTGACTGTCGATACGGCCCCCGCTCATCCTCGCGCCCGGGACCGGCATCCCAGAAAAGGCCCAGCCAGGTCAGATCGTCCTGTAGTGCGCGGTCAAAAACCTCGCTGCTGCGGCTGGCATCGGTGTCCTCGATCCGCAGCACGAATCGACCGCCCGCGTGCCGCGCCAGCAGGAAGCTGAACAGGGCGGTGCGGGCATTCCCCAGGTGCAGGTTGCCGCTCGGGCTGGGCGCAAAACGGGTGACGGTGCCCGACTGGGCCGACAGAGCGATCGCGGCCCGTTCCAAAGACTCATTCATATTACAGATTTTATGACGAAATCGACTGTGGCCTGAAACACCGCAGGGACCCTGCGGTCCTATTGCTAGAATCCCTCCCCCAGGCATCGGACAGAAGTAACTCTACATGACGACCAGCAGACGCCTCTTCTCAGTTCTCGCGATGGCGACCCTTACAGTCGTCTCGGGTGGCATGTTCGGGCGGGCGTATGCCGCCGACCCACCGGCGGCCAAGTCGCTGGGCACACCGCAGCTGCGCGTGACGACGTCCCTGGGCAGCTTCGTGATCGAGCTGTATCCGGACCGCGCGCCCATCACGGTGGCCGAATTCCTAAAGTACGTGAAGGATGGCCAGTACACCCAGAATCTGTTTCATCGGGTGGTCCCGGGATTCCTGATCCAGGGCGGTGGCTTCTCGGCCACCGATGAGTCCAGCAAACCCGTCCACGGGGTGGTGCTGAACGAATCCGGCAATGGCCTGCAGAACAAGCGCGGCTGGGTGGGGCTGGCCCGCACCGAGGCGCCACACAGTGGCAATTGCCAGTTCTACATCAATCTGGCCGACAACCCGGAGCTCGACCCGCTGCCGGTGCGCTGGGGCTACGCCGTGTTCGGCAAGGTCATCGACGGCATGGATGTGGTCGACAAGATCGGCATCGTGCCCACCGGCGCCGAGGGCCGGTTCAAGTCCGATGCCCCCCTGACGCATGTGGTCATCGAGAAAATCGAACTGCTGGGAGTAGGCGTCGATGCCACCCCCCAGGACGCCCCGAAGACGCTGGCACCGGCGCCCACCGGCAATGAGGTTCTGTCGCCCAACTGAATGGGGGAAACAGCGATGAGCGAGCTGTTCGTCTCCGACCTGCATCTGGACGCGCAGTCGGGGGTCGCCAATGAACGCTTCCTGAGGTTTCTGCGTGAGGAGGCCTCGCAGGCCCGGGTTCTGTACATTCTGGGCGACCTCTTCGAAGCCTGGATCGGGGATGACGACCCGGACCCCGTCAAGGGTGAGATCTGCGCCGGGCTGCAGCGGCTGACCCAGGCCGGTGTGCCCTGCTTCGTCATGCACGGTAACCGGGATTTTCTACTGGGGACGCAATTTGCCGCCCGCACCGGCTGCCATCTGCTGCCCGATCCGGTGATCGCCCTGTTCGATGAGGAGCCGGTGCTGCTCACGCATGGCGATGCCTTGTGCGTCGATGATCACCCCTACCAGGAATTGCGTACCACGGTGCGCAACCCCCTCTGGCAGCGGCGTTTCCTGAAGCTCCCGCTGCCCACCCGTGAGCTCTTGGCCGGCCAGGCCCGGCGCGGCAGTCAGGCGCACACCTCCCGCACCATTCCCTACGTGATGGATGTCAACGAGGCGGCGGTCAGCGCTGTGTGGCGCACCGGCGTCAACCGAATCATCCACGGCCACACCCACCGCCCGGGCATCCACTCAGCCAGCTTCGACGGCCGCGCGGTGCAGCGCGTCGTCCTGGGGGCCTGGTATGAGCAGGGCAGTTACCTGGTGCGCGAGTCCGGGCGCTACGCGGTGCGTGACCTGAACTAACGCAGCAGACGCTTGATGATGAGTGCCATGGGCACGCTGAATGCGAAGGTATGGGCCATCAAGCCATTGATGACACTGTAGGTGGTGTAGCCGGGCGGTGCGGGTGAAAACAATGCCAGCACCACATTGTGCATGACGACCCAGGCAAAGATGCCGTAGAAGAGCGCGGCGAGCGTCGCCTCGATCGAGCGCGCGCGCAGCGCGGGCCATAGGTACGCAAACAGGATTCCCCAGATCACGGCGGTCAGAAAATGGATGGCGACCCCAAGCGCCAGGGCCCCGGCACCGAGCCTGCGGATGCCCGGGCCGAAACTGAGTACGGCGGTGTTTTCGGCGATACCGGCGACGCTGGTCAGATGCAGGAAATGCACCCACACCACCAGCTCGTAGAGCCAGCTGGTCAGTGCACCCACCACCCCGGCCACCACGCCCGCGCGCAGCCACACTGCCATTCCCGGCCTGGTTGCAGATGCCATCGAGGCAGTCTAACCCGAACGCGGCAGGGTGAGGGTCGCCTGCAGACCACGTTGCGGCAGATTCTGCAGCGTCAGCGCCCCGCCGTGGGCCTGCGCGATGTCGCGCGCGATGCACAGCCCCAATCCGGTGCCACCGGTGTCGCGGTTGCGCGAGGATTCCACGCGGTAGAAGGGCTCGAACACCCGCGCCAGATGCTCCGGCGCGATTCCCGGTCCCTGGTCACGGATGTGAATGATCACGGCGCTGCCATCCTCCACCTGTGCGCTGACGCCGCCCCCGAATTTGGTGGCGTTGGAAATGAGGTTGGTGAGACAGCGCTTCAGGGCCATGGGCTTGCCGGCATACAGCCGCCGCGCCCGGCCGGTGACCGCGAACGGCGCGCCCATTTCCGCGAATTCCGCCTGCAGCGTTGTCAACAGCTCATTGATGTCCACGGCCTCGGCAGGTTCATCATCATTGAGCCCGCGCAGCAGCGCCAGCGCGCCGCGCACCATGTTTTCCATTTCATCCAGGTCCCGGTCCACGCGCGATTGCAGGTCCTGGTCTTCGAGCGTTGCCATCCGCAGCCGCAGCCGGGTGAGCGGTGTCTTCAGGTCATGTGACATGGCGGCCAGTACCCGCGTGCGACTGTCGACATGCCGCTGCATGCGCTCCTGCATGGTGTTGAAGGCGCGGGCCGCATCGCGCACTTCACGCGAGCCGCGCTCGATCAGCGCCGGCTGACGCAGGTCCCGTCCAACGGCTTCGGCGGCGCGCGCCAGGTCGGACAAGGGACGGGTGATACCGCGCGTCACCGCGTACACCGCGATGGCGATCAGCAGCGCGAGCAGCCCCAGATTGAACAACAGCGAGCGCGGCAGCGGCGCGACCCGTTGGCCCTGCGCCAGCCGGAACAGCAGGGTATCGCCACCGGGTATCCCCACGCTCACGTCATACAGTTGCCCGCCGCGCTCGAACGCTACGGCACCCGGGCGACTCAGGGTCATGGCGGTCCGGGTCGGATTGGTGGTGGGCACCACGCTCACCTGATAGCCGGGTCCGAACACGAAACGCAGCTGCTCCTCCAGCGACTGTCTGAAATCCGGAATGGGCGTGGGCATGCCGGGCGGCGCGAACAGCGGCTCGAGCACCGGCCCGGGAGGGGGTCGCGGCCGGCGAAATTGCGGACGCGGCCAGTTCTGCAGCAGCACGCTGGCCTCATTGCGCTCGGAGGGTTGCAGCAGCTGCATGGAGGCGGTCATGTCGACCACCCGTCGCGACCATTCGCGCACCGAGGCCTGCACCAGGGTGCGATCGCGCTCACGGGAAACCAGGAACACCGATATCAGAGTCGCCGCCACCACGCCGATGAAGACAGCGACGAACAGCTGACCAAAGAGGGAACGCGGCCAGAAAGACAGTCGCCAGCCCCCGGCTGGCAATCTCGATTCAGGCGGTCTCGACCCCAACCCCAATGACGTAGCCCTCTCCGTATACCGTCTTGATGATCTGCGATGCCCGCGCATCATCACCCAGCAGCTGGCGCAGCCGGCTCACGCGCACATCGATACTGCGATCCTGCGGATCAGCCTCGCGGCCGCGCAGCAGCGTCGCCAGCTGTGAGCGTGACAGCACGCGACTGGGCGAACCCAGCAGCACCGTGAGCAGCCGGTACTCGGCGCCGCTGAGCGCCACCGAGCCCCCCTCGGTATCGGTCAGGGTACGGGTAGTTGTGTTCAGCTGCCAGCCGCCGAAACGAAATGTGCGCACGGCGGCCGCATCCGGATCGCGCGGCGCATGCGCCGCCCGCCGCAGCACGGCCTTGATGCGCACCAGCAGCTCACGCGGATTGAAGGGCTTGGGCAGATAGTCATCGGCACCGACTTCCAAGCCGACGATACGGTCGACATCTTCGCCGCGCGCGGTGAGCATGATGATCGGTATCTGCGAGTGCCGCCGCAGCTCGCGGCACAGCGCCAGCCCATCATCGCCGGGCAGCATCAGGTCGAGTACGATCAGATCGAAGTGGCCCTGCTGCAAAGCGGCATTCATGGCTTTGCCGTCGGCTACCGGCGTGGTGCGGAAACCATTGGCCTCGAGATACTTGGCCAGCAACGCACGGATCTCGCGGTCGTCATCGACAATTAGAATTTGCGGTTGGTCGATCATGGTCCTAGACATCCTGCCCCGGCACGCTACCGAAGCTGATTATTTGTAAGAGATTGTTCAAGACGGGATCCAATAGCATGCGGGCCATCGCTTAATGTGTCCAACGCACGACCCCTCCAAACGGAGACAACAATTGTCACGACTGAGTTGCATCCTGTCAGCACTTTTTCTCTTTGGCGCCGGCGCGCTCCTGGGCGGCTGCTCCACCACGCTGGCGACTCGGGCGCCGCGCGGCGTGGACTTGAGCGGCGAGTGGCAGATCGATCTGCCCCTGAGTGATTTTCCCCAGGCGGCCGTCCCGACCCAGTCCGGGATACCCGGCAGCGCGGATACTGCGGGCGGCCGCCGCGGCCGCGGGCGCGGCATGGGCGGTGGCCTAGCGCAGGGTGGCGGTCCGGGCGGCGGCACCTTCGCGGGCTCGCCGGAGCGTCATTTCGCGATGCCACCGCATCTGTCCATCAGCCAAAGCGCGACGGTTCTGACCGTGAATGTCACCTCGCAGGATGGTAAGCGCACCACCAGCAGCTACACCGCAGGTGAGAAGAGCGTCGTCACCACGACCCGCGGTCCGGCGAACCGAACCGTGGGCTGGGAAGGCGATGAGTTCCTGATCCGCACCCAGGTCGGCGACAAGGGCCCCGAGTCCGAGGTGCGCTACTCGCTGGACCGTGATGGGACGCTCTCGGTCATCTCGACCATCACTCACTCCGGCATCTATGACTTCCAGTACACGCTGGAGTACGACCACGTCCGGCCTTGAGCGCTAAGGCGGACCCGAATGGAAACGGAACTGATCATCCGGCTGCGTAGCCAGTTGCGCTTCGCGCTGCGCCAGCACCGCAAGCCGTGCGCGCCAGTCAAGGCCCGCGGGGACCGCCGCCTGCATGGCGAGGCGCAGATACAACTGGAAGTGACGCGCCTCGGAACGCTGCAGCTGCTCATAGAACCGGTCCAGTGGCGCGGGCAGACGCGGCGCGAGCCTGGCGAAGCGTTCCGCTGAACGCGCCTCGATCAAGGCGCCGGTCAGCAGCAGATCGAGCTTGCGATCCGGTTCCGAGGTTCTCGACAGCGCGCGCAGACCGCCGCCATAGCGTCCGGGCTTGACGCGCACATAGGGTACCGCGAGCTGCCTCATGAGCGCCTGCACCTGTTCGAAGTGCCGCAACTCCTCGCGCGCCAGGCGCGACAGCGCCAGGGTAAGATCAGTGTCTTCCGGGTAGGCGAAAATCAACGCCACGGCCGTCGACGCCGCCTTCTTCTCGCAGCCCAGATGATCCACCAACAGCTCGCGCCAGCGCTCACAGGCGGCCGCGACCCACCCTTCCGGAGTCGCCGCGAGCAGGATCTGCTCATTCATGCCGCCAGTTCCCGGGCGCGCAGCTCCGCCAGCATCTGGCCAATGGCCACGGCCGCCTGCTGCGCGGACTCGAAGCGGTCTGCCGGAACTTTCGCCAAGAGCCGCTCCAGGAGGGGCTGCAGCAGGGCCTGGCTTGCGGGCAGCTGGGGCAGCGGTGCCTTGCGGTGCAGATAGATGATGGCCATCGGATTCTCGGCCATGAAGGGCTTTTGACCGGTGAGCATTTCAAACAGGATGATCCCGAGACTGTACAGATCGCTGCGAGCGTCGATGGCTTCGCCGTGCCCCTGCTCGGGACTCATGTAGTGCGGCGTGCCGATGATCTGGCCGGCGTCGGTGATGTCGGCCTCCAACGCCGCATCCTTGGCGAGGCCGAAGTCGATGAGCGCCACGCCGCCGTTTCGCCGCAGCATGACGTTGGCGGGTTTCAGATCCCGGTGCAGCACGCCCGTGGCATGCACCGCGGCCAGCCCCAGGGCAATCGACTGCGCGGTCTGCAAGGCATCGATGGGACTGAGCGGCGATCGCATCCGGCGCCGCAGATCACCGGCATCAAAGTACTCCATGACCATGTAGGCATGCTCATCACTGATACCCAGGTCATAGACCTTGACGACGAAGCCGGGCGCCACGCGTTGCGCCATATCGTGCTCCTGCAGGAGCCGTCGGAAGGCATGATCCAGTTCCGAATCGGTGGTGACATCACGCGCAACTTTGATGGCCACGAGCTCCCCGCGCGCGTCGCTTTCCGCCACATGCAGCTCGGCGAAGTGCCCGGTGGCGAGGGTCCTGATGCGGCGGTAGCCGGGGATGCGTGCGCCACTGAAGCGCTGCTCCTGCGCAATCTGGCCCGAGTGATGGCGCTGCGCCCGCGCTCCGGCCTGCAGTGCCGCGGCGCCGGCGATCGCCGCCAGCAGCGCATCGGACAGTCCCTCGCTGCGGCCCACGGCGGCGCAGGCTCCGGCATTGAGCGCCGCCTCACACAACTCATCTCCGGTGTGCTCGGCGAGAAAGATCACCGGTGCAAACCCGGCCCGCACCGTCAAGCGCTTGAGTTCCTCGATGCTGCGCGATTCGCCGCCGCGATCGCACCAGGCATGATCCAGCATCACCACATCGAAGCCCTGCGCCTTAAGGTCCTCCGCCAGCGGTCCCTGATCGACCGGGTTGTAGGCGATAACCTGTGAATCGAGCCAGCGGATTTCGACGCTGCCGCGCAGCTGGGCGTGCAGTGCAGGATCATCGCCGATCACAAAGAGGCGCATGCGGGAATTCTACCGCAAGGGCGCCCGCGAGCCGCTGTGACGCTCGCACCAGCTGCGGGCGCGGGCACTGGAAAGTTTGAGACCCACCGCCAGGTCCCCGACGTTGGTGCCGGTGGGTCCGGTATGGATCAGGTCGCCGGCCGCCGCCAGGGCCGCCTGGGAATCGGCGGCCGCCAGGCACCTCTCCACATCAAGCCCCGCGACCGTGACCCGCGCGCAGGTCTCCCCGTCCACCAGGGCGCCTGCGTCATCGGTGGGCCCGTCGGTACCGTCGGTGCCGGCCGCGAGGAACAGCAGATCCTCCTGTCCTGCGATGAGACGGGCCGCCGCCAGCGCCAGGTGCTGATTGCGCCCCCCCTGCCCCGGGTTCGGCGGCAAGCGCACCACCGACTCTCCGCCCCACACACAGACCTCGGCGCCACTCAGATACAGCTCATGGGTGAGGCGCACCGCCAAGCGGTCGGCATCACCGGCAAAGCGCGCATCGCTCATCCAGGTCTGCAGCTCCTCGGCGCGCGTCACCACGGCCTGCATGGCATCCTCGATGCGCGCGATGATACGCCGGGTCACGCGGTCAGCCGCCGCCCCGGCCACCGGCCCCAGCAGTCCACTGCCGATGACCGCCGGATCATCGCCCGGCACATCCGATACAAACAGCGCCAGCGCCGTACGACCCTTGAGCATGGAGGTGAGGCCCCCGCCCTTCAAGCTCGAGATCCGGCGCCGCCGTGCATTCAACTCGGCAATATCCTCGCCGCTTGCCAGGCCCGTGGCATTCAGTTGCCGCAGGTCCTGCAAGCTCGCGCCCGGGACCAGTACTTCGGCGAGGCTTGAGGCACCGCCGGAGATCAGAAACACCGGCAGCACCTGCGCCGGTAGCTCCGCGACGAACTCGCACAGACGCTGACCCGCCTGCAGCGAGCGCTGATCAGGCATGGGGTGGCTGCTGTGGATGATCTCGACGCTGGGCAGGTCGGCGACCCCCGCCTCGAGGTGCCCATCCTTGATGATGACGAGGCTGCGCTGGAGTCGCCCGCCCAATGCATCATGGGCGCCCAGCGCCATGGCGCAGGCCGCCTTGCCCACCGCGGCGATGTGGCAGTGCGCGGGCAGCGGCAGTTCAGCGAGCAGGGACTTCAGGCATTCCGCGGTGCGATGACGCCCGTTGACGGCGGCGAGGCCGGACTTCAGCAGTTCCAGTAAGAGCTGACGACGCGGATCGCTTCCGGCCACGTTCACCTGACAACGCGCAGCGGTCCACGGCGCTCGTCACGACGTAGCGCCTTGGCGGCGTCGGAGCGCTCGCGCTGCAGCCGCTGCAGATACTCCGGGGTCACATCGCCGGTGATGTAGGAACCGGAGAAGCAGGAGGTATCAAATTCGGTGATCTTGGCATTGTCATGCTGACAGGCCGCGACCAGGTCCGGCAGGTCCTGATAGATCAGCCAGTCGGCCCCGATGACCGTCTCGATTTCCTGGTCGGTGCGGCCGCTGGCGACCAGCTCGCTGGCGGCCGGCATGTCGATGCCGTAGACATTCGGGAATCGCACCGGTGGCGCGGCCGATGCGAAATACACTTTGCGCGCACCCGCTTCGCGCGCGAGTTCCACGATCTGCGCGGACGTCGTGCCGCGCACGATGGAGTCATCCACCAGCAGCACGGTCTTGCCGCGAAACTCCATGTCCACCGCGTTCAACTTGCGGCGCACGGATTTTTCGCGCATTTCCTGTCCCGGCATGATGAAGGTACGGCCGATGTAGCGGTTCTTGGTGAAGCCCTCGCGATACTTGAGGCCCAGCCGCTGCGCCAGCTGCAAGGCCGCGGTGCGGCTGGTGTCGGGAATGGGGATGACCACATCGATGTCGTGGTCGGGCCGCAGGCGCAGGATTTTCTCCGCCAGCCGATCGCCCATGCGCATGCGGGCGCGATACACCGAGATGTTGTCCATGATCGAGTCCGGACGCGCGAAATACACGTACTCGAAAATGCACGGCGTGTGCTGGACGCTCGCCACCAGTTGCTGGGTGTGCAGCCGTCCCTGCTCATCGATGAATACCGCCTCACCCGGGCCGATGTCACGCACCAGCTGGAAGGACAACATGTCCAGCGCCACACTTTCCGATGCCAGCATCCACTCCGGACCCTTGGCGGTCTCGCGCCGGCCCAGCACCAGCGGCCGGATGCCATTGGGATCGCGGAAGCCCAGGATGCCGTGGCCGATGACCATGGCGATGACAGCATAACCGCCGCGGCAGCGACGATAGACCGCGTTCAGCGCCGCGAAAATATCACCGGCCGTGACGCGCGGTGTGCCGACCCGCTGCAGCTCCGAGGCAAAGACGTTGAGCAGCACCTCTGAATCCGAGGTGGTGTTCAAGTGCCGACG
>DASZCK010000080.1:0-3553 GCA_035943195.1 Steroidobacteraceae bacterium
ATTGATTTCCGCCCAGGCGGGTGAAGCAGTCCGGAAAGGCCACGACGACCGGTGGCATCCTGCCTTCACCGATCAGCCGGTCGAGCCGCTCTGGAACGTTTTCCCGAAATCCCACCCAGTTGGTGTGGGACAGACCACTGCCGGTGAAGCCGACGAGATCCACGAGTAATGGCAGATCGGCCGCACCTTGCGCGGGCACGTATACATCCACGAATCGGTTTGAGGGATCGCCCAGCAGATTGCCACGCAGTGCGACGCTCTCCACCGTCAGACGATGGACGACGCCTGCCGCTCCTGAATAGTGACGCATCGCTGAGTCCTCGCGACGAAGAGGTGGAAATTATCCGGCTTGCCTGCCTTTCGACCAAGCACCATCTGCGCGGCGCTTTCCCCGTCACAAAGTATCATTCAATAATACCAATGGTTGATTCAAGCGCTACTTTGCGGATTGAAGTATCGCATTGCGCCCTCGTGCGGCATGGTTTGCCTCACCCTTCATGAACCTAAAGCCCAGCCATGACCACCGGCTCCGCAATTTCGATAAGCGCGCTCAGCTCCCAGCTCGAAGTGGGCGACGTGCTTTTCCTGCGCGTGGTGCCCCGGGTGTTTCGCAAGGTCGCCGAAGCAACCGGGACCTGGACCAACCACGTCGGCATCGTCGTTGAGTTCGAGGGCGGACACGCCGTCGTCGCCGAGAGCAGAATCCCCCTGTCGCGTCTCACGCGCCTGCCGGCGTTTGTGCGCCGATCGGAACAGGGGCGAGTCGCCGTCATGCGCCTGACGACGCCACTGTCGAAAGATCAATGCGGCCGACTTCGAGCAGCGGCCCGACGCCGCCTCAATATTCTCTACGACACCGGCTTCAACCTCCACTCCCGCCGCCAGTTCTGCTCGCGCTTCGTACGTGAAGTCATCGGTGAGGCGACCGACATCTCCGTGGGACAGGTGGAAACCTTTGCAGGATTGCTGAGCCGCCGTCCGCAGACGGATCTTGCCTTTTGGAAGCTGTGGTACTTCGGCCGGATTCCCTGGACACGGGAGACGGTGTCACCGGCAAGCCTCCTCGGCAGTCAGCAGCTAAGAACCGTCTTCGACGGTTTCAGCTCGGATTAGGCTCCCCATTTCAGCACATGCCGTTTCATGGATTCGGTCAGATAGACGGCAAAGCCGGGCTCGATGCGCTCGTATCGCGCGACGAAATCCGGATGGGCCAGATACAAGTCTGCAAGCCCTGCGTATCTTTCCAGCGGGCAGGGACGGCCCCACATCGCCGATACCCAGGCCCGGTGGCGCGATATCAGCAGATCGACGCCCTCGGACCCCGGCTCCAAGCCGTTGCGCAGCGCGCCGGCCAGCGCCTCTTCCACGTCCTGCAGCTCCTTTCCCTGGGCCTCCATGAAGGCCTTGCGCTCAGCGGGCGCCATTCGTTCCTGCGCCGCCTTGGCCGACTCGATTCCTGCGCGCAGGGGCTCGCCATAGCGCTCGATCAGCCAGGCTTCGTATCCGGCCTGCTTCTCCGGGCTGAAACCCTCGTACAAATCTGCGTTCGCCATGACTCGTTCTCCTTGTAAATCTGCGATGGTGCGATCGATCGTCCCGATGAGGACGCCGTAGCGCTCGCGCTCCGCTTCCAGCTTCTCGCGATGCTGGCGCAGGACGCCGATCTGATTCTCGCCGTCAAGATCGAGCAGTTCGGGGATGGCACTCAACGGCACGCCCAGTTCCCGATGAAACAGGATGCGCTGCAGGCGCAGGAGTTCCTTGCGCCCGTAGTAGCGGTAACCGTTGGCACCTACCGACGCCGGCTTCAACAGCCCGATCTCGTCGTAGTGGTGCAAGGTGCGCACCGTGACGCCGGATATCGCCGCGAGCTGTTTGACCGTGAGCTCTTTCATGAAGGGGTCCACATGTTGGGCGGGATTCTGGGCTCTGACGCAGCGTGAGTGTCAACCGGGGCCTGCATTTGATCACCACCGATTGAATGTCCATACTCACTTCGGCTTCATCTGCCGCCACAGGGGGTCCGAATCATGACGCTTCGCCAGGTGTTCTCGGTCGCCGGATTGCTATGCGCGTCGGGCCTTGCAGCTGCGGTGTCTGCCCAGCAGAGCGTACCGTTTGCCAACGGGGTACCGGTCGCCCCGATCGGCCTTGCCCATCAGCCGCTGGGCAGCGGCCCCTTCCTCTACAAGACCGCCGAGCAGCAGGATATTCGCGTGACGGTGCTGCTGCGCGACATCGAATATCCCTACGCCATGGCATGGCTGCCCAGCGGCGAGATGCTGATTACGCAGCGCCCCGGCCAGCTGCGCATCGTGCGCCACGGGGTCCTGGATCCCCAACCCATCGAGGGGGGGCCGGCGTCGGTGTTCGCAGGGGAGTCGGGAGCCATCGGCGCGGTCCACGGCTACATGAACGTCGCCTTGCATCCGCAGTTCGCCCAGAACCATCTGCTGTACCTGAGCTACACCAAGCCGCTCGGTGACAAGCGTACCGCCGGTGCCGTCGCGCGGGCGCGCCTGGACGGCAATCGCCTGACCGACCTCAAGGACGTGTTCGTCTCTGCGGACGTGCATGGTGCACTCGCGATGACGGTGAGCCCGGACGGCATGCTGTGGCTGGCGACCCCCGGGAACGCCGAGGCCCAGAATCCCAATTCACTGGCCGGTAAGGTTCTGCGTCTGAAGGACGACGGCAGCGTCCCCGCCGACAATCCTTTCGTCGGCAAGGCTGGCGCCAGACCAGAGGTGTTTTCGCTGGGACACCGCAGCGTCCTCGGGTTTACGCAACATCCGGTCACTCACGAAATGTGGATTTCGGAAATGGGGCCCAACGGGGGCGATGAAATCAACGTGATCAAACCGGGTCGCAACTACGGTTGGCCGGTGGTGAGTCTGGGGCGCAGCTATCCGGGCCCGTGGCAGGCGAAGGTCAACGAGCCGACGCATGCCGGCTTTGAGCCGCCGATCATCTATTGGATGCCGTCCATCTCGGTCACCGGCCTCACCTTCTATACCGGCGATCGCCTGCCGAAATGGAAGGGCGATCTGTTCGTGGCGGGCGTGCGCTACGGCGAGATCCCGGGTACCGGTCGCCTGGATCGCGTGCTGATGAACGCGAACATGGAAGAACTGCGTCGCGAAACGCTGTTGGCCGACCTGCATCAGCGCATCCGCGACGTGAAGCAGGGGCCGGACGGTCTGCTGTATGTCGCGACCGATGAGGTGAAGGGCGCGATTTTGCGGATCGAGCCAGCCCCCTAGATTGACAGCGCGCGGCCGATACCCCCGTTGAGACTGGTTCCGTGCTGGATCAGCAGGCCGATCCAGGTCAGGATGGCGCACAGCAACATCCAGGCCAGGATCGAAGCCATCTCAATGAACGCTTTTCCCGGAGAGCTACGACCCCGGGTCTTGAAGCTGTCGCGCTTGCCCGGAAGACGATAGACCTGCAGCAATGCGTTGCTGACGCTGCAGCCGAATGCACACAGACCCAGCGACACCGCGAACCAGGTCTGGCGGCCCCCGATGATCAGCAGGGGCAGCACCCACAG
>DASZCK010000081.1:0-15454 GCA_035943195.1 Steroidobacteraceae bacterium
CCCCGCGGCGGCAAGAGTCTGGTGGCGCGCGTTCAGCAAGAAGCGCGCGTGCCCGTGATCGGACACCTGGAAGGCAATTGCCATGTGTACGTGGATCGCGACGCGCAGCTGCCCATGGCGCGGGCCATCGTCCTCAACGCCAAGCTACGGCGTACCGGAATCTGCGGCGCCGCCGAGACGCTGCTGGTGGACCGCGGCTGCATTGGCACGCATCTGGCACCCCTGGTGAAGGATCTGCTCGAGGCCGGCTGTGAGGTGCGCGGAGATGCCACCGTGCAGACAGTGGATGAGCGCGTGCGCGCGGCGACCGAGGAGGACTGGTTCACCGAGTACCTGGACTCGATCATCGCGGTGCGGGTGGTCGATGGCGTGGATGAGGCCATTGCGCATATTGGCCACTACGGCTCGGCGCATACCGAGTCCATCGTGACCGCGAACGCCGATCACGCTGCGCGGTTCCTGGCGCGGGTGGACAGCGCCATCGTGCTGCACAACGCCTCCACGCAGTTCGCCGATGGCGCTGAATTTGGCATGGGGGCGGAAATCGGGATTTCCACCGATCGGTTTCATGCCCGAGGCCCGGTGGGAGTGGAACAGCTCACCAGCTACAAGTACGTGGTGCGCGGCGGCGGCCAGGTCCGGCCCTGACTCAGGCGCTCTGCTGCGCCAGAAGGCCGGCCACGCCCCCAGTCAGTGAGCACACATCCTGGAAGCCGCGATCGTGCAGGGTTTGCGCGGCCGCAAGACTGCGGCGGCCGCTTGCGCAAACCAGCAGGTAGCGCTCGGCCGCACCCAGGCCGGCGTCAGGGCGCAGCAGCTGCTGCATGGGCAGGCGGCGGATGGCGCTGCCGCTCAGCGGTTCTTCGGCAACTTCGGCCGGTTCACGGATGTCGATCACGGTGTACCCCGCGGCCTGGGCTTCGGCCAGCGAGTCGAAATGCCGCTCCAGCGCGGCGTGCGCAGCCGGGGTGGCGGGGATGCGCACGCACGGTCCTGCCGCACAGACGCCGGCGCGCCGGGTCTTCATGCGCGAGACCTGCAGCGTCAGTAGATCCATGACCAGCAGTTCATCGCCCAGCTGTCCGGGCAAACCCAGCAATATCTTCAGCGCTTCGAGCGCCTGCAGGCTGCCGAAAACGCCGGGCACCGGACCCAGCACACCGGCTTCGGCGCAATTGCCGACCAGACCATCACGCGTGGCCTGCGGCCAGATGCAACGCAGGCAGGCGCCGTGCGCATCGGGTCGGATCACCTGCAGTTGCCCCTCATACTGGTAAATGCTGGAGAGGATGGCGGGCTTGCGCGCCGTCACGCAGGCATCATTGATCAGGAACTTGGTGCTGAAGTTATCCGTGCAATCAATGACCAGGTCCCAGGGGCCGATCAGCTCCGCGGCATTGAGCGCCGTCAGGCGCACGCCGTACACCTGCACCTCGATGTCCGGATTGAGTGCGCGCAGGCGCGCCGCCGCCAGTTGTGCCTTGGGCTGTCCTACCGACTCAAAGCTGTACAGCGGCTGGCGATGCAGATTGGAGGCCTCCAGGACATCGCCATCGATGATGCCCAGACGCCCGACGCCCGCGCCGGCCAGATAGGCGAGCACCGGCACGCCCAGGCCACCCGCGCCCACCACCAGCACGCGAGCGGCACGCAGTCTGGCCTGGCCTGATTCGCCCACTTCCTTGAGCGCCTGCTGGCGTGAATAGTCCGCGGTAGCGCGCGCCGGCGGCTGCGCCTGCGAGTGGCTGTGCTGGGGCTCATGATCATGATCATGATCATGAGCATGTTTGGGAGCGCTGTCGGGCGCGACCGCCGCGCAGCGTTCGCAGTTCACCCAGCCGGAGTCACCGCCGACGTAATGCTCTTTCTTCCAGATCGGGGCGCGATGCTTGACCTCGTCGATGATGTAGCGGCAGGCGAGGAAGGCCTCCTGGCGGTGGCGTGCGCTCGCTCCCACCCAGACGGCTATTTCACCCAGCTGCAGATCCCCGACGCGGTGCACGCAGGCGGCGTGTTCGACCCCGAAGCGCGCCACTGCCTCGGCGATGATGCGTTCGCCTTCCTTGTTGGCGAGCGCTTCGAAGGCCTCGTATTGCAGATGCCGCACCTGCTGGCCTTCGTTGTGATCGCGGACCCAGCCTTCGAAGGAGGCATAACCGCCGCAGGCAGGATCAAGAATACGCGCGCGTTCGGCCGCGGTGTCGAGGGGCGAGGTGGCGAAGCGGAACGATTGCATGGCCCGGCGTCCGGTTCAGCCGCCGGCCACGGGCGGTATGAACACCACGGCATCGCCTTCGGTGAGGGGTTGGGACCAGTCACTGAACTCGGCGTTGATGGCGACCCGCAGGCTGTCGGCGTCGAGCGAGAACGGATGGCGGCGCTGCAGCTCTGCGTACAGATCACGCGGCGTGCGCGCGGCGGTGGCCACGGTTTCTTCGCTGCGCCCGGCCTGCTCGCGCAGGATGGCGTAGTACTGGACTTTGATCTGCATGCAATCGGTTCCTTGCGCGGCACGCAGCGTGCCGCGGACAGCGTCGTACTCGGCGGGAGTATTGATATTGTCGAGCGCGCGCGGCTCGGGCTGGTCGAGCAGGCACGCGTCCGATCGAATCAGAAACTTGCGCGGACAGGACTTGCCGGCGCCGATGTATTCCACGATCAAAGGGGCGCTGCGCGGCTCGTAAATGGCGCACAGCGGCTCCGGCAGCGCGTCGTGGCTGGATCGATAGGCGGTGGCGCTGCGCGTCGGATCGCGGTGAGCGATCAGGTGTGCCAGGGTGGCGGAGTCAAGGTGGGGAAGGTCGCAGGCCAGCACCAGCCAGGCCGCATCCGGCTTCAGCGTCTGCGCTGCGGCGATGCCGGCAATGGGCCCGAGGCCCTCCTGGGCATCCACCACCTGCGCATAACGGGCACGGGCCGGATCACTGCGCTGATCGGCCCGCACCGACACATAGGCCTGTTCCACGCAGGAATCCAAGAGCCGCATGGCGCGGTCGAGCTGGTTTTCTCCCTGGTAGCTCAAGGTGGCCTTGTCACGCTGCATGCGTGAACTGCGGCCGCCTGCCAACACCAGGCCGTATAGGGGGAGAGCCATGGGCGGATTTTACGGCCGGGAGGCCCGCCGGGTCGAACCGCGGTAAAAATCGCGTTTACCGCCGGATTTGGCCAGCAATCGCACGCCCGTGATCTCAATGTCGTGAGACAGCGCCTTGCACATATCGTAGACCGTCAGGGCCGCCACGGTGACCCCCATCATGGCCTCCATTTCCACCCCGGTGCGGCCCTGGACTGAAACGGTGCACACGACGCGGATGCCGCCCGGTGCCGGCCCCACCTCGAGCTTGCAGTTATCCAGCTGCAGGGGATGGCAGAACGGAATGAGCTCGGAGGTGCGCTTGGCTGCCAGGACACCGGCGATGATCGCGGTGTCGAAAATCGGCCCCTTCTTGGTGCGGTGACCGGACTTGCGCAGCGCCAGCAGGACCGCCCGCGGCAGCCGGATGCGCGCTTCGGCGCTGGCCACGCGCCGCGTGACCTCCTTGGCGCCGACATCGACCATCGTCGGTTGATTGCGGGCCGTCAGATGAGTGAGTCCTGAAGCCATGTTCAACCGCCGATGTAGTACATCTCGACCTTGGTGTGATCGCCGCTGCCCTGGCGCAGGTTGGCCCGCAGTTCGCTGTAGCGATCCTCGCGAGCGCTCCACACCTGGCGTATCAGCTGCGAGAGTTCATCATCCGTGGCGCCGGCCCGCAGCGGATCGCGCAAGGTGACCCCCTGTGCCGCGAACAGGCAGGTGTACAGCGCGCCATCCGAGGACAACCGAGCGCGCGAGCAATCCCCGCAGAAGGGCTGCGTGACCGAGGAGATGAAGCCCACTTCGCCCGCGCCATCGCTGAAGCCATAGCGGCGTGCGACCTCGCCGCGATAATTGTGCTCCAGCGGCTCAAGGGGCCAGCGCGAACCGATCAGGCTGACCAGCTCCTTGGAGGGCACCACGCGTTCGGCTTCCCAGTGATTGCGGTTGCCGACGTCCATGTATTCGATGAAGCGCACGATCACACCGGACCCGCGGAAGCGTTCCACCAGGTCGAGCACGCTGTGATCATTGACGCCGCGCTGGACCACCGCGTTGACCTTGATGGGCGTGAGGTCGGCGCGCCGCGCCGCCTCGATGCCCGCCAGTACTTCATTGACGCCGCCGAAGCCGCCGCTCATGCGCGCGAAAACCTGGGGGTCCAGACTGTCCAGGCTCACCGTGATACGGTGCAGGCCCGCGGCCTTTAGTTCCGCCGCATGGCGCTCCAGCAGGATGCCGTTGGTCGTAAGGGCCACGTCCTCGACCCCCGCGATGCTGGTGAGATCGCCGACGAGATCGGCCAGATTTGCGCGCAGCAGGGGTTCCCCGCCGGTGAGCCGGATCTTGCGCACGCCCTGGGCAACGAACAGCCGCGCCAGGCGCAGGATTTCCTCGAATGACAGCCGTTGTGAGGATTTGAGGAAGCGGTAGCTGTCGTGAAACTGCTCGCGCGGCATGCAGTAGGGACAACGGAAGTTGCAGCGGTCCATGACCGAGATGCGCAGGTCCCGCAGCGGCCGGTTCAGGCGGTCGCGGGGACGCGGCGCGTTGAGCGGGACGATGATTTCTTTGGTGGGCATGGCGCGCTACCAGCGGAACAGACGCGTGACAAAGCCCTTGGGGTAGGTATTGGGGCCGGCCGGCAGCTCTACGAAACCGTCGGTGCCCGCCAGTGCCGTGAAATCGCCCGAGCCATTGGTCAGGCGCGGGACCGCCCAGTCGCGGCCCCATTCATCGACTTCCGTGCGCACCGGCACGAACTGCACGAACTTCGAGGACACGGTCACCGGTGCCGTGAGCGGAATCTTGCGCGCGGCCGGGGTCCGATCTCCCATCGCGGCCAGCAGCGCCGGGATCACGTAGCGGCTCAGGCACACCAGCGTGGATACCGGGTTGCCCGGCAGGGCGAACACCGCAGGTCCGGATGGGGCCACGCCAAACCACAGCGGCTTGCCGGGGCGTTGGGCGATCCGGTGGAACACCATGCGCACGCCGAGTTCAGTGAGCAGGCTCGGTACCAGATCGAAGCGCCCCATCGACACGCCACCGCTGAGGATGAGCACATCATGGGTATCCAGGTGCAGCTTCAGCCGGGCGCGCATTTCCGCACGGTCATCGTGGACATGGTCGTCCGCCACGCGCTGAAACCCGTGGCGCCGCAGGGCGGCGATGACACCGTAGACATTGGAGCGGCGGACCTGGTGCGGCAGCACCGGTTCACCAGGTTCAACCAGTTCATTGCCGGTCGACACCACGGCCAGCATGGGCTGGGCACTGACCCGGACCCGGGCCATGCCCGCCCCGGCCGCGATGGCAACCTCCGGCGGGGTCAGGCGCGTGCCCGCCTCGAGCAGCAACGCACCCTGGCGCGAATCCGAGCCGCGCCGGTGCACATTGGCCCAGGCTTCGATGCTGATGCCGTCCTTGAGGCGGGCGATGCCGTCTTTGACGGTAATGTCCTCCACCGGTACCACCAGGTCACAGCCCACGGGCAGCATCGCTCCGGTCATGGCCTCGATGCAGCCGCCGGGCTGAGTAAGCGTCAGCGGTGGATCGCCGGCAGCCTGGACGGCCTGGATATCAAAACTGCGCCGGCCGTCGCGGGCCGCGGCGCTGTCCAAGGCGATGCCATCCATGGCAACGCGATCAAAAGGTGGTTGATCGCGCTCGCCATAGATGTTCTCACGCAGCACGGCCCCGGAGCATTGCACCAGCGGCAGCGACTCGATCGGCAGACAGCTCAGGTTCTCGCTGATCAGCCGGTCGGCCTGCGCCGGGACCAGAAGTCCCGGAGCGGCCGGATCGACCTGCGCGGGTACCGGAGTGTTCACGGGAGCAATCTGGGGTCGACGCGCTGGCTTATCAATCAGCTCTTGTGCGCGGCGTTGTAGGCCTTGATCTGGTCGTTGAAGCGACCCGTTACGGCTGAGGCTTCGTCCACGGCCGCATCGTTCTTCTGCTCCCAGACCTTCTCCAGAGCGTCCTTCGCCTTCGCCTTCTTGGCATCATCGAGGGAGGGGTCGATTTTGGCGATGGCCGTGTCATGCTCGTCCTTCAGGCAGTCGGTGTACTGCTTGATGAGGTCGTTGTAGGCCCGCAAGGTTTTCGCGCCGGCCAGCATTTCTTCTTTGGTGGCCTTGGTGCCGTCCGGGACCTTGTCCGGGGCCTTCGGATAGCTGCAGGCGGCCGAAGCCTGGGTTGCGGCGGCCATGAGGACGATGGCCAGCGAGGAGGCCAGCACGGCGGAACGGAACTTCATAGGGATCCCCCCTTTGGATGTAAGAATTGGTAGCACCTGGACGCCCGGTGCCAGGAGGCCCATCTTATGCGATTTCGGAGCCCGGGGCTGATTTGGTAGCCTAGGCGCGCTCCGGCGTTCGTCCGGACCATGCGCCCGTAGCTCAGTTGGATAGAGCATCAGGCTTCGAACCTGAGGGTCGGGAGTTCGAATCTCTCCGGGCGCGCCATTTTTGTGACGTGATGCCGGACAGATTTGCCGAGCGCGGGTGAGATGGAAGTCCCCCGGACGAGGCTTTCGCGGCAGTCAGATGCCACGGCATATCCTGTTGGTTGGCGAGGACGCGCTGCGGCTGCAGGACCCGGGGCTTTTGCCCCACGCCGGCCAATGGATCATCACCCTCGCCGGCAGCTGCGACCAGGCCCTGCTGGAGCTGGAGCGCGAACCCCAGGACGTCGTGGTCGCCGATGTGGGGGCCCTCGCTCCGGGTGGGACCGGCCTGCTGCTCACCGTGGGCGAGCGCTGGCCCAGCACGTCGCGGATCGCACTGTCGGAGCGTTTGGACAGCGCCGGTCAGGCCTATGAGCTACCCGTTCCCGCTGCCCACCAATACCTCTATCGGCACTCCCCGCTCACCGAGTTCCACGAGGCGGTCGAACGCTGCCTGCGGCTGCAGGATCTGTTGTCGGAGGCGGCGCTGCGCTCACTCATCGGCGGGGTCCGCCAGCTGCCGCCGCGGCCGCGTACCTTTGCGCGTCTGCAGGTGATGATGAGTCACCGGAACGTGACCCCGAAGAAGATCTGCGCCGTGATCGAAGCGGACGCGGCGATCACCGCCAAGGTGCTGCAGCTGGCCAACTGCGCCATGTTTCGCGAGCATGACCGTGTCAGGAGCATCGAGCAGGCGCTGGTCCGCTTAGGCTTCGCGGGCGTGCGCAACCTCGTGATGTGCTCGGAGGTGCTCACGGGTTGGAGCCGGGCGACGCGCGGTGCGCTTGACCTGGAGGGGATGCAGGCGCACGTGCAGCGTGTCGCCCGCGTGACGGCTGCACTGACTGCCGGCACGGCCTGCAGTGACGAGGCCGTACTGGCCGCGTTTCTGCACGACATCGGCTACTGGGTGCTGGTGCAGGAGCGTCCTGCGGACCTGGACCGGGCCGCGGCGCTGGCAGTCAGCGAAGACATTCCGATGCAGGAGGCCGAGCGGCGCGTGCTGGGCACCTCGCATGCCGAGATCGGTGCCTATCTGCTGGGGCTTTGGGGCATGCCCAACACCCTGGTCGAGGCGATCGCACACCACCACACGCCCGAAGGCGCCGCGGGGGGCCGCTTCAATACCCTGACTGCGCTGGCCGTGGCACTGGCGCTCGCGGGCACCGATGACAGCGATGCGTTTGTCAGCCCGCCGCGACGCAATACGGTCGTGGGCGAGTCATTCTACGAACGGCTCGAAGGCGCGCCGTTCGACTGGGTCGATGCCGAGAAGGTGGCGATTGCCTGTCTGGCGGAGCTGGAGCAGTAGCGCTGGGGATCAGTTGTTCAGCTCGAACCTGATGCGATAGGGGTAGCACGAGTTGACCGGTTCGCCATTCTCGGTGCTCGGCCGGTAGTGGCCGGAGCCCGCCAGGGCGAGGGTCAGGGCGGCATCATCGATGCGGCGACTGCCCGAGGACTTGGCGACCACGGGCGCTGCCGTCAGACGCCCCTGCGTGTCCACGCACACCTGGACATTGGCGGCACCGGTCTCCGCGATCCGCCGTGAAGCATCCGGATAGTAGTCGGCAGTGGCCGGAAAGCCCTTGCCGGGACCCCCCAGAACGCGGGTCACCGGACGGGCAGGCGGCAGATCCGGGGTGCCGGGCGAGTCCCCGACGCGACCGATCAGGGGGTCGTCCTTCTTGGCTTCAACGATGAGTGGAATTTCCGGAATCTCGGGATCTGGAACGATTACCTTTGTGAATCGTAGAGTTGGATTGAGCGCCGCCGGGGGCGGCCGTGGGTGCGTCTCCTCAATAATGACGGCATGCGTGATATTGGGGAGCGCGGCCACCATGTGCTGCGCAAATCCCGAAGCGAATGCGTAGATCAAGAGAACGTGCAAACCCGCGATCACGATGAAGGTGACCGTTCGGCGGGATAACAGCGGCAGGTCGAAGTGCAACTCGCCCAGCAGCGGCCGATGAGTCGCTGACCCCCCGGAGGCGGCCAGCTGCGGCACGCGCACGTCCCGGGTGATGATGCCGGTCGCCCAGCAACATCCCAGTGCAAGGCGCAGGCGCTCAAGCGATCCGGAGCGCGACTGAAGATCCGCCAGCCACTCCTCTTCAAGCCGTTCCGACAGCGCTGCGGGTGCTTTGCGCGCTGCATGCAGAATCAGCCGCTGCGCCAGGTCCGGGTCGTTGCGCGGGTTCATGCGATAGCTCCTTGACCAAAGCTTGCGAAGACTTCGCTTGCACGGGCAAGACCACTGGGTGTCAGGCGATACAGCCGCCGGCGCGGCCGCCCGACCTGCGACGGATCCACGGTTTCCCAGCGGCTGACGAACCAGCCGGCCGCTTCCAGTCGCAGCAGTATGGGGTACAAGGTGCCGGAGGCCAGCTGGCCGCGCTTCTGCACGTCGGCGCCGGCGAGCTCCAGCGTCGGATTCTCGAGGAACGCTTCCAGGACCCGCAGTGTCTGCAGGGACATCCGCACATCTTTGCTTTGCTTGCCCATGATTGTAAGTCTACATAGGGTTTGGTGCGGATGCAAGCGCCCTTTTTCACCGCTTGATAAGTCAACAGTATGACGGGATTTGGCACGGTGAAGCGTTTTCGCGAACTGGTTCCACCCCCCCACCGTCATCCATTCCCGCCGCGGTGCGTTCCATGATGGGAGATGAGGCAATGTGGGAGTAGGCCGTTGAAATGTCTGTCATTGCGCCCATTGGGACGCCTGGTGCTGGTGGCGTGTGGCCTCGCGACCTGCAGCGCCTGGGCCGATCCGATGTCCGCCGTGCAGTTGCTGCGCACCAGCGGATGCGGCGGCATCATGCCGGCGGTTGTCCCTTTGAAGCACAACCTGCAGCTCGATCGGGCGGCGGCGGCCTGGGCCTCCGGCCAACCAGTGGCACTGGCCGCGGGGCGCAGCGGCTATCAGGCCCGAAACACGGTGGGCCTGCGCCTGCGCGGTGCGGATGATGCGATTCTGCAGTCGCTGCGTCAGGCCCGCTGCCACATGGTTGCGGATCAATCGCTGCAGGATGCCGGTGTCTACCGACGTGGGGCACAGACCTGGCTCGTGATGGCCACTCCCAATGCCGACAGCACCGCGAACCCGGCACCGTTACCGCCGGCTGCTCGGGTGCGGGTACTGCAGCTGGTCAATGAAGTCCGGGCCTCCGGCATCCGCTGCGGGGACAAATCCTTTGGCGCGGCGCCGCCATTGCAACTGTCGGCGACGCTGGATGGTGTGGCCGCGACGCATGCCGGCGACATGGCGCGTCACGACTATTTCGAGCACGTGGATCTGGCAGGGCACAGCCCGGCTGACCGATTGCGCGCCACCGGCTACCGTGAGCGACTGGTCGGTGAAAACATTGCCTACGGACCGAAGTCAGCCGAAGAGGTCGTGGCCGGGTGGCTGCACAGCCCCGGCCACTGCGAAAACATCATGGACCCCAGATTCGTCGAGATGGGTCTTGCTCTGGCACCGGGCCGGGGCACGCGCCGCGGCCTGTATTGGGACCAGGAGTTCGCCCAGCCGGCGCCATAGCGGCTCAGAGAGAGTATTTCAGACGCACTTCGCCGGCGCCCTGCGAACCATGCGCCGGACGGGGCTGGTCGCTGGAATAGCGGGCCTCAACGTCCACGGTGAAATTCTGCAGCAGCGGGAAACTGGCGCGGATCTGACCGATATCCATGGGCACGGCCGCCGAGCTGAAGTAATCCACCGTGCTGTAAACAGTGGCCGTAGGCGGCGGCGCCACGTTCACATCGGCATGGTGATAGGTCAGCGTCCAGGTGATGTCGTGGGCACCCAGCCAGCTGGCCTGAAGTGTCGCCAGCTTTGAATCCGTGTCCAGGCTGAAGCCCATGGCCCGATCCAGATTGCGCAAACCGCCCGGATACTTGTAGTCGTTGTAGGCGAAGCCGTAGAAGTAGTCACCGAAGCCAAAGATCTGCTGCGTCGGGATGCTGTCGGTGACTTCGGCGGTGATGCGAACCCGCGTCTGCCCCACCGGCACCCAGCCGGTGAGGCCGAACAGGTGGCTGGTTCCGGAGTGATAGAACGGATTGGAATCCTCGTTCATCACCTGCAGATAAGCCGACACGGAGACCGCACCCAGCTCGCGTGAATACTTGATGTCGAAGTCAGCCTGATCGTTGGTCTTGCTGGGATGGGTCGGGCTATTGCTCAGGTCGAAGTAGTTGAGGGGGTTGCAGGGGTGGCCGCGACCACACGATTCGTCCATGCGTTCCAGACCGATGTCGAGCCCAGGTAATGGATTGAAATTGAAACGCAGGCCATCGAGCAGAGTGTGCTTGGTTAGACCATCACTGGACAGCATCCCCACGAAGAACTCGGCCTGCCACGGGCCCATCCATGACAGCCAGCGCGTCTTGAACGGGCGGGAGTCCAGGCGCGAGATGCCGATCTGCGGTATCGGGTGCGCGTTGTTCGACAGCGACAGCGCCGAGATCCAGCCTGGCCCCCACCAATGCGTCAGGTAGCCGGCGTAGAGGGCCGCGCCCGCGAACTGTTTGGCAATGTAAGTGCCATCGGGGAGCACGGTCTCGGATTGAAAGCGGTCGTGTGACTGCACGCCGGCGGAGAGCTGGATGAAGGTGGTCTCGCCGTTCCAGGACAGTGTCCCCTGGGTCTGAAAATCCTCGCGGCCCAGGGCGTCGAATCCGCGCACGATCTCCGGCGCATTGGTAGCATCGAAGTAGGCCGAGAAGTTGCTCGTGTGCTGGGTCATCTGACCGGCCGCCTTGCGACGGATGCGCTGCGCGGCATCCATCACGAAGCTCGGCTGCCCGACCAGCGCGCCGTTGACCGAGAGCCTATCGAGGATACGGGTCCAGGGCACCGGCCATTGGGTGGTGAGATTGTCGATGACGCCGGCCATCGCCAGGGTTTCGATGTCCGAGCGCAACTGGGCATCACCGACTTCGGCCCAGGGCGCCGCGCGCACTGCGCTTACGCCACATATCAGGATGGCGAGGGTCAGGGTGCGCAGAGCTGCCCGCGCGGCATTTCGAATGACAGTCATTGGGTTACTTTACCGCAGCAAGCTTGCTCAGGCGTACCGAAACAGGGCCTTGAAGCCGTAATCCATGTGATGCTGGATATGGCAGTGGAACAGCGTCAGGCCGGGCTGATCGGCCACGAGGTCCACCGCCACGCGCCCATACATGGGCACGATCACGGTGTCCTTGTGAATGCCGCTGGTGGGTTTGCCGTTCACGTCCACCAGCTCGAAGTTGTGGCGATGCAGGTGCAGGGGGTGCGCATCGTCAGTGCGATTGCGGAACAACAGCCGATAGCGCCGGCCCTGTTGCAGGACGAATTCGCCATCGTGGGGATAGGGCTTGCCGTTCACCTTGAATTGATTGAAGGGCCGGGCGCCATTGGGCACCTTTTCGAACACCATCTCGATGGTCTGTTCCGGCGCTTTGTTGGCGGCCGGGCCGCCGAACACTGTGTAGTCCCAGAAGACTCCGGGTTGCGCCGCCCATTGAGGCGGTCGGTGCTGGCCTGCGTATTCCACGACGACGCCCAGGCCGTTCTGGCGCGTGAGATCATCGGTGGCCCCCAGAATCCACACGCCCGGCTGGTTCATCTGCACCAGCGCATCGATACGCTCACCGGGGCCCAACGTGAGCACCTTGACCGGCCGTGGATTGGGCACGGGATTGCCATCCAGCGCGAGCACCTGGAACTCGTGGCCAGGCAGGGCGAGGGTACGGTTCTCGACGGCGCTGGCGTTGAGCAGGTGCATCAGCACCCGGCTGCCCGGGCGCACCCGGATCGGCTCGCCGGCGCGCAGCGCCTTGTCGTTGATGGAGTAGAGCTGGCTCATCACCTCGAGCCCGCCGGGGCGGGTGTCGAGCTTCGCGGGCTTCTCCGGTTGCGGGCCGGGCGCGTCCTGGTCGTCCATGTCGACGAACTGGTCGGTATAGAAGTGCTCCCAGTCGCGCAGCGCCAGGAACACCTCCTGGTCATAGGCCCCCGGGTTGTGACCGCCGTCGACGACGACGAATCCGTACTGCCCGGTGTAGGAACCGCGGTGCAGGTCGCCCATGGCCATGGCATGGGAGTGGTACCAGCGGGTTCCGGCCGGGCGGGGTATGAAGCGGTAGCGGCGGCGCGCACCGGGCGCGATCACCGGGGTGCCTTCCTCTTCGGCCCCGTCCAGCTGCGACGGCAGGAACATCCCATGCCAGTGAACCAGTTCGGGTGCATCGGAGTCATTAATGACGTCGACCGTGACCGGTTTGCCCTCGCGCATGCGCAGGACCGGTCCCGGGGAGGTGCCGTTGTAGCCCACGGTGCTGACGAAATGGCTGGGCGCGATCTCCACCGCCACCGGTGCGATGTGCAAGGTGAAGTCGGCCGGCGGCGCATGGGGTCCGGGGTCCGTCGCCCCCATGTCCATTTTCGCATCATGGCCGGCCTGCGCCCACAAGTCCGCGGCGCCGGCCTGGCCCAGTGTTGCTGCTGCCAGTGTTACAAAGTCACGGCGTCTCATGTGCGGTGCAAGGAGGTTGTCGGGTCAAAAAATGGTGTCACGTCGTGACCGTGGCGACAAGCGGCTTGTGACCGTCCGGCGCAGCTTGAAGCGCACCGTTGCCCGGGGCAAGCCGTTACACTGGTGGCGCAGGCTCATACCGAGGGCGGCGATCATGCGGATTCAAGGGCGGTGGCGGTCAGTCATGCTCGTCACAACAGCGTTGTGCGTGTCGCTGTGGATGGATCATGCCCACTCGCAGCAGGACCTCGACAACTCCGGCGACTCCGGGGAGAAGGCCGAATTCTACTGGTCGCGCCTGCGCTACACCTCGGCGAACGAATATGGCGGCGGGGGTGGGGGGCGCTTCGGTTATGGCTACAGCTTCGCCGGCTGGTCCCGGGATTATCCGAAAGCGGATCGGCAGTTCCTCGAGGCGCTCAAGCGTCTCACGAGGATCCAGATGCGCTCCTACGAACAGGTCGTCGATCTCGACAGCGACGAGATCTTCAACTATCCCTGGGTGTACGCGGTTCAGGTCGCGAACTGGTCGTTCACCGACGCCGAGGCCAAACGCCTGCGCGAGTACCTGCTCAAGGGGGGCTTCCTGATGGTGGATGACTTCCACGGCACCGATGACTGGGAGCGCTTCATGACCGGCATGCGCCAGGTGCTGCCGGATCGGCCGGTGGAGGATCTGGCCGACAGCGATGAAATTTTTCACGTGCTCTACGACCTCTCCGAGCGGATGCAGATTCCCGGCGAGCAGTACGTGAATACCGGCCGCACCTATGAAAAGGATGGCTATGTGCCCAAGTGGCGCGCCATCCGCGACGACAAGGGCCGGATCGTGGTGGCGATCTGCCACAACATGCATCTGGGTGATGCCTGGGAATGGGCTGACATTCCCGAATATCCCGAGAACTTCTCCTCCATGGCGTTTCGCGTCGGCATCAATTACATCGTCTACGGCATGACGCATTGACGTCGATGTTTGAATGGCTGTTCAAATATCCTCCCGCCGTGTTCCTGCACGGACAGCTGGTGCTGCGCAGTGCCTGGCCGCGCTGGCTGCTGGTGGCGGGGATCATCGTGATCGGACTGGCCCTGGCGCTGGCGCTGCGCGGCCGCCACGCCTCGGATACACGCGCGGCCGGGCGTTGGCGCCTGCCCCTGATATGGCTGGCGCAGTGGGGCATGGCGGCCCTGGTGTTGCTGCTGTTGTGGCGGCCGGCGATTGCCGTCAGTGAACTGGTGCCGCAGGCCAACATCATCGCGGTCCTGGTCGATGACTCGCGCAGCATGGGCATTCCCGAGCACGGCATCACCCGTATGCAGCAGGTTTCCCAGGCACTGCAGGGAGATTGGCTGGCACGCCTCGGTCATACTTTCCAGACCCGTCTGTACCGCTTTGATTCCAGCCTGGTGCGGGTCGAGGGTTCCGCGGCCGCGCTGACCGCCAGCGGTCCCGCCACTCATATCAACGCGGTACTGAATGAGTTCGCCAGCGACACCGCCAGCGTGCCGGTGGGCGCCGTGGTGCTGCTGTCCGACGGCGGTGACAACACCGGTCGCATGGACCGCAACACCATCGAGGTGCTGCGCCAGCGCCGTATACCCGTACACACCGTGGGCTTCGGGTCGGCGCAGGTGCCGCAGGACGTCGAGATCGAGTCCGTGGCGCTCACGGCACGGGCCCTGGCGCACTCGCGGGTCACCGCCATCGTCGAGGTGGCGCAGTCGGGTTTCGCCAGCCGTCATACCAATGTGACGGTCAGAGATGGCGCAAAACTGCTGGCGACCCGTGAGCTGGTGCTAGGCGCGGATGGCGCGACGGTCAGTAGCGATATCACCTTTGATCTGCCCGACGCCGGCCCGCGCGTGCTGCGGTTCCAGGTTGCGCCGCTGGCCGGTGAAGCCAATTCGCGCAACAACGAACTCTCGCGCCTGGTCAATGTCGAGGCCGGCCCGCGGCGCATTCTCTACGTCGAAGGCGAGCCGCGCTGGGAATACAAGTTCATCCGGCGTGCGGAGGAGGACGACAGCGCGGTGCAGCTGGTGTCGATGCTGCGCATCAGCGAGAACAAGCTCTACCGCCAGGGGATCAAGGATCCGCTGGAACTGGCACAGGGGTTTCCGACCAAGCCCGAGGATCTGTTCGGGTATGACGGGTTGATCGTAGGGTCGGTGGATGCGGGGTATTTCTCCCCGGCGCAACAAACCCTGATGCGCGAATTCGTCGACCGGCGCGGCGGCGGCCTGCTGCTGCTGGGGGGCCGGCAATCCTTGTCGGATGGTGTCTGGGGTGGCTCGCAGCTCAATGACCTGCTGCCCGTGACGCTGCCGATGATGTCCGGCACGTTTCATCGCCAACCCGCCACCGTGAGTCTGACCTCCGTGGGCGCCGACAGCGCCATCACACGTC
>DASZCK010000082.1:0-4122 GCA_035943195.1 Steroidobacteraceae bacterium
GGGGGGGGGGCGGCGGGGGTGGCCGCCGCGGCCACGCTGCGCAGTGAAGGCTACCAACATGATGTAACGCTCATCAGCGCCGATGACTCCGCACCCTACGATCGGCCCAATCTCTCCAAGGATTTTCTGGAAGGCACGGCGCCGGATGATTGGATGCTGCTGCGTGCACCCGACTTCTATGCCAAGCACGACATCAAGCTGCTGCTGAACGCGACGGTGACCGAACTCGACACCGGCCACAGGCAGCTCACGCTGCAGGACGGGCGGCTCCTGTCTTATGACGGACTGCTGCTCGCCACGGGGGCGGATGCCGTGAGACTGCCGATTCCGGGTGCAACGCCGCAGAACGTGCTGTACCTGCGCACCTTCGCCGATGCGCGCGCCTTGGTGGCGAAGCTTGCGGGAGCGAAGACGGCCGTCGTGCTGGGCGCCAGCTTCATCGGTCTGGAGGCGGCGGCCTCGTTGCGCAAGCGCGGCCTTGCAGTGCATGTCGTGGCACCGGATGCGGTGCCCATGACCAAGGCGCTGGGTCCGGATGTCGGGCGCTACGTTCAAAGCCTGCACGAAGCACATGGCGTGATATTTCACCTGGGCACCACTGTCGCGTCGATTGCCGGCAGCTCCTTCACCTTGGCGAACGGCCAACGGCTCGCGGCGGACTTCCTGGTGGCCGGTGTGGGCGTGCGGCCGTCGGTGCAGCTGGCACAACGCGCCGGCCTTGCCGTCGAGGATGGTGTGGTGGTTGATGAGTACCTGCAGACCAGTGCGCCCGACGTGTACGCGGCCGGAGACATCGCGCGCTGGCCCGATCCGCACTCCGCCGAGCGAGTGCGTGTCGAACACTATGTGCTGGCGCAGCGGCAGGCGCAGGTCGCCGTGCGCAACCTTCTGGGTCGTCGTGAAAAGTTCGATGCCGTGCCATTTTTCTGGAGCCAGCACTACGACGTCACCATCCGCTACGTCGGACATGCGCGCAGCTGGGACGCTGCGCCCATCGAAGGGTCACTGGCCGGCGCCAACTGCAGCATCCGTTACCAGCGTGCCGGTCGCACCCTGGCCGTTGCGACCATCGGTCGTGACCGAGAAAATCTGCAGGCAGAGGTCGCGCTCGAGGCGCAAAACGTCTGAGCCGAAAGGCGCGGATTACTTCCCGATACAGAAGCTGGAAAAGATCCTACCCAGCAGATCCTCGCTGGTGAACTCGCCGCTGATCTCATCCAGCGCGCGTTGCGCGCCGCGCAGCTCCTGGGCCACGAGCTCGCCGGCACGGGTCTCCTTGAGAATGCCGGCCGCCGCCTCGACACAGCTGCGGGCACGCGCCAGTGCCTCGAGGTGCCGCTGACGCGCCGAGACGCTGCCGCTTTCCAGCGTGTGGTAACCCATGCAGGATTTCAGATGCGACCGCAGCGCATCCAGGCCCGCGCCGGTCAGCGCCGAGACATCGATGCGCGGAACACCGGGCGGTGCCGAAATGGCGCCGGCATCGGTGACATCGGATTTGTTATAGACCAGGGTGATGGGCACCTGCGCGGGCAGCGTCGCGGCAAGTTCCCGGTACGCCTGGGCGGCTGGATCGGCGGCGCCGTCAATCACGAACAGCACCCGGTCGGCGCGCGCCATTTCCAGCTGCGCGCGCCGGATGCCCTCCTCCTCCACGGCATCCAGCGCCACCCGCAGGCCGGCCGTGTCGAGGATGTGCAGCGGCATGCCGTCGACATGGATGCGCTCGCGCAGCACGTCGCGCGTGGTACCCGGCACGGCCGTGACGATGGCGGCGTCATAGCCTGCCAGACGATTGAGGAGGCTGGATTTGCCGGCATTGGGCGCTCCGGCCAGAACCACGGTCATGCCATCGCGCAGCAGACGTCCTTGGCCTGCGCTCTTGGTGACCGCATCGAAGTGCTGGCGCACGGTGGCCAGGCGCTCGGCAAGCGCCTTGTCGGCGAGAAAATCGATCTCCTCTTCCGGAAAGTCGATGGCGGCCTCGACATGGGTACGCAGCTCGACCACCGCGCCGGTGAGCACCTGGATCATGGTGGAGAACTCACCCTGCAGGGAGCGCATGGCGGCGCGCGCCGCTTCGCGTGAACCCGCGTCGATGAGATCGGCGACGGCCTCGGCCTGCGCCAGATCGAGCTTGTCGTTGAGGAAGGCGCGCTGCGTGAACTCCCCCGCGTTGGCGCGCCGCGCGCCCAGCTCCACCAGCCGCGCGATCAGGGACTCGACGATGACCGGTCCGCCATGACCGTGGAATTCCACGACATCTTCGCCGGTGTAGGAGTGAGGACGCGGGAAGAACAGCGCCAGTCCCGCATCCAAGGTCTGATGCTCGGCATCGCGGAAGGCCGCGAAGACGGCGCGGCGCGCCGCTGGCAGGGTACCGAGGACGGCGGCGGCGATGCTCTGCGCCGCCGGTCCCGACACGCGCACCACGCCGATTCCCCCTCGTCCCGGCGGAGTCGCGGCCGCAACGATGGTATCGGCGTCGCTCATGCGCGAGCCGGCGCTAGTTCTTGCGGGCCGCCGCCGCGGCGATGCGACGGTTGATGTTCCACTGCTGCAGCACGCCGAGCGTGGTGTTCATCACGTAGTACAGCACCAGGCCCGAGGGCAGGAAGATGAACAGCGCCGACATGAAGATGGGCATGAACATCATCACCTTCGCCTGCACCGGATCCGGGGAAGTGGGATTCAGGCGCTGCTGGATGAACATTGCGCCGGCCATGAGGATCGGCAGGATGAAGTACGGATCGGGCGAGGACAGATCGTTCAGCCACAAGGCGAAGGGCGCCTGGCGCATCTCCACGCTCTCGACCAGCACGTAGTAGAAGGCGAAGAACACCGGAATCTGGATGACCATGGGCAGGCAACCACTCACCGGGTTGACCTTCTCGCGCTGGTACAGCTCCATGGTGGCGCGACCCAGTTTCTCCTTGTCGTCCTTGTATTGCTCCTGGATGTTCTTGATGCGCGGCTGCAGCGCGCGCATTTTCGCCATCGATTTGCCGCTGGCTTCGGCCAACGGATAGAAGAGAAGCCGCAACAGGCAGGTGACGATGAGGATGGCGACACCCCAGTTGCCGGTCACCGAATGCACCCAGTTCAAGGCGCTGAACAGTGGCTGGGCGATGATGAAGAGCCGGCCGAAATCCGTCGCGCGCTCCAGGTTGGGGCCGGCGGCCGCAAGTTGCTTCTGCAGTTTCGGCCCCAGGAATACCGTCATATCGAAGCTCGCGGAACCGCCGGCCGGCACTTGTGTCGCGGTTGCGCCGGTCGCGGCGAGCAGATACTCGTTGCCCTGGGCATTGAGCGTGAAGCGGTAGTCTGCATTCGGTGGCGGTACCACGGCCGTCACGAACTGATGCTGGATGGCGGCAATCCAGCCGTTCTTCACATCCACCTTCAGGTGCTTGTCGTCCTCGTCGGTGATTTTCAGCTTGCGGAACGATCCGTCCCAGATGGACGGTCCGCGGGTGCTGAAACGCTCGGTATTGGCGCTGAACAGCGAGGTGTGGATGGGCGGATCGTCGCGCAGGATTTGTGCATAGGGAGTCACGCTCCAGGGCGCGGCGGAATGGTTGTCCACCGTCTGGATGACGTTGATGGCGTAGTGGCCGCGATGAAAGACGAAGGTCTTGGTCACCGTCACGCCCTGACCATCGCTCCACTGCAGGGGCACCCGTAGCTCATCCTGGCCGGCGGCCATCCGGAAATCGCTCTGTGCAGTCGTGAACTTCGCCAGCTCATCAAGCCGTGTGGGGCCGGGCGGACCGGACATCGCCACCTGCAGCAGGTACTGCGTTTCAGGACTGTCGTGGTTTTCCAGGCGTATACGCTCGGCCTGGCCTTTGGCGCGCGAGTAGTCGTTCAGGTCCGCCTGGATGATGGTGCCGCCGGCGAGACTGACATAGAGGTCGAGGACGTCGGTGCGGATATGGATGGCGGGACCCGTGGCGGCGGCGGACAGCGAACCGGCCGCAGCCGGTGCGGCAATCGTGCCGCTGGTGGAGCTGGCGACCGCGGCGGAACTGGCGGCGGCGGCGGGCGCGCTGGCACCGCTGGACTGTGGAATCTGCAATTCGAGGCTGCTGGCGGGGGCATGGGCTGCGGCCGCCACTGCGG
>DASZCK010000083.1:0-11587 GCA_035943195.1 Steroidobacteraceae bacterium
GCCCTCAATACGTACATGGAACACCATGAACGCGACCGCATAGACCACGATGAACTGAAACATGCCGATCAGTGTGGTCGCGAGGGCTTTGGCCAGCAGGAACTGCGCCTTGGAAATGGGCGCGGTGCGCAGCCGCTGCCATACGCCGCGGTCGCGTGCCAGCAGCAGCAGGACCCCCGCGTCGATCCCGGTAAACAGGATGAATTGTATGGTCATGCCGGCGAAGGAATGCGCATAACCGTTGTAAGGGACGGACTGCGCGGAGGTCATCGCAGTGCTAGCTACGTCATAGGGAATCGACAGCCCACGCTGCAGGGCGGATTTGCCGTCCGCCGATTTCGCATTGCGAGTGGTCAGGGTCTGCGCGGCGTCCAAGAGCGCTTTGAGTTCGTTGCGATCAGGCACCTGTTCAGCGGTGGCGCGGTTGACCCAGTCAAGTCCGCTGCTGAGTGCCGTCTGGCCGGCGGTCCCACTGAATGCCGCCTTGCTGATCTCCTGCATGCCGTACTGGGCAAACAGTCCCTGCACGATGCGCGCACTGGTGGGCTGGCTGGGATCGACCAGCAACCGAACCTGCGGCTTGTCGCGGCTGGTGAACAGGGCTTTGGTGGCACTATCGGCGAAACCCTTGGGCAGGATCGCCGCCGCCTGGACCTTGCCTGCACGGACCTGGGCCTGCGCCTGGGTGCGGCTGAGTACGCGCACCGCCAGCAGCGGGTCCTTGCCGAGATCCGTTGCGATGTCGCGTGACACTTCGCTGTGATCCTCATCGACCACGGCGATGGGAATCTTCCCCGGGTCCGCGCTGCTGCCATTGCCACCGAAAACGTAACCGAAGAACGCGGCGACGAGTATCGGCACCAGAATGCCGATGAGCAGGGCGCGTCGGTCGGTCCGATAGATACGCAGATCATTGCGCACCAGCGCGCGCACGGCGCTGAGACTCATGGCGGAACTCCCGTCGGCGGGTCATCGCGCAGCGCGCGACCGGTGAGGGCGATAAAGACATCCTCCAGGCGCACCTGGCCGGTATTGATCGCGGTGACGCGATGGCTGTGCTCGCCCAGGATCGCAAGGCAGCGGCTGAGGGGTGCGCCAAAGTCATTGCTGTCGATACGGATGCCGTCCGTGGTAGGCACCACGGTGCCAACCCCTGGCAGTGCCCGCAGCTGCGCCAGCAGTTCATCACTGAGCGGCGGCCCCGCCAATTCCAGCGTGGCGGATTGCGCGGCGGGCAGCAGCCGGTGCAACCCGGATACCGTATCAGCGGCGATCACCCGGCCGTGGTCGATGATCACGACGCGGTCGCAGAGCCGCTCGGCCTCCTCCATGTAGTGGGTGGTGTAGAGCAGGGTCTTGCCGCGCCGTTTGAGTTCTTCGAGATTCTCGAATATTGCATTGCGCGACTGCGGATCCACGCCCACGGTGGGCTCATCGAGCAGGATCAGGTCCGGGTCGTGCAGCAGCGCCCCGGCGATATTCAGGCGGCGCTTCATGCCGCCGCTGAAAGTTCCGACACGATCCTTGCGCCGCTCGGCCAGGCCCACCAGCTCCAAGGCGCTGGTGGCGCGCTCGGTCAGTTGCCGGCCGCTGATGCCATAGAGTCCGGCGAACAGTTCGAGGTTGGCCCAGGCTGATAGTTCGTCGTACAGCGCGAGATCCTGTGGTACCAGGCCCACGTGCAGTTTGAGTTCGCTGGCATCGCGTGCAATCGGCTGATCCTGGTACGACACCGACCCCTGATCGGGTTGGGCCAGACCACTGATCATGGCGAGGGTCGTGGTCTTGCCGGCGCCGTTGGGCCCCAGCAACCCAACTGTTTCTCCAGCGCGAATCTCGAACGATACGTCATCAAGCGCGATGCGCTCACCAAACCGCTTCTGAAGATGGCTGACGCGAAGCATCGGCCGGCACGGTAGCATGGAACGGGCTGCTGCCGCATGACGCGCCGCGTGCGGCCCGCGGCGCCTTCAGCGTGAACGGTTGTACGGGTCTCCGCACCAGCGCAGGGTGTTGTCCATGTCATGCTCCAGCGCCATGGGCATGGGGTCAACCAGTTTGCCGAGCAGTTCGGCAACGGTGGCCTTGGCCAGCACGCCGGTCTCTATGGTCCAATCCCAAATCGCATTGCCACGCGTATCGTGAATGACCTTCCCCAGGTTCGCCGTTGCGGGGGCATCCGTGATCGGATTGTTCGACACGCGTCAACTCCAAAGTTCTGTTCAAGCGTTGAAGCATTTATCGTCTGGAATGGGCGACAATGGAGTGGCAATGTTCATGTTATCGACCCGAATCACAGGGCGGAAAAAATGGCGCGCGGGCCCTTAAGTATTGACGGCCTCAGCCGGGAAGCCGCCCATGGCGCAATGCTCGACGTCGCGCTCGCGGAGGCGCGCCTCGGGCTGTCCGAAGGGGGTATTCCCATCGGCGCGGCACTCTTCGAAGCCGGCGGCAGGCTTCTCGGACGCGGCCACAACCGGCGGGTTCAGCAAGGTGATCCGTCCCTCCACGGCGAAACGGACGCCTTTCGCAACGCCGGCCGGCGTCGCGGCTACCAGGACACGGTGATGGTGACGACGCTCGCGCCATGCTGGTACTGCAGCGGCTTGATCCTGCAGTTCCGCATCGGTGCCGTCATCGTCGGGGAGTCGCGCACCTTCCGCGGCGGCATCGACTGGCTGCGCGAGCGCGGGGTGAAAGTGTTCGACCTGGATTCACAGGCATGCGTGCAGCTGCTGGGCGGCTACATCGAGGCGCATCCTGAGGTCTGGGATGAGGACATCGGCGCAGCCCGCGGCAGTTAAAACACTAACTTATGTAAAATACATGAACAATGTAACGGTCGTGACTCATCCGCTGGTGCAGCACAAGCTGACTCTGCTGCGCGATAGAACTACTTCCACCAAGACCTTTCGCCAGCTATTGCGCGAGATAGCGACCCTGCTGTGCTACGAGGTGACGCGGGATCTGCCGCTCGATCCGGTCGAGATCGAAACCCCTCTGATGCCCATGAAGTCACGCAAGCTGTCCGGCAAGAAGCTGGTGTTCGCGCCCATCCTGCGGGCGGGAATGGGCTTGCTGGACGGGATGCTCGATCTGGTGCCCTCGGCCCGCGTGGCGCATGTGGGGCTGTACCGCGACCCGGAGTCCCTGTTCGCGGTGGAGTACTACTTCAAAGCCCCGACGGTGCTGCGCGAGCGGCTCGTCATCGCGGTCGATCCCATGCTGGCCACGGGCAATACCGCGATCGCGGCCGTCGACCGCCTCAAGGCGCATGGCGCGAGCGATGTGCGCTTCGTGTGCGTGCTGGCGAGTGAAGTCGGACTCGCGCGGTTGCACGCGCAGCATCCGCAGGTACTGGTGTGGACCGCCGCAATCGACTCACAGTTGAATGACCACGGCTACATCCTGCCGGGTCTCGGCGATGCCGGCGACCGGCTCTACGGCACGCGTTAGAATAGCCGCCATGGACCTGCATCTAGCCTCGATCGACCATATCCGCCAGCAGGTCATCGACCTGCTCATCCAGTTCGGACCCAAGCTGCTCACCGCCATCCTGATCATTGTCGCCGGCGTGATCGTCGGCGGCTGGGCGGAACGCTGGCTGACGCGTGCCCTGCGGCGCTTCGATCTGGAGCCGCCGCTGCGCCAGCTGCTCTCGCGGGTGGTGCGTGGCCTGGTGCTGCTGCTCTTCATGGTGATGGCGCTGCAGAACCTCGGCGTGCAGCTGTTACCGCTGGTCGCGGGGCTGGGCGTGGCCGGTGCCGGCATCGCCCTGGCCATGCAGGGCGTGCTCAGCAATGTCGTCGCGGGACTGTCGATCATCCTCACCAAGCCTTTCCGCGTGGGCCAGTACGTCCAGGTGGCGGGGGTAGAAGGTCAGGTCCAACATGTCGCCCTGTTCAGCACCATTCTGCTGCACTCCGACCGGTCCCAGGTGGTGATCCCCAACCGCAAGATCGTCGGCGAGATCCTTCACAACTACGGTCACGTCCGTCAGGTCACCATCCAGGTCAATGTGGCGTACGACACGGACCTGGGGGCCGCGCTGCAGGTGATCCAGGACGTGGTGAGTGCCAATCCGCGGGTTCTCAAGGACGCGCCGCCCGTGATCGGCGTGGCGCGGCTGGCCGATTCGGCGGCGCAGATCAGCATCCAGCCGTGGGTATCGGTCGATGATTTCGGGTCGGCCTCAGCGGAGCTCACTCGGGCCACGCTCGAAGCGCTGCGTACGCATGGGGTCAGTCTGGCCCGCCCGCAGCACGAGGTGCGGCTACTGACGACCCCGACCTCAAGTTGAGTCAGCGCGCCACTGACTTCGCGTAGACCTCGATCTGTGCCACATCGGACCAGCCTCCGGGGCCGTGACCGCTGCCTGGCATGAGATCCACAAAGCCGATCTGATCAACCTTCGACAGGTCGACATGTTCGACCGGCGTGCCCGTCGTCACGGCGCGCGTGATGTCCAGTTTCAGCCAGTGCAGATCGGCGAAGAACAGCTCGCTCTGCAGCCAGTCGCGGGGCGTGCCGTCGCTGCGGTCCGCCGCCAGCCAGGTGCCGTCGGCCAGTTTCACGATCGGCCGGATCTGATGGAAGCCCGACATTTTTGTGTTCCAGCGGATCCGCGCCAGTCCGGTCAAGTCGGCGAGGTGCTCCTTACTGCGCAGGGCGAGCCCGCACGGCGTGGTGCACAGGCCCTGCCATACATGCACCGGATTGCCTTCATCGCCGGCAGTGCCGGTGAGCTCGATTTGTCCGCCCGGTACGATCAGCGTCAATTCCAGATCGGGGTTGCCCAGTGAGGCGCCCGTCACCGGGTTCTCGCCGCCCTTGGGTCCCTGCTTCCAATCCTCGCGAAAGAACAGAGGTGGGCGCTGCGGCCCATGGTCCCCGCCAGGGGCGCGTGCCGCGCCGGGCGTCTGCGCTTGGGCGGATGTGATCGCCAAACCCAGGGCCAGCAGTGCACTTGCCCCTACACGCACAGTGATTCCGGTAATCGCCATAACCCCCCCCGTTCTTGTAGCGCGTCCGGGAGTCTACCTCAGGAGCGCGCTTAGGGGACGGGCAGAGGTACGGGGGATTCCAGGTAGCCGAGCAGGGCGGCGGCGCTCACCGGCCGGGCGATGAGGAAGCCCTGCGCGTGATCGCAGCCCAGGGACTCCAGGATGCGCAGCTGTTCGTCGGTTTCGACGCCTTCGGCAGTCACCGTGCAGCCCACGTCCTTGGCCAGGCGAATGATGGCGGAGACGATGGCGCGGCTGCTGTCCTGCTTCTGGATACCCGCCACGAAGCTGCGATCGATCTTGATCGACCCGAACGGATGATCGCGCAGCCAGGTGAGGGAGGAATAACCGGTGCCGAAATCGTCCAGGGCGACACGCACGCTCATTTTTTCCAGCGTCCGTACGTTACCGATGCTGACGCTGTCGGGACGCAGCAGCGAGGTCTCGGTCAGCTCCAGGCTGAGCATGGCAGGGCTGAACTGGGCATGCGATAGCGTCTGGCGGACCCACAGCGGAAAGTCCGGTTGGGACAGCTGTCGCGCGGAGACATTCACGCCGAGTTCGAGCCGATGGCCGGCCTGCCCGAGCAGGGCCAGCGCATTGCAACTTTCCCACAGCACCCAGGCACCGAGCTGCAGGATGGTGCCGTTGTCTTCGGAGATCGGGATGAATTCACTGGGAAGGACTTCTCCCAGGGTCGGGCTGTTCCAGCGCAGCAGGGCTTCCACCCCGATGATCTTGCGGCTGGGCAGTGCGATGACCGGCTGATAGACCAGGGACATCTCGCCGCGGGTCTCCGCGCCGTGCAGGGCGCGCGCCAGCTCCAGCCGGCGGCCGGCCCGCGCGGTCTCACCGATTTCCGCAAATACGCAGCGATCCCGGCCGGTGCGCTTGGCCTCGTACATGGCGGCGTCGGAGCGGCGAATGGCCTCACGCGCCTCGATGCCGCTGGTGCGGATCAGGGCGATGCCGATGCTCGCGGTGATGACCCGCGCGCCAAGACCCGGCAGCGGTTGCGCGATCGCGCCGAGCAGGCGTTCGCCCAGGTGACCGGCTTCGAGCGGATCGCCGATGTCCTCGGCGACGACGATGAACTCATCGCCGCCGAAGCGACCGACGAAATCACCGATGCGCACACTCGCCATCAGGCGTTGCGCAACTTCGCGGATCATCTCGTCCGCAACGTCATGGCCGAGGGTGTCGTTCAGCGCCTTCAGTCCGTCTAGATCCACGAAGTACACGGCCAGCGGTGAGTCCGCCTGCACCTGCTCGATGGCCGCGTCCAGCTTCTCGAATATGGCCGCCCGATTGGGCAGGCCCGTCAGGCTGTCGTGGCGTGCGTCGTGCTTGAGGCGTGCGATCGAGCGGGTTCTCTCCAGGGCGGTGCTTGCGACGCGCGCCCAGTCCCGCATCAGCGCCACATGTTCGGCCTGCGGGGAGCGCGGGCGGCGCCCGTACAAGGCCAGCGTGCCCAGCACCTCGCCGGAGTGATCCTTGATGGGCATGGACCAGCAGTGGGCGACGCCTGCCATCTCGGCCATGGCCCGAATCGGGGTCCACTTGGGGTCCTGGCTCAGATCCGCGGATACGGCCAGTTCGCCAAACCACGCGGCCGGACCGCAGGTGCCGATGTTCGGTCCGATGGGCGCGCCGTCGACTGAGTCGAGATAGGCCTTGGGCAGCGACGGGCCGATGCCCGAGTGCAGGGTATTTGAGACCGGGTCCCGCAGCAGCACCGACGGAACGAAGGAAGGGTCATAGCGCTCGATGATCAGGCACACTTCCACCAGCACATCGCGCAGTGGCGCGCTGTTGGCGATCATGTCGTGGACCCGGTTGTGGGAGGTGACCAGCTCCTGGACTCGCACCACCTGCGCACAGGCCAAGCGTCGCTCCAGCTCGGTCGCCACGCCGGCGGCCGCGTCCGAGAGTGCAGCCAGGTCATCCGAGGACCAGCTGGCCCGGTGCGGGTCAGTCATGGCCAGTTGCCCGATCACCTTGCCCGTGACGGTGATCTGCACCTCGGCAAAGGCGCCCTGCCCATCGCTATGGTTGACGGCGGCGCCGAGCAGGTAGTCCGCCAAGGGTACGGCGCTGGAGACCTCACACACGCGCTCGTTCGTCCGGGGGGTCTCGCCGACCAGGCGGATGATCTGGCGGGGCCCACGCACTAAGGAGAGTGCCACACAGCTGACATCTGCCTGTCGCCGGGCGGTCGCCATCCAGCGTTCCAGCTCAGGGTCCGAAGCGGCCGCGAATGCGCCGTCCTCCCGCAGCAGGGTCAGATGATCGCGTTCATCCGGCAAAGACGGGGTCTCGGCTAAAGCAGGTGTCATCACGGCGGCCATTGGTTCGAGTATCGGCCAACGCGCCGAGAACTTCGGGCCCCCTGTTTCAGACTGGGACCCCAGGCACAGTTTTAGGGCGCTCCCTTTAGACATTAATCGCGCTGCGGCGCAACAGCGGAAGCGGAAGCTGCGCCTACGAGCCGGTAAGCCGTCCTACAGGCAGTAGCGGGAAGTCGGGGCACAACATCAGACGGAACCCGGGCAGCCCTTTTGGCGCGCCAGGCCGACAATCTGAACCTCCTATTTTGGACGCAACCCAGGACTCGCCATGAAAGACTTCAAGCGCACCGTGATCGGCAGCATCTTCGTTGGCCTGGCGGTATTGATGGCCGGCTGCGTCGTGGCCACCCCTTCGGAGGGCTACTACGACCGTGGCCATCACCGCTATTGGCACGAGCACGTGTGGGTCGCCTGCGGTGACCGCGACGATCATTGCCGCTGAGGGCCGACGGAGCGGCGCCTGTTAGGGATGCAGGGTCGTCTGCAGCACCAGCAGCGCCGCCTCCGGTGTATCGACGCACTTGAACAGGTCGAGGTCCTCCGCGCTGATCATTCCGTGCCGGAGCAGGGCCTGGAAATTGATGATCTCGTTCCAGTATTCAGTGCCGTAGAGGATGACGGGGACGCGGCGTCCGAATTTCCCGGTCTGTGCCAGGGTGAGGATCTCCATGACTTCATCCAGAGTGCCGAAGCCGCCTGGAAAGGCGACCAGCCCGCGCGCCAGCTGCGCGAACCATAGCTTGCGCATGAAGAAGTAGTGGAACTCGAAGGCGAGCTCGCGCGTGATGTAGGGATTCGCGGCCTGCTCATGCGGCAGGCTGATGTTCAGGCCGATGGTCTTACCGCCAGCCTCCGAGGCCCCCTGATTGGCGGCCTGCATGATGCCGCCGCCGCCGCCCGAACAGATCACATAGCGGTGAGCGTGGCTCGGCAGCCCCTTCGACCATTCGGTGATCTTGCCCGCGAGAATCCGGGCGTCCTGGTAGTAGCGCCCCATGGGGCCGTCGGCCGTCAGCCGCGCCGAGCCGAAGAAAACGATGGTGTCGCGCACGCCGGCCTGCGCAAAGCGGTGCAGCGGCTCCAGGTATTCGGCCACGATCCGCAGCGGGCGCGCTTCCTCGCTGGCGAGGAAGTCGGCGTTCTCGTAGGCGATTCTCACGGGCGTCGCGGGTTTGGAATCCATGCTCTATCCCTCACGGGCGAAGTCGATGAACCCGCGGCTGACGTCCGTGCTCAGCAGCCGCACCCTGACCTGCTGGCCGACCTTCAGTCCCTGAAAGCCACGCACGATCCGGCCCTCCACCGGGGGCGCCAGGGTGCGCGCCCAGGTGCCCTTGTCCGCGGCGCCGGTGACGATGGCGTCGAAGCTCTGTCCGATACGCGTTCGCAGCAGCAGCGCAGCCGCCGATTTGCCCACCAGACGTTCCACTTTGGCGGCATTGTCTTCCTGCACGGTGCAGTGCCCCGCGAGGTCTGCGAGCTCGTCTTGGGTGTAGGGCGCCGGCGTGGCATCCAGCACGGATTTGATCAGGCGCTGGACGATCACATCGGGGAAGCGGCGATTGGGCGCCGTGGAATGCATGTAGTCCGTGACCGCCAGCCCGAAGTGTCCGGCCACCGGGGCACCCGGCAGCTCCAGCGCATACTCTCCGCGACCCAGGAGCTTGATGATGGCCAGTGACAGGTCCGGGAATTGCTCGGGGCGCTGCCGCCGGCACTGCGCCAGAAAAGCATTCAACGCCACCGGATCCGGGGTCGAGGGCAGCTGCGCGTGATGCTCGGCGGCCACGGCCACGATCCGGTCCCAGTGTTCCGGCGTGCGCAGCACGCGCCGCAACGCCGGCTGTCCCTTGTTCTGCAGCCAGCGCGCCGCCACGCCATTGGCGGCGACCATGATGTTCTCGATCAACTCATGGGCCCGGTTGGTGCGTTCCGGGACCAGGTCGCGAAGCAGGGCGCCTTCGAACACGGCGCTGGTCTGGATGGTCTCCAGGGTGAGCGCTCCTTGAGCATGCCGCACTCTTCCGAGCGACTGCGCCACCCGGTCCTGCAGCCGCACCTGATCCTGCAGACCGGCCGCTGCGAGCGCCGCGGGCACTGGGCCGCTGCCCTCGAGCCAGGCGGCCACGCTGTCGTAGGCCAGCTTGGCCTTGTTGACCACCGTGGCCCGATAGATGTCCGAGGCGGTGATGTCACCGGCGGCCGTCACGTCCAGTTCCATGATCACCGCCAGGCGCTCCGCGCCCTGGACGAGCGAGGTCAGGTCCGTGGACAGCTGCTCCGGGAGCATGGGAAAGATATGTCCCGCGGTGTACACCGAGGTGGTGTTGTGGCGCGCGTGGTCATCGATGGGCGAGCCGCGGGGCACGCTGGCATCCACGTCGGCGATGGCTACCAGCAGGCGGGTGGACGTGCCATCCAGGGGCTGCGCGACCGAGAGCTGGTCGAGATCGCGTGAGTCATCATTGTCGATCGAGACCCACTCTGCGCCGCGCAGGTCGCGAATGCCGGCTTGGACGGCCGGCCTGGCGATGGCCTGCACCTGCGCCCGCGCCTCGGGGGAGAAGTCCGGCAGCAGGCCGTAGTCCAGCATGGCCCGGCGCGCGATGTCGGTGAGAATGGCGCGCGGATCGTGTTGCGCAGCACTCACGGGGTCAGATTGAATTCTTCACTGCGCACGGCGGGCAGCGGCGCGGCGGCGGCGGCCGTGTCGGCGTGGCTGGCCGAGAGTTTCTTCATCACCGGCAGCATCGCGATGGCGATGACGGTACAGACGATGCCGGTGAGGCCCAGCTCGTTGAACAGGCGCGTATAGATCGTCAGTGACTCGACCGGATTGGTGAGGTTTTCCGGGATATGCGCAAAGTTGGCGACGACACTGCCCAGGTACTGGGATAGCCCGGAGGCCACAAAGTAGGCTCCCATCATGAAACCGCCCATGCGTGCCGGTACATAGCGGGCGATCATGGCCAGCCCCAGGCCGCTCACCAGCAGTTCGCCCAGCGAATACAGGCCATAGCCCCACACCATGATCCACGAGGACACCTGGCCGTTGACCGCCCAGCGTGCGCCGACTCCGTAGATGAAGAAGCCGACGGCGACGGCCACGAAGCCCCAGACGAACTTGGCGGCGATCGAGGGATCCTTGCCGATGCGACCCAGTGAATTGTAGATGAGCACCAGGACCGGGCTTAGGATGACGATCCACACCGCATTCAGGTTCTGATATTGCTCGGGAATCCAGGTGAAGAGGTGCCAGCCGAAGAGACTGAACTTCAAGTCCACGTTGCGCTGTGCAAACAGATTCAGCGAGGTGGACATCTGCTGGTAGAAGATGAAGAAGAACACCGTCTGCACCACCAGCACGAAGGCGGCAATCAGGCCCGCGCGCTCGTCACGCCGGCTCGACGTGATCAGCCTGACGAAGATGCCGAGAACGATGGCGCTGGCGACGTAGACGCAGATGCGGGCAATGGTCTCGCTCTGCAGGATCAGCACCGCTGCGAGCACGATCAGCGCGGCACCGCCCAGTACCGCCGCGACCCTCGAGGGTTTCACCGGCGCACTGTCCGGTGGCGACCCGAGCCCCGCCATGGCGCGGCTCATCAGCGCGTAGTTGATCATGCCGATGATCAGCCCGATGGAACACACGCCAAAGGCCGTGTGCCAGCCGGCCGAATCCCCGTAACGCGCGCCGATATAGTTGCGAAGCCATGGCGTCAGGGTCATGGAAATCATCGAGCCGATGTTCACCGCCATGTAATAGATGGTGAAGGCGCTGTCGATCTTGGTGTCGTCACCCTCGTAGATCTTGCGCACCAGATTGCCGGAGTTGGGTTTGAACAGGCCATTGCCGACGATGATCACCCCGAGTGCGAAGTACAAAAAGAATTCGCTGTCGGTGGGCAGCCACAGCAACGCATAGCCGATGGCGAGCACGAAGGCGCCTGCCTTCATGGTGCGGCGCGTGCCGATCAGCTTGTCGCCGATCCAGCCGCCGATCGCCGGGGTCGCATAGATCAGCGCCGAGGCGGCGCCGAACACCAGATTCGCCCGGGTGTCCGCGAAGCCGAGTTTCTTGATCATGTAGGTGACCATGAGCACCTGCATGCCGTAGAACCCGAAGCGCTCCCATAATTCGATCAGGAATATGGTGGTAAAGGCGCGCCGCTGCACTGCTGCAGCGGCCGGGGTCAATTCGATGGGAGACACCGCTGAATTCACGATGCTCCGGAC
>DASZCK010000084.1:0-27898 GCA_035943195.1 Steroidobacteraceae bacterium
GGGGACTCGCCTACCATCCCTTCGAGCGGGTGGGGGTGATCGCGTCCTATTCGGCTTCCTGGGTGAACACGCGACTCACCACGGACACCGCCGGAATCGTGCGCACTTCGCATGTGGAGTTCAATCCCCGGGCACTGGTGGTGGCCGTGGGCTACCAGTTCTGACAACCGCGCGTTAGCTCAGCAGACGGCCGCACAGTGCCAGCAGCGGCCCGGGCAGGATGCCGAGCACCAGCACCGCCAGGCCATTGACCCCGACGGCCAGGCGCACGCCAGGCTGCCACTCCGGCAGCGGCTGGCCGTCAGCCGGCTGATCGAAATACATGAGCTTCACGATGCGCAGGTAGTAAAAGGCGCCGACCACGGACACCACGGCGGCGATGATCACCAGCCATATATGGCCGGTCACCCACAACTGCTGCAGGATCGAGAGCTTTGCCCAGAAGCCGACGAACGGCGGCACACCCGCGGTGGAGAACATCATCGCCATCATCACCACCGCCAGCAGCGGGTCGCGACTGTACAGACCCTTGTAGTCATCGAGCCGGTCGGCCTCGAAGCCCTTCTGAGTCCGCAGCAGGATGACGCCGAAGGTGCCGATGGTCGCGAGCACGTACACCAGCGTATAGAAGAGCGCGGCGCCATAGCCGGCCTGGGTGCCGGTGACGAAGCCCAGCAGGATGAATCCGACATTGGAAATCGCCGAATACGCCAGCATGCGCTTGAGATTGCTCTGCGCAATGGCCACGACATTGCCCAGGACCAGCGTCAGCACCGCCAGCACTGCCAGCATCTGCGACCACTGCTGCTCGGTGCCGGTCAGGCCGTGAGTGAGCAGGCGCAGCGCCAGCGCGAAATAGGCGAGCTTCGGTGCGGTCGCAATGAATTGCGTGACATTGGTGGGCGCACCCTCGTACACATCCGGCAGCCACATGTGAAAGGGCACCGCGCCCAGCTTGAAGGCCACCGCGACGACGATGAAAGTCAGGCCGAGGATCGCACCGGCGCCGTGCGTGGCGCCCAGCCGCACCGCCAGTTCATCCAGCCCCAGCGTACCGGTGATGCCGTAGATGATGGACATCCCGTAGAGGAGCATGCCCGAGGCGATGGCGCCCAGAACGAAGTACTTCATGGCCGCTTCGGCCGCGATCCCGTTGTCGCGGTCGAAGGCCACCATGGCATAGACCGACAACGCCAGCAGTTCCACGCCGATGTAGACGGTGAGCAGACTGTTGGCCGAGGCCAGCACGAAGATACCCAGCAGCGCCGTCAGCGCCAGAACGTAGTACTCACCGCGGCTGGTGCCGCGCTGGCTCATGTAGCTGCGGGAATACATGAGCGCTATCGCCACGAACAGCAGTGCCGCGAGTTTCAGCAGGCAGGAGAGCGGATCGGCGACATACAGACGATCGAACAGCACCACCCGGCTGCTCACCTGAGCCTGACCCACCATCAGTGCAGCGGTCGCAGCCAGCGCAATCAGCGTCAGCGTTGGGGTCAATCCGCGCCGCTTCTCGCCGGCGAAGACATCGATCAGCAGCACCGCGCAGATGGCAAATGTCAGGAAGATCTCGCCGCTGGCGGGAGCAACCGAAGCCCAGGTCAATGTGGTATCTGGCATATCAGTTCAAAGTGGCAGCTTCGAATGCACGGCCTGCTGGACCAGGTGGTGCACCGAAACTTCCATGATGTTGAGAAGGGGCGCCGGGTACACGCCCAGCAGCAGCACGGCCGCCGCGAGCACGCCAAGTACCAGGAATTCGCGGCCGTTGAGGTCGGTGAGTTCGGCCACATGAGAGTTGGCGACGGGTCCGAAGACCACCCGCTTGATCATCCACAAGGTGTAGGCGGCGCCCAGGATCAGGGTCGTGGCCGCCAGGAACGAGTACCAGAAGCTCGCCTTGAAACTGGCGAGGATCACCATGAATTCCCCGACGAAGCCCGAAGTGCCCGGCAGGCCGGAATTGGCCATGCCGAAGAACACCATCAGCGCCGCAAAGTACGGCATCACATTGACGACACCACCGTAGCTGGCGATCTCACGGCTGTGCATGCGGTCGTAGAGCACGCCCACACAGAGGAACAGTGCGCCGGAAACCAGGCCGTGCGAGACCATCTGTACCATGGCGCCATCCACGCCCAGCACGGCCCCGTTGAGACTGCCGGTCGCGGCCACCACGGCGTAGAGGCCGAAGGTGCCCAGGGTCACGAACCCCATGTGCGCGATGGATGAATAGGCAATGAGCTTCTTCATGTCCTGCTGCACCATGGCCACGAAGCCGATGTACACCACCGCGATCAGCGACAGCGCGATGATCAGCATCACCAGCTCCCGGCTGGCATCCGGCGTGACCGGCAGGCTGAAGCGCAGGAAACCGTAGCCACCCATCTTCAGCATGATGGCCGCCAGGATCACCGAGCCGCCGGTGGGTGCCTCGACGTGCGCATCGGGCAGCCAGGTATGCACCGGCCACATCGGCACCTTGACGGCAAAGGCCAAGAGGAAGGCCACGAAGATCCAGCGCTGTTCGATGAGAGTCAAAGGCAGCGCTTGCAGGGCCGCGATCGAATAGTCATGTCCCTTCACGTACATGTAGATCAGGGCCGCCAGCATCAGCACCGAGCCGAGGAAGGTGTACAGGAAGAACTTGATGGTCGCGTACACGCGCCGCGGTCCACCCCAGATGCCGATGATGAGGAACATCGGGATCAGCATCGCCTCCCAGAAGAAGTAGAACAGCAGGGCATCGGCGGCGCAGAAGACGCCGACCATCAGGCCCTCCATGATCAGGAACGCCGCGAAGTACTGCGCCGGCCGCTGCGCGATCACGGTCCAGCCGGCGATGATCACCGGAATGGTCATGAAGGTGGTCAGGAGCACCAGGGGGAGCGAAATGCCATCCACGCCGACGCTGTAGAAGGCGTTCAGCGATGGAATCCAGGACAGCTTTTCGGTGAATTGCAGGCCGACGATGCCGGTATCAAAGCCGGTATAGGCGGGAATTGAAATCAGGAATGTGGCCAGGGCGGCCGCCAGCGCCACCCAGCGTCCCAGGACGATGGAACGTTCGCCCAGCGCCAGCACCACGAGCCCCGCAAGGATCGGCAGCCAGATCAGAACCGACAGGAGACCAAAACCGTGCATGTAAAGACCGCCCTTAGCCTTAGCGGAAAAGGAACCAGCCCAACAGCAGGGCAAGTCCGATCATGGTGAAGAATGCATAGGTGTACAGGTAGCCGCTCTGCAGGTGTCGCAGCACCCCGCCGATGCGCCCCACGGTATTGGCAGTGCCATTCACCATGCCGCCGTCGATGAGGATCTGGTCGCCCGCCCGCCACAGGCCCTTGCCCAGCCCGCGCGCGATCACGCACAGGACGTTCTCGTTGAACCAGTCGAAATAAAACTTGTTGACCAGCAGGGTACGCAGCGGCGCGAGCGCCCTGGCCCAGGCGTCGGCCCACTCGGGCTTTCTAAGGAAGAACACCCAGGCCGAAAATACCCCCGCCAGCGCCAACCAGAACGGCGCGCCCAGAAAGCCCTTGAGGGCAAAGTTGAGCCAGATCGGCGCGTGCAGTTCCTCGCCGATCCGACCCACCATGTCATTGGCCGGGAGCACAAAGATCGACGTGCCGAAATAGCCGCCGAACAGCACCGACTTCACGCACAGGGCGCCGATGATGACGGAGGGAATGGCCAGTGCCACCAGCGGCCCGCGCACCACCCAGGGCGTCTCATGCGGATCGCCGCCGTGAGCATCATGACCATGCTCATCATGACCGTGAGCTTCGTGAGCGTCGTGGCCCTGCGCCGGCACCTTGCGAAAGCGCTCCCGGCCGTGGAAGGTCATGAAAAGCATGCGAAAGGTGTAGAACGCCGTGACGAACACGCCGCACAACACGCATACATAGGCATAGGTATGGCCCCAGCGATGCGACTCACCGACGGCCTCGATGATTGCGTCCTTGGAATAAAAACCGGCGAAGAACGGTGTGCCGATGAGGGCGAGGGACCCGATCCAGCTGGTGACCGCGGTCCATGGCATGTACTTGGCGAGACCGCCCATCTTGCGCATGTCCTGCTCATGGTGCATGCCGATGATCACCGAGCCGGCGGCGAGGAACAGCAGCGCCTTGAAGAAGGCATGCGTCATCAGGTGGAAGATCGCCCCGCTGTAGGCCGAGACGCCCAGTGCCACGGTCATGTAACCCAGCTGCGAGAGGGTCGAATAGGCGATGACGCGCTTGATGTCGTTGGCGACGACGCCCAGCAGGCCCATGAAGAAGGCGGTGGTGGCACCGATCACCAGCACGAATGACAGTGCCTGGTCGGACTGCTCGAACAGCGGCGACATGCGCGCCACCATGAAAATACCCGCCGTCACCATCGTGGCGGCGTGAATCAGCGCGGAAATAGGTGTCGGGCCTTCCATCGAATCCGGCAGCCACACGTGCAGTGGCACCTGGGCGGACTTGCCCATCGCACCCACGAACAGGCAGATGCAGATCAGCGTCATGGCCGGCACGGTGCTGGTCGAGGTCAGCACGAAACTCTGGGTCGCGATGTGCGGTGCCGCCGCGAACGCAGTCTGATAGTCGAGCGAGCCGGTGAAGTACACCACTCCAGCTATGCCCAGCACGAAGCCGAAGTCGCCGATGCGGTTGACCAGGAAGGCCTTGAAGTTGGCGAAAACTGCCGATGGGCGCGTGTACCAGAAGCCGATCAGCAGGTAGGACACCACGCCCACCGCCTCCCAGCCGAAAAACAGCTGCATGAAGTTGTTCGACATCACCAGCATCAGCATGGAGAAGGTGAACAGCGAGATGTAGCTGAAGAAGCGCTGATAGCCATCGTCATCGGCCATGTAGCCGATGGTGTAGACATGCACGCACAGGGAGACGAAGGTGACCACCACCATCATCAGCGCCGACAGCCGGTCGATGAGGAAGCCCACCTGGAAGCGGATGCCATCGCTCACCAGCCAGTTGTACACCGGTGCATTGAAGGTGGACGCCCCGCCCCATACCAGGTCCGTCCACACATAGATCGACAGAGCGCAGGAGATCGCGACGCCGATTATGGTGACCCAGTGTGCGCCGGCGCGGCCGACCAGCCTGCCGAACAGTCCGGCAATGATGGCGCCCAGCAAGGGCAGCATGGGAATGGCCAGCAGCAGATTCGGGTTCATCGTCTTGTGCTCACCCTTTGAGCGTGCTCAGGTCTTCGACATTGATACTGCGTCGCTCGCGGAACAGAACCACCAGGATGGCAAGTCCGATGGCGGACTCGGCCGCCGCCACGGTGAGCACGAAGAACACGAACACCTGGCCGTGGATGTCGCCCATGAAGCGTGAGAAGGCGACGAAGTTGAAGTTCGCTGCCAGCAGCAGCAGCTCCACGCACATCAGCAGCAGGATGACGTTCTTGCGGTTGAGAAACACGCCGGCCACCGCGATCGAAAATAGCACCGCCGACAGTGTCAGCAATTGGCCAAGAGTGATCATGAGCGCTTCTCCGCGTCCATTTTCACGATCCGCACCCGGTCGCGGGCGCGCGCCGCGACCTGCAGGTCGACGTTCTGCACCTTGTGGCCCTTGCGCTTGCGCATGGTGAGCGAGATTGCGGCGACGATGGCGACCAGCAGCAGCACCGCGGCCAGCTCAAACGGGTAGGCGTACTTGGTGTACAGGGCCTGTCCGAGTTCGGTGGTGTTGCTGTAGGTTGCCGGCAGGGCGGCCGGACCCTGGGTCACATCCGGGCCCAGCGTGCGCGCGACGATGACGCCGACGATTTCAAATATCACGGCTCCCGCGGTGAGCCAACCCAGCCAGGCGAAGCGCGTGAACCCCTCACGCAGCTCCTCGAGATTGATGTCCAGCATCATGACAACGAACAGGAACAGCACCATCACCGCGCCGACATACACTAGCACCAGCACCACGGCCAGGAACTCCGCGCCGATCAGCAGCCAGATGGCGGCACTGGTGACAAAGCACATGACCAGCGCCAGCGCCGCATGCACCGGGTTCTTCGAGATGATCATGCCCAGCGCGGAAGCCACCAGCACCACGGCAAAGGCGTAGAACAAAATCTGAACGAGCACGCTGCCCTCCCCTTAAGGCTTCAGTTGCTGCCGGCGCTTAGCGGAACGGCGCGTCCGCCGCCTTGTCGGCGGCGATCATCGCCTCGTAACGCTCGCCGACCGCGAGCAGCTTGTCCTTCGACATGATGTTCTCGCCCCGATGCTCCATGTGGTACTCGTGGATACGCGTGAGGACGATGGCGTCCACAGGGCAGGCCTCCTCGCAGAATCCACAGTAGATGCACTTGAACAGGTCGATGTCATAGCGGCTGGTGCGGCGCGTGCCGTCGGCGGCCACTTCGGAGTCGATGGTGATGCACACCGCCGGGCACACCGCCTCGCACAGCTTGCAGGCGATGCAGCGCTCCTCGCCATTGGGATAGCGCCGCTGGGCATGCAGGCCGCGGAAGCGCGGTGACTGCGGCGTTTTCTCTTCCGGGTAGTTGATGGTGAACTTCGGCGACACGAACATCCGCCAGGTCACCGTCATGCCCTTGAGAAGTTCGGGCAGCAGCAGGGTCTTGAGCAATTGACTCATGATTCGCCTTCAGGTCGTGTGCCAGGGGCCGACGTGAGCCCAGGACAGGACCCCCTCGACGAAGATCCAGACGATGGTCACCGGGATCAGGACCTTCCAGCCCAGCCGCATGATCTGGTCATAGCGGTAGCGGGGAAAGGTGGCGCGGAACCACAGGAACAGGAACAGGAATACAAAGCCCTTGAGAAACAGCCACCCGAAGCTCGGGGTCGCCAGCAGCGTATGGCCGAGCACCGGCCAGCCATCAAAAGGACTGAGCCACCCACCCATGAAGAAGACCGCCGTGAGGAAGGAGATCAGCATCATGTTGGCGTATTCGGCCAGGAAGAAGAGCGCAAAGGCCATGCCCGAGTACTCGACATGAAAGCCGGCCACGATCTCCGATTCGCCTTCGGCTACATCGAAGGGCGCACGGTTGGTCTCGGCGACCCCGGAGATGAAGTAGACGATGAAGAGCGGAAAGAGCCAGGTCCAGTTCCAGGTGAACATGCCGCCCTGCTGGTGCCGCACGATGTCGCCGAGGTTCAGGCTGCCGGCCGCCATCAGCACGCCCACCAGCGCAAAGCCCATGGCAATTTCATAAGCGACGATCTGCGCCGCCGAGCGCATGGCGCCCAAGAACGCGTACTTGGAGTTGGAGGCCCAGCCGGCCAGGATCACTCCGTATACGCCCGCTGACGTCAGGGCCAGCAGGAACAGCAGGCCGGCATTGACGTTGGCGATGGTCAGATCAGGCGACAGCGGCATCACCGACCAGGCCACGAACGCCGTGACCAGGGTGATCATCGGCGCCAGGGCGAACAGGAACTTGTTGGCACGGGTCGGGATGATCACTTCCTTGGTGATCAGCTTGACCACGTCGGCAAAGGGCTGACCGAGGCCCGGGATCATGCCGAAAATGGCCACGCGGTTGGGGCCGCGACGCAGCTGCATCCAGCCAATGACCTTGCGCTCCCACAGTGTCGTCAACGCCACGAAGATGATCAGGGAAATGGTGACCGCCAGGATCCACAGCGTCGAGATCGTCGTGCTGCGCACGATGTCCGGCAGTGCCGCCCAGCGGGTTGTGAAATTATTGAACACAGTGGCGTCGTGACCTTCAGGCTCAGTAGATGGCGGGCGCTGTGCGCCCCTCGGCGGTGCGCTGCAGGGACGGCGCGCGCCTGACCACCGCATCGACCTGGTACATGGGAACGTCGACGGTACTCGCCGCGACCTGGGTGGCGCTCACCGTCCGTGATCCCACCCACGGCGGCGGCAGCCCCTCGGCGCAGATACGCCGCAGCTCATCACGCACCTCCTCGGAACTCTGGTACTCGAAACGTTCGATGCCAAGCTCCGTGCCCAGGACGCGCAGTACCTTCCAGCCCGGGCGCGACTCACCAAAACCGCGGGCGGCGGCGGTGAAGCTCTGCCAGGTGCCTTCCAGGTTCACATAGGTGCCGGAAGTCTCGGCGAAGGTGCCGATCGGCAGCACCACATGGGCGATCTGCTTCAGCTGCTCGGTGAGGTAGGGCGTGACGACCACCACCAGGTCGGCAGCCGCCAGCGCCTTCAGCGCTTCGCTGCTCAGGCCGTCGGCCTCGGGCTCCACGCCACCGAACAGGATGTACGCCTGCAGCGGTGTCTGCAGCATCTGCGAAGCGCTCCTGCCGGCCACCGACAACACCTTGCCGCCCGCTTCCCGATGCGGCACGCAGCCTGCGAGATAGGCACCCGCGGCGTTGCCACCTTCGGCCAGCTCGCCCAGCGTGGCGCCGGAGAGCTGTGCTATGCCGCCGGCGAGTACCCGCAGGTCGGCATACTGCGGATGACGCAGCGCCAGCGCTCCCAACCACACGGCCCGTTTCGGGCCCGACAGCAGCGCCGCGGCGAGCGCCTGGTGCGCCTCAGTGACTGTCGCACTGGCGGCCGCGGCCGACAGGTGCGAGGGAATGGCCACGCCGGCCTTCGCGGCCACGGCCGCGAGTACCGCCGCGAGGTCACTCACCTGCGCCGCCGGCGCGGACTTCAAGTAGGCCGCGACCTTGAACTTGTAGTCGAACTTGGCCGGATTCACGAAGCCGACCGCGGCCCCGGCCAGTGACGCCTTGCGCACCCGGTGCGCCAATACCGGCACTTCGCGGCGCAGGTTCGCGCCGATCACCAGCAGGCCATTGAGATGGTCCACGTCGGCGATCGGCATCCCGAGGTTCGGATACAGCGCATCGGCGCCCTGGTCGCTGACGTCACGGCCGCGCAGCCGGTGGTCGATGTTCTGCGAACCCAGGCCGCGGGTCAGGCGGTTCAGCAGGTACTGTTCTTCGGTGGTGGCCGAGGCGCTGCTCAGCACGCCCAGGCTGCCGGCGTTGCGGCGCAACCCGTCCACGGCCACTGCCAGCGCCGAATCCCAGCTCACCTGGCTCCAGGTGCCGCGCTCGCGCAGCAGCGGTGCACCTACCCGGTCGGCGCTGTACACACCCTCGTAACTGAAACGGTCGCGATCGGCGATCCACGTCTCATTGATGCTTTCGTTGTCGCGCGGCACCACGCGCATCAGCTTGCCGCGCAGCACATGGCCGAAGAGGTTGGTGCCCACGCCATCGTGCGGCGACACCAGCGGATGGGCGATCATCTCCCAGGCGCGGGCGCTGAAGCGGAACGGTTTGGAATTGAGCGCCCCCACCGGACACAGGTCGATGATGTTGCCCGAGAGTTCGTGATCGACGGTGCGCTCCACGAAGGCGCGCACCGAACTGTTCTCGCCGCGACCCACCATGCCCAGCTCCTGCACCCCCGCGATTTCCTGCGTGAAGCGGATGCAGCGCGTGCACTGGATGCAGCGGGTCATATCGGTGGAGACCAGTGGCCCCAGGCTCTCGTCCTTCACCACCCGCTTGCGTTCGGCGAAGCGGGAAACGTCCCGGCCGAAGCCCACCGCCAGATCCTGCAGCTCGCATTCCCCGCCCTGATCGCAGATCGGGCAGTCCAATGGATGATTGATGAGCAGAAACTCCATGGTCGCGCGCTGCGCGCCGGTCGCTTTCTGCGACTGGGTGAAGATTTTCATGCCCTCGGCGACCGGCGTGGCGCAGGCCGGCAGCGGCTTGGGCGCCTTTTCCACCTCCACCAGACACATGCGGCAGTTGGCGGCGATCGACAGCTTGTCGTGGTAACAGAAGCGCGGCACGTAGACGCCATTCGCATCGGTTGCGCGGATGATCATCTCGCCCTTGCGCGCCTTCATGGGCACGCCATTCACTTCGATATTGACGAACTCTTCAGCCATAGATTTCAGACTCGTTACGCTGCGGCGAGGCCTTGGGCTTCGACGATGCTGCGACCGCCGTGATCGATCATGTACTCGAACTCATGCTTGTAGTGCTTCAGGAAGCTCTGCACTGGCCACGCCGCCGCATCCCCCAGGGCGCAGATGGTGTGCCCTTCGATGCGGTTGGCGACATCCAGCAACAGCCCGAGGTCCTCACGCCGCCCCTGGCCTGCGAGGATCCGCTTCAGCATGCGGTCCATCCACCCCGTACCCTCGCGGCAGGGCGTGCATTGCCCGCAGGACTCGGAGGTATAGAAACGCGCCAGGCGCTCCAGCACCCGCACCATGCAGGTGGTTTCATCCATGATGATGACCGCGGCCGAACCGATGGATGAACCGGTGGTCTTCATGGAGTCATAGTCCATGTTGACGTTCATGATGAGCTCGGCCGGCACCACCGGCACGGATGAGCCGCCCGGAATCACAGCCTTGAGCTTGCGTCCCTTCCACACGCCGCCGGCAATCTCCAGCAGATCGCGAAACGGCACGCCCATCGGCAGCTCGAAATTGCCGGGATTGTTGACGTGACCGGAGACGGAGAAAATATTGGTGCCGCCGGCATTCTTCGGCCCAAGGCCCGCGAACCAGTCCGCACCTTTGCGCAGGATGGCCGGAACGGAGGCGAAACTCTGGGTGTTGTTGATGGTCGTGGGCTTGCCGTACAGGCCGAAGTTCGCGGGGAACGGCGGCTTGAAGCGCGGCTTGCCCTGCTTGCCTTCCAGCGAGTCCAGCAGCGCAGTCTCCTCGCCGCAGATGTAGGCGCCGGCACCAATGAAGGTGTGCAGGTCAAAGGTGATCTTTGAACCCTTGATATTCGTGCCCAGCAGGCCCGCGTCATAGGCTTCCTGCAGCGCGGCCTCAAAGCGCGGCACCGGCTCGCCCAGGAACTCGCCGCGAATGTAATTGTAGCCCACCGTCGCACCCATGGCGAAGCCGCCGATGGCCATGCCCTCGATGAGCGCGTGCGGGTTGAAGCGCAGGATGTCGCGATCATGGCAGGTGCCAGGCTCGCTCTCGTCGGAGTTGCACACCACGTACTTCTGGATCGGCGAGCTGCGCGGCATGAAGCTCCACTTCATGCCGGTCGGGAAGCCCGCGCCACCGCGGCCGCGCAGCCCCGAGGCCTTCACCTGATCGATGATGTGTTCCTGGGTCATGCCGCCGGCGAGAATCTTCTCCCATACCTGGTAACCACCGATCTGACGGTAGGTGTCCAGGCTCCAGGAGTTGGGCAGGTGCAGCGACTCGAACAGGTTCAGGTTGAACTTGCCGGCGTAGGCTTCGCGGATTGAGCTCATTTCAGATCATCCAGCAGCTTCACGACGGTTTCCGGCGTCAAGTGCTCGTGGAAGTGATGGTCGATCATCATCATGGGTGCACCGGTACAGGCGGCCAGGCATTCCTCTTCGCGCTTGAGCAGGATGCGACCATCGGCGGTGCTTTCACCGAGCTTGATGCCCAGATGCTTCTCGGCATGAGCCACCAGCTCCTCGCCGCCGCGCAGCATGCACGAGATGTTGGTGCAGATACTGACGTGATGCCGGCCACAGGGATGCAGCTCGTACATGGAATAGAAGGTCGCGACCTCGTACACCTGTATCGGCGGCAGGTCCAGGTACTCCGCGACCGCGTCCATGAGCTCCGTGGTCAGATGCCCCTCGTTCTGCTCCTGGGTGAAGCGCAGCGCCGCCAGCACCGCCGATCGTTTGCGGTCGGGTGGAAACTTCGCCACCCAGTGATCGATCTCGCGGCGCGTGTGCTCGGACAGCAACGCCATATGGGTGCCCATGGCAGACATCAGCGATCGACCTCCCCAAAGACGATGTCCTGAGTGCCGATCACGGCCACGACATCAGCCAGCATATGGCCCCGCACCATCTCATCCAGGGCCGACAGATGCGCGAAGCCCGGCGCCCGCACTTTCAGGCGGTACGGCTTGTTGGCACCGTCGGACACCAGGTACACGCCCAGCTCGCCCTTGGGCGCCTCGACCGCCGCGTAGGTCTCACCTTCGGGCACACAAAACCCTTCGGTGAAGAACTTGAAGTGATGAATGAGCGATTCCATGTCGTCCTTCATCTCCTCGCGGCGCGGGGGACGGACCTTACGCTCGGCCACCATCACCGGACCCGGATTCGCCTTCAGCCACTCCACGCACTGGCGGATGATGCGGGTCGACTGGCGCAGCTCCTCGATGCGCACCAGGTAACGGTCGTAGCAGTCACCGTTCACGCCCACCGGAATGTCGAAGTCCATGCGATCGTAGACCTCGTACGGCTGCTTCTTGCGCAGGTCCCAGGCCAGGCCTGAACCGCGCAGCATCGGACCGCTGAAGCCCAGCTGCAGCGCCCGTTCCGGCGTCACGACGCCGATGTTGACGGTGCGCTGCTTCCAGATGCGGTTGTCGGTGAGCAGCGTCTCGTAGTCATCCACCGATTTTGGAAAACGGTCGGCAAAGGCACCGATGAAATCCAGCATGGTGCCGCCGCGGCTGGCATTGCTGCGATCGGCGTCCTTCTGGCTGCGCCATTTGGAGACCTGGTAGCGCGGCATGGTCTGCGGCAGGTCGCGGTGCACGCCGCCGGGACGATAGTAGGTGGCGTGCATGCGCGTGCCGGACACCGCCTCGTAGACGTCCATCAGTTCCTCGCGTTCCTTGAACGCCAGCAGGAACACGGTCATGGCGCCGATGTCCAGGGCGTGCGCCCCCAGCCACATCAGGTGATTGAGGATGCGCGTGAGCTCATCGAACATCACACGGATGTATTGCGCACGCGCGGGCACCGTCACACCCAGCAGATTCTCGATGGCCATGACATAGGCGTGCTCGTTGCACATCATGGACACGTAATCCAGCCGGTCCATGTAGCCGATCGACTGGTTGTAGGGTTTCGATTCGGCCAGCTTTTCGGTGCCCCGATGCAGCAGGCCGATATGCGGGTCGGCCTTCTGGATGACCTCGCCGTCCATTTCCAGCACCAGGCGCAGCACACCGTGGGCCGCCGGATGCTGGGGACCGAAGTTCATGGTGTAGTTGCGTATCTCGCTCATTGGGGCTTCGGCGCATCCTTGAGCGCGGGGTTGTAGCGGTTGTCATCGCGGATCACCCGCGGCACCAGCACCCGTGGCTCGATGCTCACCGGTTGGTAGACGACGCGCTGCTTCTCCTCGTCGTAGCGCACCTCGACGTTGCCGATGAGCGGGAAGTCCTTGCGGAATGGGTGGCCGACGAATCCGTAGTCGGTGAGGATGCGTCGCAGGTCCGGATGATTGCGGAAGAAGACACCGAACAGGTCAAAGGCCTCGCGCTCGAACCAGTTCGCGCCCGCCCAGATGTCGACCACGGAGTCCACGACCGGCTCCTCCTCGTCCTCGCACCTCACCCGCACCCGCAGGCGCTGATTGTTGCTCACCGACAGCAGGTGGTAGACGACCGCAAAGCGAGCCCCGGCCGCGGGCCGCGGCGGTTGCGGGAACTCCTCGGCCGGCGCCGGCGCGATGCGCGCCCGGCTGAAGCCGGTTTCAGTGGCCGACTGGGTCTGCCAGGTCTCAAGGCGGAACTGCGAGTAGTCGACGACGGTCACGTCCATGAGCGCCTCGAAGCGCAGTTCGGGCGCGTCGCGCAGCACCCGTGCCACCTCGATCAGGTCGGCGGCAGGGACCTCGACGGTCAGCTCCGTGGCAAGTGCCGGCACGCGCGTGGCGCGCCCCTGCAGCTGCGCGTCCAGGTGACGCGCGAGAGCCTCTATGTGCTCGCTCAATTCTAAATTCTCCGCAAACTAACCGGCGGCGCGCGCACCCGGAAAGATGGTGCTGGTTCGCTGGATCTTTTTCTGCAACTGGATGATGCCGTAGATGAGCGCTTCAGCCGTAGGCGGACAGCCCGGCACGTAGACATCCACCGGCACGATGCGGTCGCAGCCGCGCACCACTGCATACGAGTAGTGGTAATAGCCGCCGCCATTGGCGCAGGAACCCATGGAGATGACCCAGCGCGGCTCAGGCATCTGGTCATACACCTTGCGCAGCGGTGCCGCCATCTTGTTCACCAGCGTACCGGCAACGATCATGACGTCGGATTGGCGGGGACTGGGACGGAAGACGACGCCGAAGCGGTCCGTGTCATAGCGGGACGCGCCGGCGTGCATCATCTCGACGGCGCAGCAGGCGAGGCCGAAGGTCATGGGCCACAGCGAACCGGTGCGGGCCCAGTTGACCAGGCTGTCGACCTGCGTGGTCAGGAAGCCGCGCTCGGCGAACCCCTCCGGTCCGTCCTCCGCCACTAGTCCCACTCCAGCGCTCCTTTCTTCCACTCGTAGATGAAGCCGACGACGAGGATCCCGAGGAAAATTCCCATCGCGAGGAGCCCAAAGACACCGATCTTCGACAGGGCCACCGCCCACGGGAACAGGAAGGCGATCTCAAGATCAAAGACGATGAACAGAATGGCAACCAGGTAGTAGCGCACGTCGAAACGCATGCGCGCATCTTCATAGGGCTCGAAGCCGCACTCGTACGCCGAGAGCTTCTCCTTGTCACTGCCGGAACGGCTCGACAGACGACCCAGTAGCGCCCCGAGGCCGAGCATGATGACTGCGAGGCCCGAGGCGATGATCAGGAAGATCAGGACTGGAAGGTAATTGCCCAGCATTATTTAGCGAACCGCACAACCAGATGCAGCAAGGATTGTACCAGCCATAACACAAAGATGTGGTGCCGACGGCGAGACTCGAACTCGCACGCTGTTACGCGCTAGCCCCTCAAGCTAGTGTGTCTACCAATTCCACCACGTCGGCATGGATCGTCAGGAAATCTACTTCGGCGCGCTGGCCGGTGCGGCGGGCGCGACGGGTGCGGACAGCGCTGCGGCGCTGGAATTCGCACCGGCGCCGGGCACGCTATACGTGCTCGGAGCACTCGCCGGCGCCGGCGCGGTCTCGCCGGCGATGTCGAGAATCCCCTTGGGCTGCGCGACATTCTTGGTGCCCATATAGGCGAGTGCCAGGCTGTTCACCATGAACACCGCCACCAGCACCGCGGTCGCGCGCGACAAGGCAGTGCCCGCGCCACGTGCACCGAACACCGTGCCGGAGGCGCCCGCGCCAAAGCCCGCGCCGGCATCGGCGCCCTTGCCGCGTTGGATCAGAACCAGCGCGATGATGCAGGCGCAGCTTATGAACTGCACTGCAGATAAAACGACATGCAACATGTGCGAACCTGCTCCACAGGCGGCGAAATGCCGCCGTTGCCTTCAGCGGCCGGCCGCTGCCAGGATGGCCAAAAAATCTTCTGCCTTTAACGAGGCGCCCCCGATGAGACCACCGTCCACATCGGGCATCGCGAACAGCTGCGCCGCATTGCCGGCGTTGACGCTGCCGCCGTAGAGGATACGAACCTCGCCGGCAATTTTAGCATCCTGCTGCGTCAAGTGCCCGCGGATGAACGCGTGGACCTCCTGCGCCTGCTCCGGACTGGCCGTCATGCCGGTGCCGATGGCCCAGCACGGCTCATAGGCGACCACCGCTTGGCCGAAGCTGCTCACCCCGCTGCGCTCCAGCACGGCGTCGAGCTGGCGGCTGATGATCTCCAGGGTGCGGCCCTGTTGGCGCTCCTCCAGGGTTTCCCCAACGCACAGAATCGGCGTCATCCGCGTGCGCACGGCCTCGAACTTGCGCGCCACGAGCCCGTCGTCCTCGCCCAGGGCATGGCGCCGCTCCGAGTGCCCCACAATCACGTAGCTGCAGCCCAGGTCCTGCAGCATGGTGGCCGACACCTGACCGGTGTAGGCACCCTGTAGTTCCGCGCTCACATCCTGCGCGCCCAGGTCGATGGGCAACTCTGCCGCCTGCAGCAGCCGGCCGACCTCGGAGAGGTAGACGTGCGGCGGGCAGACGGCGCAGGACACCGGGCTCGTCGGGAACCGCTCGGCGATGGCTTCGATGCGCCGCGCGTTGTCGGCGCGCGAGCCATGCATTTTCCAGTTGCCGGCGATCAAAGGCTGTCGCATGTTCCCTCCGCGCCCCAACCTAAGCCTCGCGGGCGACACGCCCTAAAAAAGGGCGCGCGATCATAGCCATGCGCGCCCGCCGATGCAATCGCCTTAGGCGCTAGCTAGGCAACTGCGGCACGCACCACGGCAGCCAGTTCATCGGCGTAGGCCCGGGTGGCCCGCTCATCGCGACCTTCCACCATGACGCGGATGACCGGTTCGGTACCCGAGGGCCGCAGGACCACCCGACCCTCGCCCGCCAGCCGCGATTCAATACTGCGGACACTGCTCTGGATGGCGGGCACCGCGGCCGGGTCGAAGCGCTGGGCTACCTTCACATTCAGCAGCACCTGCGGGAAGCGCTGCATGCCGGCGGCGAGCTCAGCGAGGGTCTGGCGAGTGCGGCGCATGATGGCCAGGATCTGCAGGGCGCTGATGAGCGCATCGCCGGTGGTGGTCTGGTCCAGGCACAGAATATGTCCGGAGGTCTCCCCGCCCAGTACCCCGCCGGTCTCGCGCAGCAGACCCAGCACGTAGCGGTCCCCGACCGCCGCGCGCTGGAACTCGATGCCCTGGGACTTCAGGGCCTGCTCCAGGCCGAAATTGCTCATGACCGTGCCCACCACGGGGCCCGCCAGAGTGCCCGCGCGCTGGCGCGCCCGCGCCATGATGTACAGCAGCTGGTCCCCATCAACCACCCGTCCCAGGTGGTCCACCATCACCAGCCGGTCGCCGTCCCCGTCCAGGGCAATCCCGACATCGGCGCGTACCCCCGGCACGGTCAGCTGCAGCAGCTGCGGGGCCATGGCGCCGCACCCGTCATTGATGTTGCGACCATTGGGGGAGCAGCCCACGGGCACGATCTCCGCTCCCAGGTCCGCGAGCAGTCGCGGCCCCACCTTGTAGGCCGCGCCATTGGCGCAGTCGATGGCGATCTTCATGCCCTTGAGGTCGACGCCGGGCGGCAGGCTCGCCGCGCAGAACTCCTGATAGGCCACGCGCGACTTGTCCACGCGAGTGGCGCGGCCCAGCAGTGCCGATTCACGCGTCACCGGCCCGCGCGCCAGTTCGATCTCGATCTGCTCCTCGAGCTCATCGGAGAGCTTGCCGCCTTCGGCGTCGAAGAACTTGATGCCGTTGTCATCGAAGGCATTGTGGGAGGCGCTGATCACCACCCCGAAGCGACAGTCGAACTTGCGCGTGAGGTAGGCGATGCCGGGAGTGGGCAGCGGCCCGATCAGCAGCACATCCACACCGGTGGCCACGAACCCGGCCTCCAGCGCCGATTCGAACATGTAGCCGGACAGGCGCGTGTCCTTGCCGATGAGCACCTTGCCGCCCTGCGGAGCCAGCACCCGCGCGGCTGCGCTCGCGAGGTTCAGGGCGAAATCCACCGTCATGGGATGCTGACCCACGAGGCCGCGGACACCGTCGGTTCCAAAATACTGGCGTGCCAAGACCTACACTCCTGCCTGCACCGCGTGCGCGATCTTCACGGCATCCACGGTTTCGGCCACGTCATGCGCCCGGATGATATGCGCCCCGCGCAGCACCGCGGCAACCGCCAGTGCCAGGCTGCCCGCGAGGCGCGCGCCATCGGGCCGACCGGTGATGACCGCGATGGTCGACTTGCGCGACATGCCCATCATCACCGGCAGTCCCAGCGCCACCAGATCCGGCAGCTGCCGCACCAGGGCCAGATTGTGCGCCACAGTCTTGCCAAAGCCGAATCCCGGATCGATGACGATGCGGTCGCGGCTGATACCGGCGGCCTCACAGGCGGCCACGCGTGCCTGCAGGAAGGCTTTCACCTCGGCCACGACATCGGTGTATTCGGGGCGCGTCTGCATGCTCTGGGGTTCACCCTGCATATGCATGACGCACACCGCACAGTCGGAGCTCACCACGGCCTCGAGCGCACCCGGCCGCTGCAGCCCCCTGACATCATTGATGAGCGTGGCACCGGCGGCGGTGGCGGCGCGGATGACCTGCGGCGTGCTGGTGTCCACCGACACCACGACGCGACCGGCGCGCCCCAGCTGCTCGACCACCGGGATCACCCGGCGCAGCTCCTCCTCCACGCTCACCGGCCCCGCCCCGGGCCGGGTGGATTCGCCGCCCACATCGATGATGGCGGCGCCGGCTTCGATCATCGCCTCGGCATGCGCGAGCGCGCGCCCATGGCTGACGTAGCGGCCGCCATCCGAAAAGGAATCCGGGGTGACATTGAGCACGCCCATGACCTTGGGCAGGCCCAGATCAAGCAGCGTTGAACCACAGCGCAGCTGCATCATCGACGCAGACTTATGAGGTGGAACTAGTGCTGACCGGCGGGCGAACCGATCGGACCGGGCTGCCCGGCCGGCTTCGGTGCCGGCGGCTGCTTGTTGGTGGGCAGCGAATCATCCCAGCCCGCAGGCGGCTGCGGCGGCTTCCCGTCCATGATGTCCTTGAGCTGCCCGTCGTCGATGGTCTCGTACTTGATGAGCGCCTCGGCCATCGAGTGCAGCCGGTCGAGGTTGGTGACCAGGATCTGCTTGGCCCACTGGTAGTTGGTCTCGATGACGTTGCGGATTTCCTCATCGATGGCGTGCGCGGTCCCGTCGGAGACCTGCTTGTGCTGGGTCACGCTGCGACCCAGGAACACTTCGCCGGTTTCTTCCGTGTAGGTGAGCGGTCCGAGCTTATCCGACAGTCCCCACTTGGTCACCATGTTGCGCGCCAGGTCGGTGGCCCGCTCGATGTCATTGGAGGCGCCGGTGGTCACGGCGTCCTGGCCGAAGATCAGCTCCTCGGCGATGCGGCCGCCGAACAGCGTCGCAATCGAACTTTGAATACGCCGCCGCGAGAGGCTGTAGCGATCCTGCTCCGGCAGGAACTGCGTGACGCCCAGTGCGCGGCCGCGCGGAATGATGGTGACCTTGTACACCGGATCGTGCTCCGGCACCGTCATGCCGACGATGGCATGGCCCGCCTCGTGGTAGGCCGTCATCTTCTTTTCGTCCTCGGTCATGACCATGGAACGGCGCTCCGCGCCCATCATGATCTTGTCCTTGGCGCGCTCGAACTCTTCCATGCCGACCATGCGCTTGTTGGCGCGCGCCGCGAACAGCGCCGCCTCGTTGACCAGGTTCGCGAGGTCCGCGCCCGAGAATCCCGGGGTGCCACGCGCAATCAGCTGCGGCTTCACATCCTCATTCAGCGGCACGCGGCGCATGTGCACGCGCAGGATCTGCTCGCGGCCGCGCACATCCGGCAGCGGCACCACGACCTGACGGTCGAAGCGGCCCGGGCGCAACAGCGCCGGGTCGAGCACATCCGGACGGTTGGTGGCCGCGATGACGATGATGCCCTCGTTGCCTTCGAAGCCATCCATCTCCACCAGCAGCTGGTTCAGGGTCTGTTCCCGCTCATCGTGACCGCCGCCCAGGCCCGCACCGCGGTGCCGGCCGACGGCGTCGATCTCGTCGATGAAGATGATGCAGGGGGCGTGCTTCTTGGCCTGCTCGAACATGTCGCGCACGCGCGAGGCGCCGACACCCACGAACATTTCCACGAAGTCCGAACCGGAGATGGTGAAGAACGGCACTTTGGCCTCGCCGGCGATGGCGCGGGCCAGCAGCGTCTTGCCGGTGCCGGGGGAGCCCACCATCAGCACGCCCTTGGGAATCTTGCCGCCGAGTTTCTGGAACTTGCCCGGGTCCTTCAGGAAGTCGACGATTTCGGCCACTTCCTGCTTGGCCTCATCGACTCCCGCGACGTCGGCGAAGGTGACATTGACCTGGTCCTCACCCAACAGTCGCGCCCGACTCTTGCCGAAGGACATGGCGCCGCGACCGCCGGAGGCGCCCTGCATCTGGCGCAACATGTACAGGAACACGAACAGCAGCAGCATCGCCGGGGCGAGCTGCAGCAACAGCTGCGTCCAGATGCTCGGCTGGTGCGGCGGCTTGCCGTCGAGGGCGACGTTGTTCTTGAGCAACTCGCCGATCAGGGCCGTGTAATCCGTTTCCGGATTGAAGGCCTTGAATTGGGTCTTGTCTTTGAGCGTGCCGAGGATCTGATCTCCCTGCAGCACCACGGAGTCGACTTTGTTCGTCTTTACATCATCGATGAAGGCGGAATATGTGAGCTCGGTCGGCTGGTTGCTCGGCGGCAGGTAGCGACTGAAAACGGCCAGAAGGATGACGACGATGATCACCCACAAGAGGATGTTTTTCGTCAGATCGTTCAAGAATTCACCCTCATAAAAGCTCTGATATGGCTCATTGATCCAACCTACACTATCGTGCAGTCCTTCGCCAGCAAGTACAGCTCAGGGCTGCGGGCGCGAGACGCTTCGGGCTTGAGCATCCGAACCTTTGCGAATCGTTGCCGGGCGGCGGCGAGCAATTCGGTGAAGCCGGATCCCTGGAAGACCTTGATCAGGGCGCTGCCACCCGGTTTCAAGACGCTCCCCGCGGTATCCAGGGCCAGTTCCGCCAGGTACATCGACCGGGGCTGGTCCACGGCATCGATTCCGCTCAAGTTAGGGGCCATATCGGACAGCAGCAAATCCACCCCGCGCTCCGGCAGCAAAGCCTGTAGCGCGGCCACAACGCTTGCCTCGCGGAAGTCCCCCTGGACGAATTCGACCCCGACGATGGGGTCCATGGGCAGGATGTCGGTGGCGACCACGCGCCCCGTGCGGCCCACCCGCTTGCTGGCGTACTGACTCCAGGCCCCGGGGGCCGCCCCCAGGTCCAGGCACACCAGGCCCGGCCGCAGCAGCCGCTCACGCTGGTCGAGTTCCTCGAGCTTGTAGATGGCCCGGGAACGGAACCCCTGCGCCCTGGCCTTCTTGACGAAGGGGTCGGCGAAATGCTCCTGCAGCCAGCGGCCGCTGCTCTTGGAACGCCGCGTCACTACTTCACCCCAACCGTTACAATCGCCACATGGAATTAACCGAGAACCAGCGCCGCTTTCTGCGGGGTCGCGCTCATGCCCTGAAGCCCGTCATCCAGATCGGCGGCAAGGGCCTGACCGAGGCCGTCGCCAAGGAAACCACCCGCGCCCTGCACGATCACGAGCTGATCAAGGTGCGCGCCACCGGTGCCGACCGGGTCGCGCGGGATGCCCTGTTTGCCGCGCTCGCCGTGCGCACCCAGAGCACGCTGGTGCACCGTATCGGGCATGTCGCCGTGCTCTATCGCGCCAATGACGCCAAGCCCGGCCTCGTCATCCCTGACCCCGCGCCCTGATCCTTACAGCTTCACGGCCACTATTTCGTAGGACTTCACGCCGCCGGGGGCGGCCACATCGACGATGTCGCCTTCGGACTTCGCCACCAGCGCCCGCGCGATCGGTGAGGTCACCGAAATCCGCCCCGCCTTCAGGTCCGCCTCATCCTCGCCGACGATCTGGTAGCTCAGGCGCGCGCCGCTGACCTGATCCTCCAGGTCCACCACCGCGCCAAACACCACCCGCCCATCCTTTGGCAGGGTGCTCGGATCGATGATCTCGGCGGTCGACAGCTTCGCTTCGACCTCGGCGATCCGGCCTTCGATGAAGCCCTGCTGCTCGCGCGCCGCGTGGTACTCGGCATTCTCCGACAGATCCCCGTGCGCGCGGGCCTCGGCGATGGCCTTGATCACATTCGGGCGGGCTTCGGATTTGAGCCGCTTCAACTCGCTGCGCAGCGCCTCTGCGCCACGCAATGTCATGGGAGTGCGTTTCATACGCCGAGGGTCTCCTGGTGCAGATCGGCGAGGCGGTTGACCTCGACTTCGTCGATATGTTCGAGCGCCTCGCAGGTCGCGAGCGCCGCGGCCAGCGTGGTGTAGTACGTGACGCGACGGTGCACGGCTTCACGACGGATGGAATTGGACTCGCGGATGGCCTGCTTGCCTTCGGTCGTGTTCACGATGAGATCGATTTCGTCATTCTTGATCATGTCAACGATATGCGGGCGGCCTTCGCGCACCTTGTTGGCACGGCGGCAGGAAATCCCGGACTCCTCCAGCACCTGCGCGGTGCCGCTGGTGGCGACGATGCTGAAGCCATGGGCGATGAGCCGCCGCGCCAGCCCCACCGCGCCCTGCTTGTCGCGCTCGCGGACGCTGATCAGGCAGACGCCGTTGCGCGGCAGGATCACCCCGGAGGCGGACTGCGCCTTGGCGTACGCCTCGCCGAAGGTGCGCCCGGTGCCCATGACCTCGCCCGTGGACTTCATTTCCGGCCCCAGAATGGGGTCGGCTTCCGGGAATTTTGCGAACGGGAACACCGCTTCCTTCACCGAGAAGTAGGGCGGCACCCGCTCGACCGTCGCGTCGAGCTCCTCGAGCTTGCGGCCGATCATGGTGCGGGCGGCAATCTTCGCCAGCGCGAGGCCGATCGTCTTGGACACGAAGGGCACCGTGCGCGAGGCGCGCGGATTCACTTCCAGCACGTACACCACACCGTTCTGCACCGCGAACTGGATGTTCATCAGACCCACGACATTCAGCGCCCGGGCGAGCTTTCGGGTCTGCTCGCGGATCTCGTCCTGGATCGCGGCGCTCAAGCTGTAGGGCGGGAGCGAACTGCCCGAGTCACCCGAGTGCACGCCGGCCTGCTCGACGTGTTCCATGATGCCGCCGATGAGCACCTGCTCACCGTCGCACACCGCATCCACGTCGACTTCGATGGCCACGTCCAGGAAGCGATCCAGCAGCACCGGACTGTCATTGGAGACGCGCACCGCATCGGTCATGTAGGCGCGCAGGTCATCCTCGGTGAACACCACTTCCATGGCGCGTCCGCCCAGCACGTAGGAGGGCCGCACCACCAACGGAAAACCCACCTCGCGCGCCAGGCGCACGGCCTGCTCCTCATTGCGCGCCGTGGCATTCGCCGGCTGCTTCAGGCCGAGGTTCTTCACCAGCAGCTGGAAGCGCTCGCGATCCTCGGCCACGTCGATCGAATCGGGACTGGTACCGATGATGGGCGCACCGGCCTCCTCCAGCGCCCGCGACAGCTTCAGTGGCGTCTGACCGCCGAACTGCACGATGACGCCCTCGGGCTTCTCCTTGGCCAGGATCTCCAGCACGTCCTCAAGCGTCAGCGGCTCGAAATACAAGCGATCGGAGGTGTCGTAATCGGTGGAGACGGTCTCGGGATTGCAATTCACCATGATGGTCTCGAAACCATCCTCGCGCAGCGCCAGCGCGGCGTGCACGCAGCAATAGTCGAACTCGATGCCCTGGCCGATGCGGTTGGGGCCACCGCCCAGGATCATGATCTTACGCCGCTCATCGGGATCGGCCTCGCACTCCTCCTCGTAGGTCGAGTACAGGTAGGCCGTGGAAGTTGCGAACTCCGCTGCGCAGGTGTCCACGCGCTTGTACACCGGCCGTATGCCCAGCTCGTGCCGGCGCTGGCGTACGGCCTTTTCCACCACGCCGACCAGGCGGCCCAGGCGCGCGTCCGAGAACCCCTTGCGCTTCAGCTCCCAGAGGCGCTCGGCATTGAGGCCGCTCATGCCGCGCTCGGCCACCTGATGCTCCTCCTGCACCAGGTCTTCGAGCTGCGCGAGGAACCAGGGATCGATGTGGGTGAGCTTTTGGATGCGCTCGAAGGACCAGCCGGCACGAAATGCGTCCGCCGTGAACAGCAGGCGGTTGGCGCCCGGCACGCGCAGCTCGTATTCGAGCTTGGCCGCGCCTTCGTCATTCAGCGGCAGCGTCACCTGCTCGCCCAGGCCGTCAAGCCCGGTCTCCAGGCCACGCAGCGCCTTCTGCAGCGATTCCTGGAAGGTGCGGCCGATGGCCATGACCTCGCCCACCGACTTCATCTGCGTGGTCAGGCGGTCATTTGCCGCCGGAAATTTCTCGAAGGTGAAGCGCGGGATCTTCGTGACCACGTAGTCGATGGAGGGCTCGAAGGAGGCCGGGGTCGCCCCGCCGGTGATGTCGTTGCGCAGTTCATCCAGGGTATAGCCCACCGCCAGCTTCGCGGCGATCTTGGCGATCGGAAACCCCGTGGCCTTCGAGGCCAGCGCCGAGGAACGCGAGACGCGCGGGTTCATCTCGATCACCAGCAGCCGCCCATCCTCGGGGTTCACGGCGAACTGCACGTTCGAGCCACCGGTATCGACGCCGATCTTGCGCAGCACCGCGATCGAGGCATCGCGCATGCGCTGGTATTCCTTGTCGGTCAGCGTCTGGGCCGGCGCCACGGTGATCGAGTCACCGGTATGCACGCCCATCGGATCCAGGTTCTCGATGGAGCAGATGATGATGCAGTTGTCCTTGCGGTCGCGGACCACCTCCATCTCGTATTCCTTCCAGCCGATCACCGCCTCCTCCAGCAGCACTTCGCTGGTCGGGGAGGCATCAAGACCGCGCGCCACGATGATCTCGAACTCCTCGCGGTTGTAGGCAATGCCCCCGCCGCTGCCGCCCATGGTGAAGGAAGGTCGGATCACCACCGGGTAGCCGATGTCGGCGATGAGGCCCATGGCCTCCTCGAAATCATGGGCGATGCGCGACTTTGGTGTCTCCAGGCCGATGTCGCGCATGGCATCGCGGAACAGCTCGCGATCCTCGGCCATGTCGATGGCCGAGCGCGAGGCCGCGATCAGCTCCACGTTGTACTTCTCCAGAACGCCCTCGCGCACCAGGTCGAGCGCGGTGTTCAATGCGGTCTGGCCGCCCATCGTGGGCAGCAGCGCGTCGGGCCGCTCCTTCTCGATGATGCGCGCCAGCGTGCGCCAGTTCACCGGCTCGATGTAGATGGCGTCCGCCATTTCCGGATCGGTCATGATGGTCGCGGGATTGGAGTTCACCAGCACCACCCGGTAACCCTCCTCGCGCAGCGCCTTGCAGGCCTGGGCGCCGGAATAGTCGAACTCGCACGCCTGGCCAATGACAATGGGGCCGGCGCCGATGATCAGGACACTCTTGATGTCGGTCCGCTTAGGCAATTCTCTTGCGCTCCTTAAGACTTATCGCTGGGCCTGCCGCAGCTGGTTTTGCAAGCGCCTGAGCATGATCTGGTTGAAGCGTTCAAACAGCGGCTTCACGTCATGGGGTCCGGGACTGGCCTCCGGGTGGCCCTGGAAGCTGAATGCCGGACGGTCCTTGTAGGCGAGGCCCTGCAGTGAACCATCGAACAGTGAACGATGAGTCGCCTTGACGTTGCCCGGCAGCGTCGCTTCATCGACCGCGAAGCCATGATTCTGGCTGGTGATCATGACCCGGCCGCTTTCCAGGTCCTGCACCGGATGATTCGCGCCATGGTGGCCGAACTTCATCTTGATGGTGGTCGCGCCCGCCGCGAGCCCCATGATCTGGTGCCCCAGGCAGATGCCGAACAGCGGAATCTCGGCCTCGAGCAGTTCGCGGGTGGCCGCGATGGCATAGTCACATGGCTCAGGGTCACCGGGACCATTCGAGAGGAACACGCCATCGGGTGCCAGCTGCAGCACCTCCCGTGCGCTGGTCTGCGCCGGCACCACCGTCATGCGGCAGCCCGAGTCCGACAGCATGCGCAGGATGTTGCGCTTAATGCCGAAATCGTAGGCGACGACGTGCAGGCGCTGGTGGGCGCGGATGTTCTGTCGACCCGCATCGTTCCAGGTATTGCCTTCATTCCACTGGAAGGGGCGCTTGGTGGAGACCACCTTGGCCAGGTCCATGCCCTTCAATCCCGGGAACTTGCCGGCGAGCTTGATGGCCGCCTGGTCATCGACCTTTTCACCGGTGACGATGCATCCGGCCTGCGCGCCATACTCACGCAGATGGCGGGTGAGGCGCCGGGTGTCGATTCCCGCGATGGCGACGATGCGTCCGCGGGTGAGAAAATCGCCGAGCGGCTCGACCATGCGCCAGCTGCTGGCGCGCAGCGGCAGATCGCGGATGACGAGGCCGGCGGCATAGACCTGCGCGGATTCAAGGTCCTCGGCATTGGTGCCGGTGTTGCCGATGTGAGGATAGGTGAGCGTCACGATCTGCCGGGCATACGAGGGATCCGTCAGGATCTCCTGGTAACCGGTCAAGGCAGTATTGAAAACGACTTCGCCAGTGGTGTTGCTTGGTGCTCCGATGGACTGGCCGCGGAAGATGGAACCGTCCGCCAGCGCCAGCACCGCAGGAAGATATGTCATGGTGCGTTCGCGCGCGTGCTGCAGATAAACAAAGCGGGAGGAGTTCTTGTTGGAACATCCTCCCGCCTTGCATGGACTAACCCTCGCGGATTAGAAGTAAATCTTACGGGCCCCCACCCGGTGTGTCCATGCGATTCCAAGACTTTTTTGCGTCCAGCCGCGGACCTGGCGGGGACTGTATACAGCTGCCCAGCCGCCCCATATTCAAGCCGTAACATACTGTTCCTAAAGAATAATATCCCGCATGAAATAATGACCGGGTGCCCGCCCGGCCAACCATGCAGCCGCATCCAGGGCACCACGGGCAAATACGTTTCTGTCCGTAGCGCGGTGCGACAAAACCACCTGCTCTCCTGTCCCGGCGAAGACCACGGTATGGTCACCGACGATATCCCCGCCCCGGACTACCGCAAAGCCGATATCCCCCTCGCGGCGCAGCCCCGTGCGCTCATGGGCTGATACGGCGCTCAGTTCCTCTCCGCGCGCCTGTGCCACCGCGTGGCCGAGCGCCAGCGCCGTGCCCGAGGGCGCATCCTTTTTCATGCGGTGATGTGCCTCGATGATTTCGACATCGAAGTTCAGCGGCAGGGTCTGCGCCGCCTGGCGCACCATTTCCAAAAGCAGCGTGACGCCGAGGCTGGTGTTGGCCGCGATCAACAAGGCGATATGGCGCGCGGCGCGCTCGATCTCCGGCTTCAGTTCCGCGGCGAGCCCGGTCGTGCCCACCAGCAATGGCTTGCCGGCGGCGACACAGGCGGCGAGGTTCGAGGCGGTCGCCGGTGATTGCGAGAAATCGATCGCGCAGTCACATTCGGCAAGCGCCGCGGCGACATCAGCTGTCACGGTCACAGCGAGGCGCCCTACGCCTGCGAGCTCGCCCACGTCGCGCCCCAGGTGCACGCTGCCGGAGTGCGTGACCGCCCCGGTGATGCGCACGTTCGGGCGTTCTCTCGCCACGCGTACCAGCGCCTGTCCCATACGACCGGTGGCGCCGATCAGCAGCACGCGCAAGGTAGTGCCCATAAGCCTATTCGCCCTTCGAGAAGAAACTCTTCACGCCTTCCAGGAAGCCGGTCTGGCGCGGCGCATGCTGTCCGCCACCGCGCAGCGATTCATCCAGTCGGCGCACCATCTCACGCTGGTCCGCGGAAAGCTTCACTGGCGTCTCGATCACCACCTTGCAGAACAGGTCGCCACGCGCGCCACCGCGCACCGGCTTCACACCCTTATCCCGCAGCCGGAACACCCGGCCGGACTGCGATTCGGCCGGAATCTTAATCGTGACGTCACCATCCAGCGTCGGCACCTCCAGCGTACCGCCCAGCGCCGCCGTCGCAAAACTGATCGGCACCTCGCAGGAGAGATGTTCACCATCGCGCGCAAAGATAGCGTGTTCGCGTACCCGTACCTCCACGTACAGATCCCCGGCGGGACCGCCGTTGCGGCCGGCTTCGCCCTCGCCCGTCAGTCGGATGCGATCCCCGGTATCCACACCCGCCGGCACCTTCACCGCAAGCTTCTTGGCGCGTCTCACCCGACCCTGTCCCAGACAGGTGTCGCAGGGATTGCGCACCACGGTGCCCAGACCACGACAGCGCGGACAGGTCTGCTGCAGCTGGAAGAACCCCTGCGAGACCCGCACCTGGCCATTGCCCTCGCAGGTTTCGCAGGTCACCGGCTGGCTGCCCTTGGCGGCCCCGCTGCCCCCGCAGGTGGTGCACTCCTCCAGCTTCGGCAGCTCCAGCTCCATGGTGTGGCCAAACACCGCCTGGCCCAGATCCAGTTCGATCTCGTAGCGCAGGTCCGCCCCGCGAAAGACCTGGGAGCGGCCGCCGCTGCGGCGGCCGCCCCCGAAGAAA
>DASZCK010000085.1:0-8305 GCA_035943195.1 Steroidobacteraceae bacterium
AGATATTCGTGCAGGAGGCCCTGGTCGCAGGACGTAGCAATATCGACGCTGCATTTGTGGCCGCCAACCGCGCCCTCAAGGCGCACATCGAGGGCCTCGAAGCTCGTATCCGCCGGCGCGACATCCTGGTGGATGACGCCACCCAGGCACAGTTCTACGCGGCGCGCATTCCGCTTGCGATCAATTCGGTGGCCGGGTTCGAGCGCTGGTGGCGCGAGAGTTCGCCGGCAACGCGCGAAGCCCTCAACATGAGTCTCTCCGACCTCACGCGCCGCGATGCGCCCGAGGCCGGCGGCGAACACTTCCCGCCGACGATGGCCGTCGCCGGCAATCACCTGCCGCTCAGCTACGTGTTCGAGCCGGGCGCGGTGGCCGATGGCATCACCTTACGCGTGCCGCGGCAATTGCTCGAGCACCTCGACGCCGAGCAGCTGGCCTGGATGGTGCCGGGGGCACGCCAGGACAAGATCGCCGAGTTGCTGCGCTCGTTGCCCAAGGCGCAGCGCCGCCAGCTGGTACCCGTGACGGACCATGCACGCCTGGCCCTTGAGGATGTGACCACCGGTCCGCTGCCGCCCTTCCACGCCTGGCTTGCGGCCTGGATCACGGCGCGCACCGGCACCCCCGTCAAAGCCAGCGACCTGGCCGCTGCGGCGGTGCCGGACCACCTGCGCCTGAACATCCGGGTCGTCGATTCGCAGGTATTGGCCGAGGGTCGCGACCTGCCGCAGCTGCGACGGCAGCTGCGGGCTCCGACACACCGGCAAGAGCCTGCACCGGACATCCGGCGCAGCTGGGACTTCGGCGACTTACCCGAGCGGCGTGAAGTGCTGCGTGCGGGCGTCAGCTTCATTGTCTGGCCCGCCCTGCGTGATGTCGGCTCCGGCGTCAGCGTGGTCGAGGCACGCAGCCTCGCCGAGGCAGAGCAGTTCTCGCGCGCCGCCTTGACACGCCTGGCGGTCTTGGCGCTGCCGCAGCTGGCGCGGCACGTTGCCAAGCGGGTCGCCGATGACCGTGCGCTGGTATTGCTGGCGCAGGGCCTCGAGGGCACCCGACCCTTTGCCCAGGCGTGTGCCGAACGCATCGTCCTGGAATGTTTCTTCGACTCCGACCAGGACCTGCCGCGCAATGCGTCCTCGTTCGCGGCACGCCTGGAGAACCGCCGCGCCGATCTGGATGCCACCGCCACGCGGCTCCTGGCACTGGTCCGCAGCATCCTGGAGGAACGGCGCGCGGCCCGTGCGGCGCTCGAGGCCCTGCGCGGCGAGGCGTTCGTCGCCGCGGTGGCGCAGATGCGGTCGCAGCTGCAGGCGCTGCTCCCGGCCGACTTTCCTGCGGCTCCGCCGCAGCCCTGGTTCAGCCAGCTGCCACGCTACCTGAAAGCCATTGCGCGCCGGGCCAACCGCTTGAGCACCAATCTCGAGCGCGACCTGACACTGGCCGGCCGCATCCGGCCTTTCGAGGAACAGCTGCGCGCCTTCGCGCAGCAGGCAGTGCCGCTGGCGGCAATGCCTGCGATGCACCAGCTGCGCTGGATGCTCGAGGAGTTTCGTGTGTCGCTGCATGCGCAGGAGTTGCGCACGTTGATCCCCGTCTCCGAAAAGCGACTCCAGGAACAGGTCGAGCGTATCCTGCATACTTAGAAAGAAGGGGATATTCATGTCAAACGACACGCAAGGCAGCGCCTACGGTCGCCCCCCGGCGCAGTTCAACGAGACCCTCGCGGCGGTCGGACCCGGGACACCTTGTGGGGAACTGTTGCGCCGCTACTGGCATCCCCTCTCGCTCTCCGACGGCGTGCAGACGGTGCCGCGCAAAGTGCGCATCCTGGGTGAGGACCTGGTGCTGTTCCGTGACCGGCAGGGACGCGCCGGGCTGCTGTATCCGCGCTGCATGCATCGCGGCACGTCTCTTTATTATGGCCGGGTCGAGCAGGAGGGTCTCCGCTGCTGCTATCACGGCTGGCTGTTTGACGTTGAAGGCAATTGCCTGGACCAGCCGTGTGAGCCGGACCATGGGCGGCATCGCGAATCCGCACGCCAGCCCTGGTATCCGCTGCAGGAGCGCTACGGACTGGTGTTCGCCTACCTTGGGCCGCCCGACAAACGCCCGGTGCTGCCGTCCTACGACAATCTCGAGGCCCTGGCGCCCGGGGAGACTCTGTGGCGCACCTACGGAGGCTTTGGGGCCACCGGTGATGACTCCCTGCCGGTCGTGCCTTACAGCTGGCTGCATATGAATGACAATGTGATGGATCCGTTTCATGTCCAGGTGCTGCACTCCACCTTCAGCACCGTACAATTCGTTCCGCAGTTCGCCGTGATGCCGAAGGTGGACTTCTTCGAGACCGAAGGCGGCGTGTGCTACTCCGCCGTGCGGCAGCTGCCGGACGGCCGACAAGTGGACCGGATCTCCTCATGGCTGCTGCCAAATATCATGAGTGTCCCGGACGTGACGCTCAAGGCCGGCCCGTCGACGGGCATCTCATGGGTGGTGCCCGTGGATGACACGCACTACATCCAGGCGATGGTCGCCCGGGTCCCGAAGGACGCTCCGTTTCGCAACATGCTGTTCAACGGCAAGACCTGGGGCCAGATGAATGAGTCTGAACATCGCGACACACCTGGGGACTACGAGGCGCAGGCGGGACAGGGGCCCATCACCCTGCACTCCGATGAACATCTGGTGACGTCCGATCGCGGTATCATGATGGTGCGGCGCATGTTGCTTGAGCAGATGGAAGTGGTGGCCGCCGGTGGCGATCCCAGCGGTGTGAGCTTTGATGCCGCAGCAGCCCTGGTGAAGGTCAGGTCCGGCAATTTTTATCGCGCCACGGAGGCGGTCGTCTGATTATGCTGCGATTGCGTTTCTATTCTCCCGGCGAAGGTTCAGCGGAAAGCATCGAGCCCGGTGAGTTCTTCCGCTTCGTGGGCAGCATGCTGTGCCGGGGCGCGAGCAATGACGCCGTGGCAACCTGGATGTCACGCTGGCAGCTGCGTGATGCGGAGTTCGCGCGCGCGGAGTCCATGGACCCGGTGGTGATCTATTTCGAGAACAACGCGGGACTGGCCTCCTGTGCCTATGGCCCCTTCGAGGGGCTGCACGTGACGGACGGGGCGGCCTGGGCCGGCAACCGACAGCTGGCGCGCCTGGATCCCCAGACCCTGCTCTGGCATCCGCCCAAGGCGCCGGACGGCTGGGCTTCCTTGCTGGTCGCCCCGCCCGGGAAGTCCCGGTTTGACCTCGCCGGGGACCGGGGGCGGCAGGGCCAGGGGGCGCGAAGCCTCCCGTAAGGTACGTGACGGTGGGGGGTCCGGCAGGGGCGCTCAAACACTTCAAAGTGCAGCCGGTGACCCTGGGGCTGCAGTTCGTTAATCAGCACATTCTGTTACGCAACCCGTGACATCCTGCGTGCTAATCTTTGCCTGTACGTGGGCCGTTCCGGGTGGCATATGAGCAATAGAATCGAACCGACACCCGGCTACTTGCAATGGCAACTCCATGTTCGCGACGCTTGAGGCCCGGACGCCGGTACGCCGGCATGATTTTCGAAGTGCGGGGAAAATGTGCTGAAAGAATATGATCCGGGGACCGATGTCTCCACCTCCAGCAAACCGGTGGCGTTCCTGCGCCGCCACTGGCTGCTCATTGCCATCGTTGTGGTGCTGCTCGGCGGCGGCGCCCTGTTCCTGCGCCGGGCCAAGGAGCAGAACGCGGCGAATACACGCCCGCAATTCAACTTCCGCAACAATGCCGTGGCGGTGTCGGTCGCGACGGTCAAGAAGGGCGATATCGTGGTGCGCATCCCGGGGCTGGGAACCGTCACGCCACTGACGACAGTGACCGTGAGGGCCCAGATCAGCGGCATCATGCAGCAGGTCAATTTCAAGGAAGGCCAGATGGTCAAGAAGGGCGAGCTCCTCGCCATCATTGACCCCCGGCCCTACGAAGCCTCACTGGAGCAGGCCAAGGCCACACTGGCACGCGACGAGGCCCTGCTCGCCGATGCTCAGCTGGACATGAAGCGCTACGAGGACCTGATCAAACAGGACTCAGTGTCGCAGCAGCAAGTGGATACGCAGCGCGCAACCGTCGGGCAGGACACGGGCAACGTGGCCTCGGACCGGGCGCAGGTCAAAACCGCAGAACTGAACCTCGCCTACACGCACGTCGCCTCACCCATCGATGGGCGCATCGGCCTGCGGCAGATCGATCCGGGCAACTATGTGACGCCCGGCGATAGCAATGGCATCGTGGTGGTCACGCAGTTGCAACCGATCTCGGTGCTATTCACGGTGCCGGAAGACAACATCCCGGACATCATGAGCCAGATGAAAAACGGGGGAACCCTACCCGTGGAAGCCACCGGACGGACCAAGCAGGAACATCTGGCGGACGGCAAGCTCTCGACCACCGACAACGTGATCGACACCACGACCGGCACCTTGAAGTTGCGGGCCACCTTCGACAACCCCGACCTGCTGCTGTTCCCGGGGCAGTTCGTCAATGTGTCGCTGTTGGTCAATACGCTCAAGGATCAGACCGTCATTCCTTCAGGGGCCGTGCGCCGTGGCGCACCGGATGGCGTGCAAAGCGCCTTCGTCTACCTGGTCAATGCGAATAACACGGTCTCGGTGCGCCCGATCGTGCTGGGGGTCGTGGACGGTGACAACCAGGCAGTCACCTCGGGCCTCGCGCTCAATGACGTCGTGGTGACCGACGGCGGTGATCGCCTGCGCGAAGGCGCCGCCGTGGAACTGCCCGAGACCACGGCCGCGGAAGTCGCCAAGGCCCGCGCCCAGGCCCAGGCCGAACGCAAGAACGAGCCAAGCCGGCGTTTCCGCAAGGGGGGCAAGGGTGGCTTCAAGGGGCCCGGCGGCTACGGCGGCGGCAGACCTCCCGGCGGTGGGTAATCGTGAAACTGGCTGCGACCTGAGCAGGCCCGCATGAATCCGTCACGTATATTCGTACTGCGGCCGGTGGCTACCACGCTGCTGATGATCGCGATCCTGGTGGTGGGCGCACTGGGCTACGAGGAGCTGCCGCTGGCGGCTCTGCCCGAGGTCTCCTACCCGACCATCCAGGTGCAGACCTTCTATCCCGGCGCCAGTCCCGAGGTCATCACCTCGGCGATCACCGCGCCGCTGGAAAAGCAGTTCGGCCAGATGCCGGGACTGAACCAGATGTCCTCGACCAGCTCCGCTGGCGCGTCGGTCATCACCATGCAGTTCAATCTCGCGCTGGCCATCGACATCGCCGAGCAGGAGGTCCAGGCCGCCATCAGCGGCGCCCAGAACCTGCTGCCACAGGACCTGCCCGCGCCGCCGATCTACGCCAAGGTGAACCCGGCGGATGCGCCGGTGCTGACCCTTGGTGTGACCTCCGACGTGCTGCCGCTTACGCAGGTCGAGGACATGGCCGACATCCGTATCGCGCAGAAGCTATCGCAGGTGAAGGGCGTGGGAGTCGTCAGCATCAGCGGCGGCCAGCGTCCGGCGGTACGCGCCGTGGTCAATCCGAGCGCACTCGCGGCCTACGGACTTAACCTGGACGACCTGCGCACCACCATCAGTGTCGCCAACCAGAATGGTCCCAAGGGCACTTTCGACGGACCTTCGCGCGCTTACACCATCAATACCAACGATCAGTTGCGGAGCGCCACCGAGTACTCGCAGATCGTGGTGGCCTACCGCAACGGCGCGCCGGTGCGCCTGAAAGATGTCGCCACGCTGATCGAGGCTCCCGAAAACACCAAGCTCGGTGCGTGGATGAACACCACCCCCGCGCTCATCATCAACGTGCAGCGCCAGCCGGGCGCCAACGTCGTGGATGTGGTGGATGAGATCACCGCCATGCTGCCCGGTCTTGAGGCGACATTGCCGGCGGGCGTAGTCGTGACACCGCTCACCGATCGCACGGTGACCATCCGCGCGTCCATCAAGGACGTGCAGTTCGAGATGATCCTGGCCGTGCTGCTGGTGGTGCTGGTCATCTTCCTGTTCCTGCGCGATCTGCGCGCGACCCTGATTCCCAGCCTCTCGGTACCGCTGTCCCTGATCGGAACCTTCGCGGTCATGTACCTGGCCGGTTACAGCCTCAACAATCTGTCGCTCATGGCCTTGACCATTGCGACCGGCTTCGTGGTCGACGATGCCATCGTGATGATCGAGAACATCTCGCGCTACGTCGAGGCGGGAGAGGCACCGCTGGACGCCGCCCTGAAGGGCGCCGGCCAGATCGGGTTCACCATCATCTCGCTGACCGTCTCACTGCTGGCGGTGCTCATTCCGCTGCTCTTCATGCAGGATGTGGTGGGACGCCTGTTCCGAGAATTCGCGGTGACGCTTGCAGTGACCATCATCATCTCGGCCGTGGTGTCGCTGACTCTGGTGCCGATGCTGTGCGCGCTGCTCATCAAGCAACGCAAGCCGGGCGAGGATAGCCACGAGGACCAGTCAAAGTGGCTGGAGCCAACCATCGCCTGGTACGGGCGCCAGCTCACCTGGGTGCTGGAGCACCAGCGACTGACGCTGTATGTGGCCGTGGCCACGCTGGTCGTCACGGCCGGTCTCTACATCCTCATCCCCAAGGGCTTCTTCCCCGATCAGGATACCGGCCTCATCCAGGGTGTATCGGTTGCCACCGAGTCGATTTCCTACCAGGCCATGGCGCAGCGCCAGCAGGCCCTCGCCGCCGCGGTGCTCAAGGATCCGGACGTCCTGAGCCTGTCATCGTTCATCGGCGTCGATGGTAACAATGTCACGCTGAACAGCGGCCGCTTCCTGATCAACCTCAAGCCACGCGACCAGCGCAGCGATACGGTGACCGGCGTCATTCACCGCCTGCAGCAGGAAACCGCCGGCGTACAGGGCATCACCTTGTACATGCAGCCCTCGCAGGACCTGTCGCTGGACAATACCGTGAGCCGCACGCAGTACCAGTTCATCCTCGAGAGTGCCGACGCCGACACTCTGGGCACCTGGACGCCGAAGCTCGTGTCGGCACTGCGTGAACGTCCGGAGCTGGCCGATGTCGTCAGCAATCTGGAAAACAACGGTCTCGCGGCGCAAATCGTCATCGACCGTGACACCGCCGCGCGTCTGGGTGTCAGCGTGGGCACCGTGGACAACGCACTCTACGATGCCTTCGGCCAGCGCATCGTCTCCACCATCTTCACGCAGTCGAACCAGTACCGCGTCATCATCGAGGCGGACCCGAAGGCCTACGCCTCCACCGATTCGATCCAATCTCTGTACGTACCCTCGGCGGCCGGCGGCCAGGTGCCGTTGTCGGCGCTCGCCAAAGTGGAAATGCAGGCCAAGCCACTCCTGATCAATCACCTGGCGCAATTCCCGGCCGCCACGGTTTCCTTCAACCTGGCGCCCGGCGCATCGCTGGGCTCCGCGGTGGATTCGATCGAGTCGGTCGAGAAGTCATTGCAGATGCCGGACAGCATCTCGACGACCTTCGAGGGCGCCGCGCTCGCGTTCCGCAACAACCTCTCCAACGAACTGCTGTTGCTGCTGGCCGCGGTGCTGGTGATGTACATCGTTCTGGGCGTGCTGTACGAGAGCTTCATCCACCCCGTCACCATCCTCTCGACGCTGCCTTCGGCGGGCATCGGGGCCCTGCTGGCGTTGATCGTGTTCGGCGATGATCTGACCATCATCGCCCTGATCGGCATTATCCTGCTGATCGGCATCGTCAAGAAGAACGCCATCCTGATGATCGATTTCGCCATCGATGCGGAACGTAACCAGGGCATGGCGCCGCGCGAGGCGATCTACCAGGCTTGCCTGCTGCGCTTCCGGCCCATCCTGATGACCACGGTCGCGGCTATTTTCGGCGCCTTGCCGCTGATGTTCGGAACGGGCACCGGTTCGGAACTACGCCATCCGCTGGGCATCACCATCGTCGGCGGCCTGCTGGTGAGCCAGGTGCTGACGCTGTTCACGACCCCCGTGATCTACCTGGCATTTGACCGCATCGCCAAGCGCCTGATGGGCAGAAAGAGTGCTGACCTCGCCGCGCCCGGGGCACTGGCGGACCAGCCGACGTGAATATCTCGGCGCCGTTCATCGCCCGCCCGGTCGCCACCACGCTGCTGACGCTGGGACTGGCGCTGGCCGGAGCGGCCGCCTTCAACCTGCTCCCGGTCGCACCGCTTCCCAAGATCGATCTGCCGGCCATCTACGTTTCGGCCAATCTGCCGGGGGCCAGTCCCGAAGTGATGGCGGCAACGGTGGCGACGCCGCTGGAGCGGCATCTGGGCGCCATCGCCGACGTGGATGACATGACGTCCGGC
>DASZCK010000086.1:0-27479 GCA_035943195.1 Steroidobacteraceae bacterium
CTCAAGCGCTTCGCGGGCCTGAAGGACAGTGGCACCCTGTTCCCGGGGCACGGTGGGGTCATGGATCGGATAGACAGCCTGACCGGTGCCATGCCGGTGCTGCTGCTGGGCCTGGTGGCACTGGGAGTGGCTCCGTGAAGGGTATCGCCGTCCTGGGCGCCACCGGGTCCGTGGGGGTCAACACCCTGGATGTCATTGCGCGTCACCCGGACCGCTACCAGGCGGTGGCCCTGGGCGCTCACCGCAATGTCGATGGCTTGTTCACGCAGATCCAGCAGTTCCGACCGCTGCTCGCGGCACTCACCGATCCCGCGGCCGCCCAGGTCCTCGAGCAGCGCGTGAAGGCCGCGGGTCTGCCGACCCGGGTCCTGGCCGGCCCCGCAGCACTGGAGACCCTGGCGACGCTGCCGGAGGTGGATCAGGTCATGGCCGCCGTGGTCGGCGGGGCGGGCCTGCGTTCGACGCTGGCAGCGGCCCGGGCCGGCAAGCGGCTGTTGCTCGCCAACAAGGAGTCGCTGGTCATGTCAGGGCCGCTGCTGATGGCCGCCGTGCATGCCTCCGGTGCCGAACTCTTACCCATCGACAGCGAGCACAACGCCATCTTTCAATGCCTGCCGCATGCCGCGCGTCCGGGCAACGCCCCGGAGGGCGTGCGCCGCATCCTGCTCACGGCATCCGGTGGCCCGTTTCGCGAGTGGAGCCTTGAGGCCATCGCTGGGGCCACGCCGGAGCAGGCCTGCAAGCACCCCAACTGGGTGATGGGACGCAAGATCTCGGTGGATTCCGCCTCCCTCATGAACAAGGGCCTGGAGCTCATCGAGGCCTGTTTCATGTTCGGGCTGCCGCCCTCCCAGGTGGAGGTCGTCGTGCATCCGCAAAGCGTGGTGCACTCGATGGTGGAGTATGTCGACGGCTCGGTACTGGCGCAGCTGGCCTGCCCGGACATGCGCACCCCGATCGCCTATGGCCTCGCCTGGCCGGAACGTATTGCCGCCGGGACGGACTTCCTGGACCTGGTCCGGACCCGGCAGCTGGACTTCCTGGCGCCCGATACGAGCCGCTTCCCCTGCCTTGCTCTGGCTCGGGCTGTAGCGGACACTGGCGGGCTGGCACCAGCCATTCTCAATGCGGCTAACGAAGTCGCGGTCACTGCTTTCCTGGAGCGCCGATTGAACTTTCCGGATATTGCCGCGGTCATTGAATGTGTTCTTGCGAAGGCCGATGGGGCCAGGGCTGCGGGGGGGACGATCCGCAACATCGATGATGTTCTGCAGGCCGATGCCGAAGCGCGTGATCTGGCCCTGGAGTTCTGCCGCAGCCGTGGCGGACCGCTGAGGTCCGTTCATGCGTAGGCGGTCCCAGAAACGCCACGCACAACGGCATTCCACACATATTTCCAACAACACGCGGGCCGGCAATCTGTTCATGAAGCGATTTGGATTGGTGACCACCCTCGCCCTGTGCGCGGGTTCCACAGTATGTTCGGCCCAGGATCGGGGGCCGCCCGCTGGCGCTGCGACGCCCGCGCCGGCACCGGTTGCCACCGCCCCTGCCGCCACCGCTACGCCAGGCATCACACCGACACTGCCGGCGGAGGCGGTGCAGGACCGCAGCCTCGCCGATTTCTCGGTCACGAATATCCGGCTCGAGGGCCTGCAGCGCATCTCCGAGGGCACGGTCTACAACTACCTGCCGGTCAACATCGGCGATCACGTGACGCCGCTGCGCATCCGCGAAGCCGTCCGCTCGCTGTACAACACCGGCTTCTTCCGCGACGTGCAGATGCGCCGCGACGGCAACACCCTGGTGGTGCTGGTGGTGGAACGCCCGGCAATCGAGAGCTTCGAGATCACGGGCAACAAGGACATCAAGACCGAGGATCTGCAGAAGTCGCTGCGCTCGGTGGGCCTGGCCACCGGCAAGACCTTCGACCGGTCGGTACTGGAGGAGGTCAAGGGCTACCTCACCGACCAGTATTTCAGCCGCGGCAAGTATGCGGTCAGCATCGATGAGAAGGTCGAGGATGATTCGGGCAACCGGGTGAAGATCAAGGTCACCATCAAGGAAGGCTCGCGCGCCAAGATCCGCACCATCAACATCGTCGGCAATCACACCTACACCGACAAGGAAATCGTCAAGGGCTTCGAACTGCACACCCCGAACATCCTCTCCTGGTACAAGCAGGACGATCGCTACTCCAGCGAGTCCCTCGAGGGCGATCAGGAGAAGCTGCGATCCTTCTATATGGACCGCGGCTATGCGAATTTCCAGATCGAGTCCACGCAGGTGGCGATCGCGCCGGAAAAGGATGACATCTTCATCACCCTCAACATCGATGAGGGCGGCGTGTACAAGGTCGGCGACGTGAAGCTCGCGGGCACCTTCCCGATCCCCAAGGAGCAGTTAGAACTACTGCTGCTGGTGCAGAAGGGACAGACCTACTCCCGCAAGCTCGTGACCTCGACCCAGGAGCTGATGCAGAACCTGCTCGGCCAGTTCGGCTATGCCTTCGCCAAGGTCGATCCGGTGCCGACCACCGACAAGGCCACCGGCATCGTGGCCCTGACCTTCTTTGTGGATCCGGGCAACCGCGTCTACGTGCGCAACATCACCTTCTCGGGCGTGAAGCGCATCAATGACGAGGTGCTGCGCCGTGAGATGCGCATCCTGGAGGGCGGGTGGCTGTCCAACGTGGCGCTGGATCGCTCCAAGCAGCGCCTGCAGCAACTGCCCTACATCACCAAGGTCGACGAAGAAACCACCCCGGTTCCCGGCTCGTCGGACCAGGTGGATGTGGATTACAAGATCGAGGAGGGCCCGGGCGCCTCCATATCCGGCGGCGTGGGCTACTCGGAAACCTACAAGTTCGAGTTGAACGGCAACTACACCGACGCGAACTGGCTGGGTAGCGGCCAGCGCGTGTCCGTCAACCTCTCCACCGGCATTTACAACAAGGTCTACGGCATCTCCGAGACCAACCCGTACACCACGGTCGACAACCTGACGCGCACCTACTCTTTCAGCTTCCGCGACGCCTCGCAGTTCACCTCCTCGTCCTCGGCCTTCTCGACCAAGATCCTCAGTCTCGGGGAGAGCTTCGGGTACCCGTTATCCGAATATCAGTTCATCAATATGGGTGTGAACCTTGAGGGCGTGCAGCTGGTCGCCATCGAGAACAGCAGCTCCCTGCAGTCACTGCAGTGGGTGCAGAACAACGGCCATACCTACCGTGGGACCGAGACGGGGCTGATATTCGATCCCAGCACCGGCACCTACGACAACGGCTACTACAGCCTCGACGGGACGCGCTTTGCCGTCGGTCAGTTGCAGGCCGGCTGGAGTTACGATTCGCGTAACCGCGGCCTGTTTGCCGATCGCGGCATGCACCAGCAGCTGAGCCTGTCCTATACGCCACCGATCACGGGCGTCTCGTATTACAAGGTGAACTACGAGTTCCTGAAATACGTGCCGCTGTTCGGCCGCTTTACCCTTGCCTTCACCGGCGACATGGGCTTCGGCGCGGGACTGGGCAAGACCACCTCCTTGCCCCCGTACGAGCTCTTCTACGGCGGCGGCCCGGATTCGGTGCGCGGCTTCCAGGAAAGCCGCTTGGGCCCCAAGGACCAGTACGGCAACCCCTACGGCGGCAACCTGAATGTCCTGGCGCGCAGCGAGCTGATCATCCCGATGCCGCCCAAGATCGCCTCCAGCGCCCGGGTCAGCCTGTTCGTGGACGTGGGCAACGTGTTCTCAACCGCCAAGCAACCGGCGTTCTACGCCCCGCCCCCCGGCTACAGCATTGGCGATGTCACCTCGCCGGAGCTGAATGACCCGAACTATCTGAAGCAATACCCGATCAGTTATAACTTCGCGTTCAACAAGCTGAAAGAGTCGGTGGGTATCTCGGTCCAATGGCTGGCGCCGCTGGGATTGTTCCGGTTCAGTCTTGCGGTGCCGCTGAATGCGCAGCGCGAGTTGGACGGCGTCACCTGGGGAGATGACACCGAACGCTTCCAGTTCTCCGTGGGACAGGCTTTCTAGACCCCTACCGGGGCGTCCGGATCAATCATTCTAGGTCCGGGCGATTTTCCGCTATCATCCGTATTCATTTGGGCTCGGCCCATAAGAGGAGCATCGTGAAGGGCGTCGTCAGGTCATTGATTCTGGGTTCGGCTGCGACTTTGGTGCTGGCGGCGGCGCCGGCGTGGGCGGAGCTGAAGATTGGTTATGTAAATTACGGCGCTCTGATTCAGGAGTCGCCGAACGCCAAGGTCATCCAGGATGGCCTGCGCAGTGAATTCCTGCCGCGGCAGCGGGAGCTGGTGGCCCTGCAGCAGTCGCTGAAGGCGCGCGAGGACAAGCTCGCCAAGGACGGCGCCACCATGACGGACGATCAGCGTACCCGCGAGGACGCCGACATTCGCAACGGTGATCGGGAGCTGCAGCGCAAACAGACTGAATTCCAAGACGATGTCAATTCGCGTCGCACTGAAGAACTGTCGAAGCTGCAAAAGTCCCTGACCGAGCAGGTCCAGGCCTATGCAAAGTCGCAGAACTACGATCTGGTGATTGCCGAGGGCGTCATCTACGCGAACAATGCGATCGACATAACATCGCAGGTGCTGGCGATGTTGAATGCCAGCGCGCCCAAGGCCGCGGCACCGGCTGCGCCGAAGCCGGCAGGCAAGTAATCCGGCCGCATCAGGCGGCCTCATGACTGTCACCCTGGGCGAGCTCGCGGTCCGCTTCGGATGTGAGCTGCGCGGCGATCCGCACTGCGAAATCGACGGCGTCGGTACCCTGGCGGATGCCAACCCGCGCGCCGTCACTTTCCTGGCCGAGGGCCGGCATCGTGCGGCGCTGCTGCAGACGCGGGCGGCGGCCGTGGTGCTCGAGGCGCGCTTTGCCGCCGAGTGTCCGGTCGCGAGCCTGATCACTTCCAACCCACGCGCCACCTATGCGCGAATTGCGACCCTGCTGCATCCGCCCCTGCCGGTGGTGCCCGGCATCCATGCCAGCGCCGTGGTGGCGCCGGACGCGCAGGTCGACGCGGCCGCCCAGATTGGCGCCCTGGCGGTGATCGGTCCGCGCACTCAGGTGGCGGCCGGCGCCCTCATCGGGCCGCACTGTGTCCTCGGCAGCGACGTGCAGGTGGCGCAGCACGCGCGGCTGGTAGCGCGGGTCACGCTGTGCGACGGCGTCACGGTTGGGGCCCGATCCATCCTGCACCCGGGCGCGGTGGTCGGCAGCGATGGCTTCGGTTTTGCACCCGAAGGCGGCGCTTGGTTGAAAGTCCCGCAGGTCGGCGGCGTGCGCATCGGTGCCGATGTTGAGATCGGAGCCAATACCACCATCGATCGCGGTGCCATCGGCGACACGGTCATCGAGGATGGGGTGAAGCTGGATAACCTGATCCAGATCGGTCACAACGTACGGCTGGGCGCCCATACGGCCATCGCCGGTTGCACCGGTATTTCCGGCAGTACCGTGATCGGGGAGCGCTGTCAGATCGGCGGCGCCTGCGCGATCGGCGGCCACCTCTCGATCAGCGCTGATGTGATCATCACCGGATTCTCGATGATCAGCCATTCAATCCCGAAGCCCGGGGTATACTCCAGCGGCATTCCGTTTGAAGAGGCGCGGACCTGGCGCCGGATGGTTGCCCGGTTCAAGCGCCTGGGCCGCGAGGGTCCGCAGCAGGGGCGCGAGAACCAAGATGACTGACGTCGTACAGTTTGATATCCACGGCATCCTCAAGCTGCTGCCGCATCGCTATCCGTTCCTGATGGTCGATCGGGTGCTCGAATGCCACGCCGGACGAAGCATCCGGGCCCTGAAGAACGTCACCTTCAATGAGCCGTACTTCATGGGCCATTTCCCGCAGCGGCCGGTGATGCCCGGGGTGATGATCATCGAGGCGCTGGCGCAGGCCGCCGGCATCCTCGCCTTCGTCACCAGCGGCGTGGCGCCGAACGCGGACACCAAGTTCTACTTCGTGGGCATCGACAAGGCGCGCTTCCGCAAGCCGGTCGAGCCGGGGGACCAGCTGATCCTCACGGCGCAGCTGGCCCGCAGCTTCAAAGGGATCTGGAAGTTCTCCAGCAGCGCATTCGTGGGCACCACCGAGGTGGCCAGTGCCGACATGATGGTGGCTCCCGAGGTGACCAAGTGACAGCGGCATCATGATCGATGCACATGCGGTGGTCTCACCGCGCGCGCAGCTGGGGCCGGGAGTGACGGTCGGTCCATTCGCGGTGATTGGTCCGGACGTGGTGATCGGCGCACGCACGACGGTGGGTGCGCATGCGGTCATCGAGGGGCCGACGCGCATCGGTGAAGACAACCAGATCTTCCAGTTCGCCTCCATCGGGTCGGCCCCGCAGGACAAGAAGTACAACGGTGAGCCCACCCGGCTCACCATCGGCGATCGCAATGTGTTCCGCGAGTTCTGCACCATGAATCGCGGCACGGCCTCCGGCCGCGGCCTCACCAGTATCGGTTCGGATTGCCTGTTCATGGCCTACTCCCATGTCGCGCACGACTGCGACATCGGCAACAAGGTGATCCTCGTGAACTGCGCGACCATGGGCGGGCATGTGGAGATCGGGGACTGGGTGCAGCTGGGCGGTCTGTCCGCCGTTCACCAGTTCTGCAAGGTCGGCGCCCATGCCTTCCTCGCCGGCGGCGCCATTCTGACCCGTGACCTGCCGCCGTACGTGATGATCGCGGGCAATCCGGCCGCACCGCACTCGATCAATTCCGAAGGCTTGAAGCGCCGCGGCTTCAGCCCCGAGCAGATCCGCAATCTGCGCACGGCGTACCGCATCCTGTACCGCTCGGAGCTTAAGCTCGCGGACGCCATCGCGCAGCTGCAGGCACTCGCCCGCGACCACGCCGAAGTGCAGCCGCTGCTGACCTTCATCGATGGCTCCCGGCGCAGCCTGGTGCGCTGACGGCCTGGCTGCACCATGTCTGACCCGCTGGTAATCGGCCTGGTTGCCGGCGAATCCTCCGGCGACACCCTGGGTGCCGCGCTGCTGCAGGCGTTGCGGGCGCGGGTGGGCGCGGTGCGCGCCTTTGGCATCGCCGGCCCCAAGATGCGCGCCGCCGGGTGTGAGGTGTGGGCCGACTCCCATGAGCTGGCGGTGATGGGACTGATCGAGCCGGTCGCCCACCTGCCGCGACTCATTGCCCTGCGCCGACGCATGGTGCGCGAGATCGCGGCGGCCCGGCCGCAGGTCTTCATCGGCATCGACGCCCCGGCCTTCAACATCGGGCTCGAGTCGCGACTGCGTGCGCGAGGGGTTCCCACCGTCCAGTACGTCAGTCCGCAGGTGTGGGCCTGGCGTCAGGGTCGGGTGCGCTCCATCGCCGCGGCCTGTGACCTGGTGCTGTGTCTGTTCCCATTCGAAACCGAGTTCTATGGCCAGCATGGCGTGCGCGCCGAGTTTGTCGGTCATCCGCTGGCGGACGAGATTCCCCTGCACACCGATCGCGCCGCCGCGCGCCAGGCGCTGGGGCTCGGGCCCCAGGACATGGTGGTGGCACTGCTGCCCGGCAGTCGCATGGGCGAGGTGCAGCGTCTGGGGGAGGATTTCCTGACCGCCGCGCGCTGGCTGCATCGCCAGCGGCCGCAGGTTAAGTTCATCGCGCCCATGGCCTCGCAGGCGGTAGGGCAGGTATTCGCGAGGCAGCGCGAGCGCGTGGCGCCCGACCTTGCGCTACAGCTCTTCCCGGGCCAGGCGCAGCAATCGCTGATCGCCGCCGATGCGGTGCTGGTGACCTCTGGGACTGCCACGCTGGAGACCCTGCTGACACGCCGTCCCATGGTGGTCGCCTATCGCTTCAGCGCCCTCACGGCCTTCCTGTTGCGCAGGCTGGGCATGGTAAAGGTGCAGCACTTCTCGCAACCGAATCTGTTGACCGGGCAGTCGTTGGTGCCGGAGTTCCTGCAGGAGGCGGTCAATGGCGAGGATCTCGGCCGCGCCCTGCTGCAACAGCTTGACGACACGGCCGGCCGCAGCCACCTTGAAGGCGAATTCCTGAAGGTTCACCAGCGCTTGCGCGTCGGTGCCGCGGCGCGTGCCGCCGCCGCCGTACTGGATTTGATTCAATGGCACGCACCGAGCGTCTGACGGCCGGCGTGGATGAGGCCGGGCGCGGGCCTCTGGCCGGTCCGGTGGTGGCCGCCGCGGTGATACTGGATCCGCGCCGACGCATCCTGGGTCTGAAAGACTCCAAACAGCTTTCCCCCGAGCAGCGCGAATCGCTCGCCCCACTGATTCGTGCACGCGCCCTGTGCTGGGCGGTGGGCTGGTCCGAATGCCATGAGATCGACACGCTGAATATTCTGGAGGCCACGCACCTGGCCATGCGGCGCGCGCTCTTGGGCCTGCCGGTGTGCCCCCGCAGCATTCTGGTCGACGGCAATCGACTGCCGCAGCTGGCCGATATCGCGCCTTCGTGCCTGACGCGCGCCATCGTCCAGGGGGACTGCAGCGAGCCGGCCATCAGCGCGGCCTCGATTCTCGCCAAGACGGTGCGCGACGCGCTGATGCGGCATCTGGACGTCGTGTATCCCGGGTATGGCCTGGCGATACACAAGGGCTATGGCACGGCGGATCATCTGGCGGCGTTGGCGCGCCATTCCCCCTGCGCCATCCACCGACGCAGTTTTCGTCCGGTGTACGCCCCGTGGGAATCGCTACCGGTAGAATCGGAACGGTCATGACGGCGCAGTTTGTCCACTTAAGACTTCACACCGAGTTCTCGCTGGTGGACAGCGTCGTGCGCGTGCCGGAGCTGTTGACGGCAACCGCGGCCGCGGGCATGCCGGCCGTGGCGGTCACCGATCAGAACAATCTGTTCGCCATGGTGAAGTTCTATCGCGAGGCCTTGAGTCAGGGCATCAAGCCCATCGTGGGCGTGGACCTGCTGATCGCCGAAAGTGCCGAACGCCGCGGCAGCTCGCGGCTGACGCTGCTGTGTCAGACCCAGGAGGGCTATCGCAACGTCACGCGACTCATCACCCGGGCGTACCTGGAGGGCCAGAAGAACGGTCCGCCGATGGTGGAGCGCAGTTGGCTTGGCGCACAGACTCTCACCGGCCTCATCGCCCTGTCGGGAGGCGCTGCCGGTGACATCGGTTGCGCGCTGCTGAACGGTCGCAGCCAGGACGCCCGGACGCAGCTGAACTTCTGGCTGGAGCTGTTCGGCGACCGCTTCTACCTCGAGCTGCAGCGCCTGGGTCGTCGGGACGAGGAAAGGTATATCGCCGCCGCCGTGGAGCTCGCCGCAGAGCGCGGCGTCCCGCTGGTGGCGACCAATGATGTGCGCTTCCTCGAGGCGGCCGACTTTGAGACCCATGAGGCGCGGGTGTGCATCCAGGGCGGCCATCTGCTGACCGATGCGGCGCGCCCGAAGCTGTACACCCCGCAGCAGTTCCTGCGCACGCCGCGGCAGATGTGTGAGCTATTCGCCGACCTGCCCGAGGCGACCGCCAACTCCGTGCAGATCGCCCGCCGCTGCAATCTGGTGCTGAACCTGGGGCAGGCGCGCCTGCCGGATTATCCGGTGCCGGCGGGGTTGACCACCGAGCAGTTCCTGGAAAGTGAGGCGCTCGCGGGACTCGCCGCCAGAGTGGCGGTGACCTACGCGGGCGCCGCGCCTGCCGGGTATCGCGAGCGGCTGGACCTTGAATTGAAGATCATCTGCCAGATGGGCTTCGCGGGGTACTTCCTGATCGTGGCCGATTTCATCCGCTGGGCACGCGAGAATGCGGTGCCGGTGGGTCCGGGACGCGGTTCGGGAGCCGGATCCCTGGTCGCCTACGCCCTGAACATCACCGACCTGGATCCGCTGGTGCATGGGCTGCTGTTCGAGCGCTTCCTGAACCCCGAGCGCGTCTCGATGCCGGACTTCGACGTCGATTTCTGCATGGATGGCCGCGACCGCGTCATCGATTATGTGGCGCAGAAATATGGGCGCGACCGGGTCTCACAGATCATCACCTACGGCACCATGGCGGCGAAGGCCGTGGTGCGTGACGTCGGACGCGTGCTGGGCCTGAGTTACGGTTTCGTCGACCGCATCGCGAAGCTCGTACCCTTTGAGCTCGGCATCACCCTTGATGATGCGCTCACCAAGGAGCCCGAACTCAAGCGCCTGTACGACACCGAGGATGAGATCCGCAATCTCATCGACCTGGCACGCGCCCTGGAGGGCCTGACGCGCAATGCCGGTACGCATGCCGGCGGCGTCGTGATCGCACCGTCGGTGCTGACGGACTTCGCGCCGCTGTACTGCGAAGCCGGCTCGACCAGCGCGGTAACGCAGTTCGACAAGGATGACGTCGAAGCCGCGGGGCTGGTGAAGTTCGACTTCCTGGGATTGCGCACCCTCACCATCATCGATCGCACGCTGGCCATCATCAATCGCGCGCGCACGGCCGAGGCCGCCGCGCCCTTCACGCTGCAGGATATGCCGGTCGGCGATGCGGCAACCTATGCACTGCTGAAGTCCGGTCGCACCACGGCGGTATTCCAGCTCGAATCACGCGGCATGCGCGACCTGATCCGGCGGCTGAAGCCGGATTGCTTCGACGACATCGTGGCGCTGGTGGCGCTGTTTCGCCCGGGCCCGCTGGAGTCGGGCATGGTGGATGACTACATCAGCCGCAAACGCGGACCGGCCGGTGGTGTCATCGACTACCTGCACCCGGACCTGAAGCCGGCGCTGGCCGAGACCTATGGCGTCATCCTGTACCAGGAACAGGTGATGAGGATTGCGCAGATCCTGGCCGGCTATACGCTCGGCGGCGCGGATCTGTTGCGCAAGGCCATGGGCAAGAAGAAGCCCGAGGAGATGGCCAAGCAGCGCTCGATCTTCGTCAGCGGCGCGGTGGCCCGCGGCGTACCCGAGCAGCAGGCGGCGCATATCTTCGACCTGATGGAGAAGTTCGCCGGCTACGGTTTCAACAAGTCGCACTCGGCGGCCTACGCCGTGCTCTCGTACCAGACGGCGTATCTGAAGACCCATCACACTGCCGCCTTCATGGCCGCGGTGCTCTCGGCGGACATGGATCACACCGACAAGGTGGTGACGCTGATCGATGAGTGCAAGCAATTGTCACTGGCCGTGCTGCCGCCGGATGTGAACACTTCGATCTATCAATTTGCGGTGGCAGATGCGAAAACCATCCGCTATGGACTCGGCGCCGTGAAGGGCGTGGGGCAGGGGGCCGTGGAGGCCCTGATCGCCGAGCGTGCAGCGCGCGGACCCTTCGGCAGTCTCGCCGAACTGTGCCGGCGCACGGATCTGGCGCGCATCAACCGCCGCACCCTCGAGGCTCTGATCCGCTGCGGCAGCCTCGACGCGCTGGGTGCCAACCGCGCCACGCTGCTGGAGGGTCTACCCGCCGCCATGCAACTCGGCGACCAGAATGCACGCGCCCATCAGGCCGGTCAGAACGACATGTTCGGTCTGGCGCGCGACACGCTCCGGACCGTTGCCGATTTCAGCGAGGCGGTGCGCCTGCAGGGTGAACGCGAAACCCTGGGCTTGTATCTGACCGGTCATCCCATCGATCGCTTCGAGGCGGACCTGCCGCGCTTCGCGGCACAGCGCATCGGCGAGTTGATCAGCGAACGGCCGACGAGCAACGGCGAGGGCGAACGCGGCTTCAGCCGCGGCCGGCTGGTGACGGTCGCCGGGCTGGTCGATGAGATCCGCAAACGCGGGCAGCGGGTAAGCATCATTCTGGATGATCGCACCGGGCGCATCGAGGTCACGCTGTTCGAGGAGGTCTTCCAACGCCACCGCGAGCTCATCGTCAAAGATGCCGTGGTGCTGGTGGAGGGGCATTTCCGCTTCGATGATTTCGGTGACGCCTGGCGGATCGCCGCGCGCAAGCTCACCGACCTGAACGCGGTGCGCGAACAGCAGGCGCGGCGCCTGGTGCTCAAGCTCCCCCAGCGCACCGATCGCAATGCGATGCTGACCCGCCTGGCGGAGGTCCTGACGCCTTGGCGCAACGGCCCCTGTCAGGTGACGGTGGAGTACTGGACCGCCCAGGCAGGCGGTGCGCTGGATCTGGGTCCGGAGTGGAATGTCCGCCCCGGGCGCGAGCTGCTGGAGCACCTGGAAGAGCTGGTCGGCCGGGAAGGCATGCGTGTACTGTATGGACCCGTGGGGGTAATTTAATGGCTGTAGCCTTTCTGGATTTCGAACAACCGATCGCCGAGCTGGAAGCGAAGATCGAGGAGCTGCGGCACGTGACCTCGGAGTCCGAGGTCAGCATCAAGGACGAGATTTCCCGGTTGCAGGCCAAGAGCCGGCAGCTGACGCGCAACATTTTCGCCAATCTCACCCCCTGGCAGATCACGCAGCTGGCGCGCCATCCGCAGCGCCCCTATCCGCTGGATTACACCGGCATGATCCTGAGCGAATTCCACGAACTGCATGGGGATCGCATGTATGGGGATGACATGGCGATCGTGGGTGGCCTGGGGCGCCTGGAGAACCGGGTGGTCATGGTCATCGGTCACCAGAAGGGGCGCGATACCAAGGAGCGCGTGCGCCGCAACTACGGCATGCCCAAGCCCGAAGGCTATCGCAAGGCACTGCGCCTGATGAAAATGGCGGAACGCTTCGATCTGCCCATCATCACCTTCATCGATACCCAGGGTGCCTACCCGGGTGTCGGTGCCGAGGAGCGCGGTCAGAGCGAGGCGATTGCGCGCAATTTGTTTGAAATGGCGGTGCTGCGCACACCCGTCGTCACGGTGGTGACGGGCGAGGGTGGCTCCGGAGGGGCGCTGGCGATCGGTGTCTGCGACCGCCTGATGATGCTCCAGTACAGCACCTATTCGGTGATTTCCCCCGAAGGTTGCGCCTCCATCCTGTGGCGCAGCGCAGACAAGAAAGAAGCTGCCGCCGAGGCGTTAGGGATCACCGCCGCGCGCCTGAAGCAGTTGGGCCTGGTCGATGAACTGCTGGAGGAACCCCTCGGCGGCGCACATCGCGATCCGGTGGCCACGGCCGCCGCGCTCAAGGAGGCCGTGATTCGCCATCTTGATGAGCTCGAGCGGCTCAGCAAGGATGAGCTGGTCGCCCGCCGCGCCGACAAGATTGCCGGCTTCGGTGAGTATGCCGAGGATGGGGCGACGTAATTGTCTGCCGCAGGGGATCCGCGGCTCGATCCCGACCGGGTCTACGCAGCGCTGCTCACACTACATCCTGCGGCGGCCACCGCTCCGCTGTGCGTGGCCTTCAGTGGGGGAGCGGACTCCACGGCGCTGCTGGGCCTCTTGGCCGCGGTGCCCGCGGCACGAGGGCGCCTGCGCGCAGTGCACATCGACCACGGACTGCAGGCGCAGTCCGGCTCCTGGGCGCGTGCCTGTCGGGCGCGCGCGCGCGAGCTCAAGGTTCCCTTCGCCACACACCCTCTGGCGCTGACTCGCGGCCGCGGGCAGTCAATCGAGGCCCTGGCCCGCGCGGGGCGCTACGCGGCGCTGGCGCGGGAGCTGCGTGCGGGCGAGGTACTGCTGACCGCGCATCATCTCGAGGATCAGCTGGAGACCGTGCTCCTGCAGCTGCTGCGCGGGGCCGGGCTGCCGGGCCTCGCCGCCATGCCGGCGGTGGCGGCGTTGGGCCGCGGCTTTCTGGTGCGGCCGCTGCTGGACGTCCGGCGCGAGCGGCTGCGCGCCTGGGCGCAGGAGCGGGGTCTGCGATTTATTGAGGATCCGTCGAATCGCGACGACGCCCTGGACCGCAATTATCTGCGTCACGAGGTGCTGCCCGGCATCCTGACCCGCTGGCCGGGTGCGGCGGGTACCGTGGCACGCGCGGCCCGCCATATCGCTCAGGCGCAGCAACTGCTGGATGCACTCGCAGCGGCCGATAGCGCACGCGCCGCGGACGGGGCCGCGCTGGCGGTCAGCTCGCTGCGGGCGCTGCCGCCGGCACGCCGACGCAATGCCCTGCGCTGGTGGATAAGCCAGGCAGGGCACACGGTTCCTGACTCCCGGCGCCTGGAGGAGATTGCGGTCACGCTGCTGGCCGCGCGGGTCGGGGCCAATCCCTGGGTCAGCTGGGGAGCGGCGCAGGTACAGCGACATGCGGGACGCCTGACGCTCACCGCAGTCGGCAGTGCAGTGGCCCCCTACGAGATTGCCTGGTCACCGCGGCGTTCGGCCCGGCTGATCCTGCCGGGTGCCGGACATGTCGAGCTGGTCGCCGCGCAACACGGGCTGATCGACGCGGCGACGCTTCCGGCGCGCCTCCTGGTCAGGACGCGGCGTGGCGGCGAACGCCTGCGGCCGCGTGCCGCCGGCCCCTCCCGCACGCTCAAGAGTCTGCTGCAGAAGGAGGCAATTGGCCTGCGCGAGCGCGAGATGCTGCCCCTGTTGTATGCCGGTGAGCAGCTGGTGGCCGTGGCGGACCTGTGGGTGGACGCGCGCTGGCAGCCGCGGCCGGACTGCGCCCGCCGCTTGCAACTCATCTGGCACAGACCCGCGTGATTTGCTAACCTGTTTGCCCGTCGAGCCTGCACACCTGCAGCGTTATTTTTGTCCGACGGAATCCCCTTCAAGACCATGAGCCGTTTCGTTTTCGTAACTGGCGGTGTCGTTTCCTCGTTGGGGAAAGGCATCGCCGCCGCCTCCCTTGGCGCCATTCTCGAGGCCCGCGGCCTCACTGTCGCCATGGTGAAGCTGGATCCCTATATCAACGTGGATCCGGGCACCATGAGCCCGTTCCAGCACGGCGAGGTCTTCGTCACCCAGGACGGTACCGAGACCGACCTTGACCTGGGACACTACGAACGCTTCGTGCGCACCACCACCGGGCGCCACAGCAATTTCACCACGGGGCGTATCTATGAACGCGTGATCGCCAAGGAGCGCCGCGGCGACTACCTGGGCGCGACCGTGCAGGTCATTCCCCACATCACCGATGAGATCAAGCGCAGCATCAAGCTGGGCGCCAATGAAGCGGATGTGTGCATGGTCGAGATCGGTGGCACTGTCGGCGACATCGAGTCGCTGCCGTTTCTGGAGGCCATCCGGCAGCTGGGCGTGGAGCTCGGCCGCAGCAACGTCGTGTTCATGCACCTGACTCTGGTGCCGGTGGTCGGCGGCCCGGATTCGGGCGAGATCAAGACCAAGCCCACGCAGCACTCGGTGAAGGAATTGCGCGGCATCGGCATCCAGCCGGACATACTGCTGTGCCGTTGCAAGCACCCGCTGCCCGAGGAGCAGCGTCGCAAGATCGCTCTGTTCACCAACGTCGAGGAGCGCGCGGTGATCTCCGCGGTCGATGCCGACGACATCTACAAAATTCCACTGCTGCTGCGCGACCAGGCGCTGGATGAGATCGTCGTCAGCAAGCTCGGGTTGTCGGTGCCGCAGACCGAACTGAACGAGTGGCGCCAGGTCGTCGCCGCCAAGTCCAACCCGGATGGTCAGGTCGATATCGCCATGGTCGGCAAGTACGTGCAGGCACGCGATTCCTACATCTCGCTCAATGAGGCGCTGACCCATGGCGGCCTGAAGACCCGTACACGGGTCAATGTCCACTACATCGAATCCACCGACATCGAGCAGCATGGCACCCACGCTCTGGCAGGCATGGATGCCATCCTGGTGCCCGGTGGCTTCGGCGAGCGTGGCATCGAGGGCAAGATCGCAGCAGTCCGCTACGCGCGCGAACATGACATCCCCTACCTGGGCATCTGCTTAGGGATGCAGATCGCCATCGTCGAGTTCGGCCGCCACGTGCTGGGCCTCGCCGACGCCAACAGCACCGAGTTCAACCGCGCCACCCCGCATCCGGTGATCGCCCTCATCGCCGAATGGCAGGACACCACGCTGGGTTCGCAGCTGCGCGATGAGAAATCCGCCAAGGGCGGTACCATGCGCCTGGGTGCCCAGGAGGTACTGCTGAGTGCCGGTACGCGGGTGCGGGAACTGTACGCGCGCGATTCGATATTCGAGCGCCACCGGCACCGCTTCGAATTCAACAACACCTACCGGGACCGCTACAGTCGCGGGGGCCTCAAATTCGCGGGGCTGTCGCGTGATGACCTGGTGGAGATCATCGAACTGCCCGATCATCCCTGGTTCGTGGCAACCCAGTTCCATCCGGAATTCACCTCGACGCCACGCGACGGACATCCGCTGTTTGCAGGATTTGTCCGCGCCGCGCGCGCGCACCGCGCCTCGCAGCTGCCTGCTGCAGCGGGTGCATGAAACTCGCCGGGCATACCGTAGGTCCAGATCAGCCGCTGTTCCTGATCGCAGGACCCTGCGTCATCGAGGGCGCCACGCTCACGCAGGAGATCGCCGGCACCCTGGTGGAGCTCACGACGCAGCTGGGCGTGCCCTTCGTCTTCAAGGCATCCTTCGACAAGGCCAATCGCTCCTCTGGCAGCAGTTACCGTGGTCCGGGATTGGAGTCGGGGCTGGCGGTACTGGAATCGGTGCGACGCCTGTTCAACGTGCCCGTGCTCACCGACGTGCATGAGGACACCCCGCTCGGGGAAGTCGCCGCCGTGGTGGATGTGCTGCAGACGCCGGCGTTCCTGTGCCGGCAGACGAACTTCATCCTGGGCGTCGCGCGCCAGGGCAAGCCCGTCAACATCAAGAAAGGGCAGTTCCTGTCGCCGTGGGAAATGCGCAATGTGGTCGACAAGGCGCGCAGCACCGGCAATCAGGACATCATGGTGTGCGAGCGCGGCTTTTCCTTCGGCTATAACAACCTGATCACCGACATGCGCTCCCTCGCCATCATGCGCGACACCCAGTGTCCGGTGGTGTTCGACGCCACGCACTCGGTGCAGCTGCCCGGCGGCCAGGGCAGCGCCTCGGGCGGCCAACGCGAATTCATCCCGGTGCTGGCCCGGGCCGCCGTGGCGGCCGGTGTCGCCGGGGTCTTCATGGAAACCCACCCCCAGCCGGAAAAAGCCCTGTCCGACGGCCCCAATGCCTGGCCGCTGGCGCGCATGCGCTCGCTGCTGGAAACGCTGATCGAGCTGGATCGGACCGTCAAGCACAAACCTTTCGAGGAATCCCTCTTATGAGTCGTATCGTCGAAGTCCGCGGACGCGAAATCATGGATTCGCGTGGTAACCCCACGGTGGAGGCCGACGTCATTCTGGAGTCCGGTGCCCAGGGCCGCGCCGCGGTGCCCTCGGGAGCCTCGACGGGTACCCGCGAAGCAGTCGAGCTGCGCGATGGCGATGCCAAGCGCTACGGTGGCAAGGGCGTATTGAAGGCCGTCGACCACGTCAATACCGTGCTGCGCAATGCAGTACTCGGCCGCGATGCGCGCGACCAGGAAGGCCTCGACCAGGTCATGATCGACCTCGATGGGACCGAGACCAAGGGGCGGCTCGGCGCCAACGCGCTGCTCGCCATCTCCCTGGCCAATGCGCATGCGGCGGCTGCTTCCGAAAAGCAGCCCTTGTTCAAATATGTCGGCCGGGGCCGTGAACCGGTCATGCCGGTGCCCATGATGAACATCATCAATGGTGGCGCCCATGCCAATAACAGCCTGGACATCCAGGAGTTCATGATCCTCCCGGTAGGCGCGCCGAACTTTCGCGAGGCGCTGCGCTACGGTGCGGAAATCTTCCACGCCTTGAAGAAGATTCTGGCCGACCGGGGTCTCTCGACCACGGTGGGTGATGAAGGGGGCTTTGCGCCGAACCTTGCATCCAACGAGGAGGCGCTGGAGGTCATCCTGCAGGCCATCGACAAGGCGGGCTACAAGGCCGGGCGCGACATCTACCTGGGACTGGATGCGGCGAGCACCGAGTTCTACAAGGACGGACGCTACGACCTGGAGTGCGAAAACCGGCGCTTCACAGCCAGCGAATTCACCCGCTACCTGGCGGATCTGGCGGGCCGTTACCCCATCATCACCATCGAGGACGGCATGAGCGAAGCGGATTGGGCGGGATGGGCGGAACTCACCCGCGCCCTGGGCGAGCGCTTGCAGCTGGTCGGGGATGACCTCTTCGTGACCAATACCAAGATCCTGGCAGAGGGTATTGCCAAGCGCACCGCCAACGCCATCCTGATCAAGCCGAACCAGATCGGCACCCTCACGGAGACCCTGGCGGCGGTCGGCATGGCGGAAAAGGCCGGCTACGCCTCGGTGATGTCGCATCGCTCGGGGGAAACTGAGGATGCGACCATTGCCGACCTGGCCGTGGGCAGCGCGGCCTCGCAGATCAAGACCGGTTCACTGTCGCGGTCGGATCGGACCGCCAAGTACAACCAGCTGCTGCGCATCGAGCTGATGCTGGGCAAGGTGCGCTACGCCGGGCGCGACGCGTTTCCCGTAAAGTTGTAGGCTTGTGCCGTGAAATGGCTGGCAATAGCACTCGGTGTGGTGATCGCGATCCTGCAGTACCGCCTGTGGCTGTCGGACAGCGGCGTGCGGGAGATGGCCAGGATGCTGGACGCCGTGACTCAGCAGCGGACGCAGAACGCGGCGCTGGTGGAGCGCAACCGACAACTGGCCGCTGAGGTGCGCGACCTGAAGACCGGCATGGCCGCGCTCGAGGAGCGGGCACGCAGTGAGCTGGGGATGATCGCCGCCAACGAAACCTACTACCAGGTCGTTCCGGCCAAGCCCGACGCACCCCGAGCGCCCGCGGCCCAAGTGGCCGCGCGCTAACGCGCTTGCAATACTGGCTCATCATGCCGGCGGCGGGCTCGGGACGCCGGTTTGGCACCCAGGTTCCCAAGCAGTACGCCACCTTGCTGGGTCGCACCGTCATGGAGTGGGCGCTGGAACCCTTCATCGCAGACGGCCGCTGCACCGGGATTGTGGTGGCACTGGCGCCCGAGGATCCGTGGTGGCCGCAGGTCGCGGCACGGCTGCCTATCGAGGTGGTCGCCGTGGCGGGCGGCGCGGCGCGCAGCGCCTCGGTGTTGAACGGACTGCGTGCTCTGGGCAGCCGCGCCGACGAACGCGACTGGGTGCTGGTGCACGATGCCGCCCGACCGTGCCTGCCGGCTGCTGACCTCACCAAACTGCTGCGTGAACTGCGGGATGAAGAAACCGGAGGCCTGCTCGCGGCGCCCGGAGCCGATACGCTCAAGTATGGCCCAACGCTGGGCGCAAGCGCCGTCGAGCGGACCGTGGACCGCACCGGCCTGTGGCGGGCGCTGACCCCACAGATGTTTCGCTTTGGCGCGCTGCGCAAGGCGCTGGAGGCCGCGCACGATGCCGGCCGCACGCCGACCGACGAGTCCCAGGCCCTGGAGTGGGTGGGCGCGCGGCCGCTGCTGGTGGAGGGGTCGGCGGCGAATATGAAGGTGACCACGGCCCAGGATCTGGTCCTGGCGGCGGCGATTTTGAATTCCCGGGGGCAGGGAGGGACGGAGCAGGCCATGCGCATCGGATCTGGATTTGACGTTCATACCTTCGGCGCTGGTGAATTCGTGATGCTCGGCGGCGTCCGGGTGCCCTACGGTCGTGGCGTCATCGCGCATTCGGATGGGGATGTGATTCTGCATGCGCTGTGCGATGCGCTGCTGGGCGCCGCCGGCCTTGGCGACATCGGCCAGCATTTCCGCGACGATGATCCGCAATGGCGCGGCGCCGACAGCCAGGGCTTCGTGCGGGCCGTCCTGGCCATGCTGCGCGAGCGCAACTTGGCGGTCATCAACGCCGATATCACCGTTCTCGCCGAGGCGCCGCGGCTGGCCCAGCACCGCGAGGACATCCGCCGCAGCATCGCAACGCTGCTCGAGGTGGCGCCCGATTGTGTGAACGTGAAAGCCACGACCACCGAGAAGATGGGCTTTCTGGGTCGTGGCGAGGGCCTCGCGGCCCAGGCCGTCGTGCTGCTGCGCTCCACGACCTGAAGGCCTTGGGAAATGACCCTTGAGACGTGGCGGCAGCTGGCGCTGGATCCGCCGCGTGCTTGGGGGGATCCGCGGGCGAGCGGTGTGCTGCGCGCCGTGCCCGAGGATTTCGTGGTCGAGGAAGACCTGGGATTTGCACCCGACGGCGATGGGGCGCACCTGTTGCTCAAGGTCCGCAAGCGCAATGCCAACACCGGGTGGGTGGCGCAGGAACTGGCACGGGCACTGGGTTGTCCGGTGCGCGATGTGGGGTTCGCCGGACTCAAGGATCGGCGCGCGATCGCCATCCAGTGGTTTTCGCTGCCCGCCACGCCGCGCTCGCTGGCCGGGGCGGCGGCTCTGCAGCATCCGGAATTCGTGGTGCTCGAGACGCACCGCCATCGGCGCAAGCTGCCGCGTGGCGCGCTGGCCGGGAACGCCTTCACGGTGCGCATCCGCGCCTACAGCGGTACCGATGCAGCGCTGCAGGAGCGCTGCCATCGCATCGCAACCATCGGTGTGCCGAACTATTTCGGGCCGCAGCGCTTCGGGCGCGAGGGCGCGAACCTCGCGCGCCTGCTGGCATCCGCCAGCGCCGCGAGCGCGGCGCGGCCGGGCCGACCGGATGGCTTTGTGCTGTCGGCGGCGCGCAGTCTGATCTTCAATGCCGTGCTGGGTGAGCGGGTGCGCCAGGGCAGCTGGGGCACGCTGGCGGCAGGCGATGTGGCGAACCTGGATGGGCGCGGCAGTGTGTTCCCGGTAGCGGAGTTGACGCCTGATCTGCCTGAGAGGCTGGCGCAGCTGCAGATTCATCCCACCGGGCCGATGTGGGGTGCGGGCGAACTGATGTCGCGGGGCCCGCCGCTGCAACTGGAGCAGCGCGTGGCCGAAGGGTTGACCGTGGCCTGTGAGTTCACGATCGCCGCCGGCCTGCGCCAGGAGCGGCGCAGTCTGCGACTGACGGTGCGTGACCTGCAATGGCAGCGCGAGGCGGACGGCATCGTGCTGCGCTTCTGGCTGCGCAGCGGCAGTTTTGCCACCGCTGTGGTCCGGGAACTGCTCGGCGACGGCAGTGCGCCGAACGCGTCGCGGATCGTGGATGCCGACGATGTCTAGGAGCCGCTCTCCAGCAGCACATACACTGCGCCGGTGCCCCCATCGACCTGACGCGCCGAGGCGAAGGCCAGCACCTGCGCGCTTCGCCGCAGCACGCCATTGACCAGCTGGCGCAGCACCGGACCTTTGGAGCCCGATCGCAAGCCCTTGCCATGCACGATGCGCACGCAGCGGGCATTGCCGGCCAGCGCCGCGGCCAGGAATTCACTCAGCTGCAGGCGCGCCTGCGCCTGCGTCAGCCCATGCAGATCCAGCTCCGCCTGCACCCGGTACTGGCCGCGGCGCAGTTTGCGCAGCGTCGTCGCGCTCACCACCGGGCGGGCAAACAGGGACGGGTCGGCGGCAGAGATCTGCGGCTCATCGGGCGCGCCGTGCAGGATTTCGTCAAGCACGGCCTGGCGGTCGGCGCGCGTGAAACGCGCCCGGACGCGCGGCTTGGGCGCATCGGCGCTCACCGGTAGTGCGTGCGTCAGCGGCTTCACACCGCGGGTGGCGGCGCGAAACAACGCCGCCCCTTCTGCGTCTGGCTTGGGCTTCACTTCAATCTCCCGGACCGGCTCCTCAACCGCTATATTGGCCCGGGTGAAAATTCTCGTCAGCAATGATGATGGCTACCGGGCCGAGGGCATTCGTGCCCTGGCCGAGGCCCTGAAGGATCTGGGCCAGGTGACCATCGTGGCCCCGGATCGCAATCGCAGTGGCGCCAGCAACTCCCTCACCCTGGATGTACCGCTGCGCGTTCAGGAGACCGAACCGGAGGTGTTCTGCGTCCAGGGCACGCCCACGGACTGCGTGCATCTGGCGATCTCGGGCCTGTTCAACTATCGGCACGACATGGTGGTCTCGGGCGTGAATGACGGCGCGAACCTGGGCGATGATGTGCTGTATTCAGGCACGGTGGCGGCGGCGATGGAAGGGCGCTTCCTGGGTCTGCCCACACTCGCCGTGTCCTTGTGCACCGGCGAATCCAGCGGCCGTCACTTCGACACCGCGGCGCGCGTGGCGCGGATGCTCGTGGCGCAGATGCTCGAGCAGCCGCTGGAGCGGGCGATGATCCTGAATGTGAACGTTCCGGACCTGCCATTCGACCAATTGCGCGGCCTGCGCACGACGCGCCTGGGCAAGCGGCATCCCGCCGAACCGATCATCGAGGCGCGCGATCAGCGCAACCGGGTGGTCTACTGGATCGGGCCGGCCGGCGCCGGTGCCGATGCCGGGGAGGGCACCGATTTTCACGCCGTGTCCGAAGGCTTTGTCTCGGTGACTCCGCTGTTGATCGACCTGACCCGCTACGGTGCACTCGATACCGTGCGCGACTGGTTGGGCGATGGAAAACTGACTCCATGATTGATGTTCGCATGTCCGGCATCGGCATGACCTCGGCCCGCACCCGCGACCGACTGGTGCAGCGCCTGCGCGAGCAGGGCATCAGCGATCCGGCGGTGCTGGATCGGATCCGCAATGTCCCGCGACATATTTTTGTCGATGAGGCGCTGGGCACGCGCGCCTACGAGGACACCGCCCTGCCGATCGGCTTTGGCCAGACCATCTCCCAGCCGTACATCGTGGCGCGCATGACCGAGGCGCTGCTGGCGGCGGGTCCCTTGTCGAAGGTGCTGGAAGTGGGCACGGGCTGCGGCTACCAGACCGCGGTACTCGCGCCGCTGGTCACCAAGCTCTACAGCATCGAGCGCATCGAACCTTTGTATCTGCGCGCCAAGCTGCGACTGGATGAGCTGGAGTTGCGCAACGTACGCCTGAAGCATGGCGATGGCACGTTGGGCTGGAAGAGCATCGCGCCCTTCGATGGCATCCTGGTGGCGGCGGCACCGATCTCGGTGCCGGAGGCGCTGCTGAAGCAACTGAAGGTCGGTGGCCGTCTGATCGTGCCGGTGGGCGGGGAGGGACAGCAGGAGTTGGTGCGTTTCACGCGCAAGGAAAATCGCATCGAGCGTCAGTCTCTGGGTCCGGTCGCGTTCGTACCGCTGTTGAGCGGACCGGTGACGTAGGTGAATGTATTACGCGATGTAAATCGTGTAAGTGCATGGTTTGACAATAATCTTGTGCCATTCGCGCATGCACTGTCGAAGCCCCGCAGCCATCTGTCGCATATTCCGGTGCAATCAATAGCTTGCGCGTTGAAGCGTGACGTGTTTAACATGTCGCCGCGGTGCGACGGGAGGGCGTTGATGAGAAGGCACCGGGCGAAGAGACGCGAAAAAAGCAACAAAAATATCTTAAATAACAATAACTAAGAGACTTTTGTTCGAGTCTGTCAGCTTCGGATGAATGTCTTGTCGGATTGGATTTCTTCCCCGGTGCCTTCTTTGTCAGCGCCCTTCAGCCCGCCTCCGAAAAAGGCGGGCTGATTACTTTTAGCCTTCCGGAAACAACACTGCCGCCACGCGACGTTCTTCCTGCACCAGGATGTTGTAGGTGCGACAGGCCGCGCCCAGATCCATCACTTCCAGTCCCACCTTGTGCGCGAGAAACGCATTGCGGATCCCGCGCTCGGGAAATATCTGCCGCGCTCCAGTGCCCAGCAACACGACGTCCGGTTTCAGGGCGAAGATCGCCTCCAGATCCGCGACCACCAGCGATGCCACATCGCGCACCTGCCAGTCGAGTACCAGTTGCTGTGCCGTCACGATGCACGGCGCGTGATGCACGAGTTCACCAATGCGCACTTCGCCCGGGCCATAGCCGCGAATGAGATTGATGTCATTGCGTGAGTCGAGTGTGAACTTCATGTGTGTACGATAGCGCCAATGAGCGAAGTGGCAATCATACTGTCCGATCTGTACCTCACCGCGCCGGGGCGAGGTGGCGTGGATGACCGCGACGCCGCGGTGCCCCGGGACGCGCTGCCGGCACTCGCCCGCATCGCGCGCTTTGCCGGCGTGTCGCCATTGGCCGGGGACTGGCGCGGCTGGCTCGCAGGCTGGCTGGGTCGCGCGGACCTCAGTGCCCCTTGCGATGCCACCCCGGCCGTCGTCGCCGCGGCAGCGCTACCCCACACCACGTTGCCCCCCGGCACCGGCAGCGTGTGGCTCGCGACCCCATTGCATCTCATCGCAGGTATCAGCGGCGTGTACCTGGATTACCGCGGACTGCTCAAACTGGATGACGCGGCGCTTGATACCCTGTGCCATGACTTCGCCGGCGCCTTTGCCGATCGCGGCTTTGAACTGCAGCGGCTGCCCGGCGGCGGCCTCCTGGCCCTGGGTCCGCGCTTTGAAGACCTGCCGCTCACCCGAGATCCGGCCCGACTGCTCGGCGGCGGCATCACCGGCAGCACGGTTCAGGGCGCCGGCGCCGCGCGGCTGCTGCAGCTAGGCGCCGAGCTTGAAATGTGGCTGCACGCCCATCCCATGAACGCGGCGCGGGCGCGGCGCCGGGAAGCGCCGCTGACGACACTGTGGTTGTGGGGTGGCGGCGAGCGCAGCGGCGCGCGACCCCTGGCGGTGACGCATGAGTCAGCGACCTTCATGACCGTATTCGGCGAGGATGCCGTGGCGGGCGGCCTGTGCGCCTTGAGCGGCGCCCGCCTGCGACCACCGGCCGCCAGCGCCCATGACATTCTCAATAGCGGCGCGGCCCGCACCGCCGCGGTCATTGAACTGTTCCGCACCGACCAGCCGCAGCCGGCGACACTGATGGAGCTGTTGCAGCACCTCGATGAGATGGTGCTCGCGCCCGTGGTCACGGCGCTCAAGGATGGTGTGATCCGGCAGCTCACCCTGATCGCCAACGATCGTTGCAGCGTGCTGACGGCGCGCGACGGCCTGCGCTTCTGGCGTCGCTCGCGCGGCCCCTGGGCCGTGCTGCAGTGACGCAGCAGATCAGGCGTCGCGTCGTGCACGGGGATGCCAGTTCCCTGGGCGGTCTGCATCCGGTATTGCAGCGAGTCTATGCGGCGCGCGGCATCGTTGAATCCGGGCAGCTCTCCACGGAGCTGTCGCGGTTGCTGCCGGTAGGAACCCTGGGCGGCGTGGTCGCGGCCGTCGACCTGCTGCTGCTGCATCGTGAGCGCGGGCGCATTCTCGTGATCGGCGACTTTGATGCCGACGGCGCCACCAGCACCGCGCTCATGCTGCGGGCCCTGCGCGCCTGGGGTTTTGGCAGCGTGGATTTCCTGGTGCCGAATCGCTTCGAATTCGGCTACGGCCTGACCCCGGAAATCGTGGCGGTGGCGGCCACCCGCGAACCCACCCTGCTGGTGACCGTGGACAACGGCATCTCCAGTTTGGCAGGCGTGGCCAGCGCCCGGGCCCTGGGCCTGGATGTCCTGGTCACGGACCATCACCTGCCGGCCGCGCAGCTGCCGCAGGCCAATGTCATCGTGAATCCCAACGCCGGCGGCGACTTCGGCAGCCGCTGCCTGGCCGGCGTGGGCGTTGCCTTCTACATTCTTGCGGCGTTGAAGCGCACGCTGGATGAGCGCCACCTGGCGCCAGTGGACGCCCCGGCGGTCAGCGACTTCCTGGACCTGGTTGCGCTGGGTACCGTGGCGGACCTGGTGCCGCTGGATGCCAACAACCGCGTGCTGGTGGCCCAGGGCCTGCGCCGCATCCGCGCCGGCCGCTGCGTGGCGGGCATCACGGCGCTGCTTGAAGTGGCCCAGCGCCGGCGCGTGGATCTGACCGCGGGTGACCTGGGGTTTTCGGTGGCGCCGCGGCTGAATGCCGCCGGCCGGCTTGACGACATGACCATCGGCATCCAGTGCCTGCTGGCGGACGATGCTGCGAGCGCCACCGAGCTCGCCGGGCGACTGGATGGCATCAACCGCGAACGTCGCCAGATCGAGGCACGCATGCAGGCCGATGCGCTGGCGGCACTGCGCGGTTGGGACGATCCGGAAACTCGCGCCGCGCAGCGCAATGGCCTGTGCCTGTTCGATGAGAGCTGGCACCAGGGCGTCGTCGGCCTGGTCGCGAGCCGGATCAAGGATCGCACCGGACGACCGGTGATCGCCTTCGCCCGCGCCGGCGATGGCGTGTTGCGTGGTTCGGCACGCTCGATTTCCGGCTTGCACATCCGCGATGTGCTGGATGCCATCGCGACACGCAAGCCTACGCTCATCGCGCGTTTCGGCGGCCACGCCATGGCGGCCGGCATGACCCTCGATGCCGCCCACCTGGACGAGTTCGCAGGCGAGTTTGATGCCGAGGTCACCCGCTGGGCGCAGGTGGCGGGCTTTTCGACCTGCATCGAGACCGACGGGGAGCTGAGCGTGGCCGAGCTCGCCCTGGAAACGGCGACCGCCCTGCGTGCCGGTGGACCCTGGGGACAGTTGTTTCCGGAGCCTACCTTCGACGGCCTCTTCACCGTGCGCAATACCCGCATCGTCGGCGTCAGGCATGTGAAGATGTGGGTGGAGGTGCCGCACACCGGGCGATCCTTCGACGCCATCGCGTTCAATTTCCTGGATGCCACTGACGAAGGCGCGGCAAGTCAGCTGCCGGTCGGCGATGTGCGCCTGGTGTACCGCCTGGATGTGAATGAATACCAAAACCAACGGCGCCTGCAGTTGCTGGTGGACCGGGTACTCGCGCCTTAGCGCACCGTGAACAGCACCCGATCAAGGGTGCGCCCGCCGGCATCCTGCAATCTCAGATACCAGGCGCCCGGGGCCGGTGACCACAGTTGCCGGTCCGCGGCGCTGCCCAGCGGCTGATCATTCAGTGCCAGCGTCATGCCGGGCTGCACGCCGCGCAGGCTGATCAGGATGCGCTGGTGGCCTTGCGGAATGTCCGGGTCGAGCGCGATGACCATGCCGTTGACCGGACTTTCGATGCCGGGGCGATCGCGCGGCGGCACCGCCGCCACGATGTCATTCACAGCCGTGCCCGTCAGATACCACTCGCGCCGCGCGGGCTCGATGGCGTGCGCAAATCGTGTCTGACGTGGCACGATGCCGGCCGGCGCAGGCGGCGGCAGCGAGGGTCGCCCGCCCTGTGCCGCAGTCATGAGATCGTGCCAGATGGGTGCGGCGCCGGTCACGCCACTCACGTCGCGCATCGAGTCGCCCTCGAAGTTACCCACCCACACGGCGACGGTGTAGTCACGCGAGAAGCCCACGCACCAGTTGTCCCGCATGTCTTCACTGGTGCCGGTCTTCACCGCCGTCCAGAACCCGGTCGCCAGGTGCGTGTCGAGACCGAAGGTGATGGCGCGGGCGGCCGGGTCGCTGAGGATGTCGCCGATCACGAAGGTGGCAGCCGGGTCCAGCAGCGCCGTCAGCGGTGCTGCGGGCGGTGCTGCGGGCGCGGTGACACCCGTCACTCGCAGCGGCGACCAGTTACCCCCGCGCGCCAGCGCGTGGTAGGCCTGGGCCTGCTCCCACAGCGTGACTTCGGCCGAACCCAGCGCCAGTGAATAGCCGTAAAACTCACTGTCCTGGGTGATGTGCCCATATCCCAGCGCGAGCAGCCGGTCGTGAAAGCTGTCGATGCCGGTCAGTACCAGGGTGCGCACGGCCGGCACGTTCAGGGAACTCGCCAGCGC
>DASZCK010000087.1:0-21419 GCA_035943195.1 Steroidobacteraceae bacterium
GCGCAGTGCACCGGCCGTATGGGAGACTCCAAGTTCCAGGATCAGGTCTTCATCCACCACGAAGCGTCGACAGGGCAGCGCATCCAGCACCTCGTTGGCCAGGATCACGCCCGGCAGCGGCGTCGCCGGCAGCTGCTGCAGCCAGTGCACGCGTGAGTGCAGCGCTGCGGGCAGCGAAGCCAGGCGTGCGCGCTGCCGCTGCGCCAGATCCGCACTGACTTCCAGGATGTAGTAATGCCGCGGCAGCGCCTGCAGGACCGCAAGTTCTTCGAGCAGTGTCGACGCCATGCTGCCGGTGCCGGCACCCAGCTCCAGGATGCTGCCGCCGGGGATCGCGCGCAGCACCTGCGCGCACTGGCGTGCCACGCAACGCGCAAACAGGGTGGAGACCTCCGGCGCCGTCGTGAAATCACCGGCCGCGCCGAGCTTGGTGCTGCCGGCGCTGTAATACCCCAGGCCCGGCGCATACAGGGCGAGGTCCATGAAGGTCGCGAAATCGATGAAGCCGCCGGCGGCGTCGATGCACTGCGTGATTTGCTGCCGCAGCGTCGCCGAATGCTCAGCTTCGGCCGCGCTCAGGGGCGGCAGCATTGGCAGCGTCGCCGATCCAGTCATAATGAGGACCTATGGCACAGACGGATCCGCAACCCCTCGCCGGCCAGACGGTACTGATCACCGGTGGCGCGCGTCGCCTGGGCGCCGCCATGGCGCAGGCACTGCATGGCGCCGGCGCAAACGTCGTGATTCATCACCACACATCCACCCAGGATGCCGCCGGGTTGCTCGGCGCGCTCAATGCCACGCGCACCGCGTCCGCCATCGGGGTGCAGGCGGACCTGCTGGACACGACACGGCTGCCGGGTCTGGTTGCCGCGGCGGTCGAGCACTTCGGTCGGCTGGACATTCTCATCAACAATGCCTCGACCTTCTACGCGACGCCGGTGGGCGAGATCACCCTCAGCCAATTCGATGATCTCATCGGTACCAATTTCCGTGCGCCACTGTTTCTGGCGCAGGCGGCCGCCAGCGAACTGCGCCGACGCCGCGGCCTGATCCTGAACATGGTCGACATCCACGGCATGCGGCCGCTGAAGCGCTACCCCGCCTACAGCAGCGCGAAGGCCGCGTTGATCATGCTCACCAAGTCGCTGGCGCGCGAACTTGCGCCCGAAGTTCGCGTGAATGGCATCGCCCCCGGCCCGGTGATGGTGCCCGCCGATGTCGATGCGGCGCTGGAAGCCGAGATCATCGGCAAGACACTGCTGAAACGCGGCGGAGAACCCCAGGACATCGGCAAGGCCGCGCTGTATTTCGCAACCCTCGCGCCCTACGTCACCGGCCAGGTGCTGGCCGTCGATGGCGGGCGCAGTCAGGGCGGTTAGGGGCACCGGCTCACCGTCGCGGCCGGCCGTACCGCAACCATCTGATGGGCGGCAGGATCGAACCGCGCCCACAGCTGGGCAATGGTCAGCCCCGCGGTGGGGTGGCGCAGGTCCGGCGCGATGTCAGCCAGCGGTCCGAGCATGTAGGGACGGACCAGCAGATCCGGGCGCGGCAGTTTCAGCTGCGGCTCATCCAACCGCAGGTCCCCGTACAGCAGAATGTCCAGGTCCATGGACCGCGCCGCCCATTTGGGGGCATCGCGCGGCCGACCACATAGGGTCTCGACCTCGCGCAGCTGCCGCTGCGTGTCATGCACGCCAAGTTCGGTATCGAACCCCAGCACCAGGTTGATGAAGTCATCGCCGGTGAAACCGACGGCCTGGTTCCGATACCAGGGCGAGACGGTCAGGGGACCCAGGATCCGCGCCAGCTCCGCAACCGCCTGCTCGATATTTCTGAGCGGATCGACGTTGCTGCCTGCCGCCACGTAGACGGCAGCCATCAGGCGAGGTCGGCGCGACTGCGCTCGAGGGTGACGCCGACATCGCGCGCCGCGCGGATCGCGCCGCGTTTGTTCACCGTCAGTCTCACCCAGGGCAGATCGAACTCCTCGAGGATGAGCCGCGCGGTGCGGTCCGCGAGCGTCTCCACCAGCTTGAATTCGGATGCCCCGACAAAGGCGAGCACCACCTTGGACAGGCGCTTGTAGTCCAGGGTCTCTGCCACATCGTCATGCAAGGCGGCCTTGCGACAATCGATGGGCGCCTCGATGTCCAGGTACACGGTCTGTTTGACCAGTCGTTCCCAGTCGAGAAAGCCGATGATGCATTCCACCCCCAGCTCGCGCAGAAAGACCCGGTCGCTTGTCTGATCCATGTTCGTCCTAATTTACCGGCGGCAGCGAATCCAGTGCCCATTGGGCCCGCGCACCGATGGCGAGGTCATCGTGCTGCCCGGCACGCAGTCGCGCCAGGCCCGCCACCGCAATCATCGCCGCATTGTCGGTACAGAATTCCGGGCGCGGATAGTAGGCTCGGGCGCCGCGGCTGGCCAGCGCCCGCGTCAGCGACTCCCGCAGGTGCAGATTGGCTCCCACGCCGCCACTGACGGTGAGCACATTGCAGTCGCACTGCTCCAGGGCCCGCAGCGCCTTCACGCACAGGCATTCGACGATGGCCTCCTGCACGCCGCGGGCGACGTCGGCTCGCAATGCATCATCCAGGACCCGGTCGCGAACCGCGTGCAGCACGGCGGTCTTCAGGCCCGAGAAGCTGAATTCGAGTCCAGGTCGGTCGAGCATCGGTCGCGGGAACACGAAGGCGCCGGCGCGACCGCGTGCGGCAATCCGCGCCAGTTCCGGTCCTCCCGGGTAGGGCAGGCCGAGGAGCTTGGCGGTCTTGTCGAAAGCCTCGCCGGCCGCATCATCACGGGTCTCGCCCAACACCCGATAGGCGCCGATGGCCTGCACCTCGATCAGCAGCGTGTGGCCACCGGACACCAGCAACGCCACATGCGGAAAAGGCGGCGGTTCCGGCTCGAGCAGCGGCGCCAGCAGATGCCCTTCCAGGTGATGCACGCCCAGCGCCGGCACGCCCCAGGCGAAGGCCAGGGAGCGTCCCAGGGCGGCGCCCGTGAGCAGGGCCCCGACCAGACCGGGACCTGCGGTGTAGGCGATGCCATCCAGCTGTCGCGGCTCCGTGCCGGCAGCGCTCAGCACCTCCCGCAGCAGCGGCAGCAGCCGGCGGACGTGATCGCGCGAGGCCAGCTCCGGCACGACGCCCCCGTAGCTGCGGTGCAGCTCGATCTGGCTGAACAGGGCATGCGCCAAAAGACCGCGCTCGCTGTCGAGCACGGCCGCGGCGCTTTCATCGCAGGAGGATTCCAGGGCGAGGATTTTCACGGGTGAGGATTTTAGAGGCAGAAGCTCGGGGAAAACTTTGCCTTTTGCGGTACGGGTCTTTAGAATCGCCAGCCCGATCCTGCTACAACGCCGGCAAAACCGCCGGTAGATCAAGGACTTGAGGTTCCAATGCCGAGCGTTCGTGTTCGTGAGAACGAGTATTTCGATGCGGCCCTGCGCCGTTTCAAGCGCGCCTGCGAAAAAGCCGGGATCCTCACCGAGCTGCGGCGGCGCGAATTCTACGAAAAGCCCACGCAGGAGCGTAAGCGCAAGAAGGCCGCGGCCATCAAGCGCCACATGAAGCGCGTCTCCCGCGACGGCATTCGCGCCGCGCGCTGAAGCCACCCATGTCCCTGAAGGAACGCATCACCGAGGACATGAAGGCCTCGATGCGCTCCGGCGACAAGGAGCGCCTCGCCGGCATTCGGCTGATCCTGGCCGCCATCAAGCAGCGCGAGGTCGATGAGCGTATCCAGTTGGACGACACGCAGGTGCTCGTCGTGCTGGATAAGATGATCAAGCAGCGCCGCGAATCCATCACCCAGTTCCAGGCCGGCGGCCGCGCTGACCTGGTGGCCAAGGAGTCCGCCGAACTCGCGGTTCTGCAGGCCTATCTGCCCGCCCAGCTCGCGGACGCCGAAATCGAGAGCCTGATCCGCGCGGCCATCGCCAGCACCGGCGCCGCCAGCATGAAGGACATGGGCAAGGTCATGGCGGTCGTCAAACCACAGGTTCAGGGCCGTACCGACATGGGCGCCCTGAGCGCCCGCATCAAAGGCCTGCTCAGCGCCTGATTTTCTCCTGCCAAGCCGTAGCCTAAGGTTATGGTAAGGGCCTCTGCGACGCAGGTCTTACAAGCGTTTCCAGGGTCCATGGCAAGATCCGCCATGGCATCGCCGGCCCCTCCCCCCGCCCACGATCGCAAGCTCGTCTCGGCCATCTGGCCGCTGCTGCTGATCATGTCCCTCATGCTGCTGCTGAGCCTGCTCAGCGTGCTCGTCGTTTCAGGATTGCGCGCCTATACCTACGGCGAGGGCCAATGGGCGATTGGGGAGCACCAGGCGGCCGAACATCTTCACCGCTATGTCGTGACCAGGGCCCCGGCCTACTACCAGGCCTACCTCAGATACCTCGGGGTGCCCGAGGGCGATCAGGTGGCGCGCAGGCAGCTGCAATCGCCCCATCCGGATTACGCCGTCGCGCGCCGCGGCCTGCTCGCCGGCGGCAATGCCCCCGCGGACATCGACGCCCTGATGGTGCTGTTCCGCCTGTTTCAGCACCAAAGCGTCATGGCACATGCGGTGGCCGTGTGGACTGCAGCGGACGCGGTGATCGCGGACGTGCACCGTACCGGTGATCTGCTGCACGCCCAGGTGATGAGCGGCCAGCCCGATGCCGAGCAGGTGCGCCTGCTCCTGGCACGACTCGACGCGCTGCACGAACGCGCGGTGCCGCTGGAACAGGAGTTCGGTGCGACCATCGGCCTGGCGTCGCGCGAGGTCGCCCAACTGCTGCTGGTGGTACTGCCGCTGGGCTGTGTCCTGCTGCTGCTGGCCGGCGTGAGTCGCTCGCGGGCCCAGTTCCGGCGTGACGCGCGCATGGATGCGGCGCTGCGCGACCTGGCCGAATCGCTGCGCCACCAGGCGACGCATGACGCGCTCACCAACCTCACCAACCGCGCGGAATTCGAGGTGCTGCTGGCGCACGCGATTGCCGAGCAGGTGCGCGGCCCGGAGCACTGGTGGCTGCTGTACTTCGATCTGGACCAGTTCAAGGTGATCAACGACACCTGCGGGCATGCCGCCGGCGATGAACTCATCCGCAAAGTGTCGTGGCTGGTGCGGGCGCGGCTGCAGTCCGATGATGTGCTGGCGCGTGTCGGAGGTGACGAGTTTGGCGTGCTACTGCCGCGGCGCAGCCGTGCGGCGGCATTGGCGCTTGCCGATGACATCCGGCTGCAGATCGCCGGCCTGCGCTTCCAGCTGAAGGATCGCATGTTCGCCATCAGCGCCAGCCTCGGCATGCTGGCGCTGGATGCCACGGTGCCCTCGGTCGGGGATGCGTTGAGCCGGGCCGACCAGGCCTGCTACCTGGCCAAGGACAACGGCCGCAACCGCGTGCAGATCTATCACCCTGATGACAAGCAGGTGCAGGTCCGTGACGGTGAGATGCGCTGGGTCGAGCGCCTGCAGGCGGCGCTGGACGAAGAGCGCTTCACGCTGGTGGCGCAGGAAATCCGCGCCGTCGGCGCCCGCGTGGACGCGGGTGGCCACCGTCCCTCGCAGCGCTTCGAAATGCTGCTGCGCATGGTGGCGCCGGACGGTGAGCTCATCGCGCCCATGGCATTCATTCCTGCAGCCGAACGCTACGGGCTGATGCCACGCGTGGATCGTTGGGTCATCGCGCGGGTGTGCCGCGAACTGTCGCGGTTGCGCACCGGCACCGATCCCCTGCCCACCTGCATGGTCAATCTGTCCGGCACTTCGGTGTGCGATCCGCATCTGGCCGACTACATCGCCGACTGCCTGGCGCAGGCCAACCTGCGCGGCGTGCATCTCGGCTTTGAGCTCACCGAAACCGCCGCCGTCGCCAATCTGGCCCAGGCCTCGCAGCTGATGACGCGGCTGCGTGCCATGGGCTGTCCGATCGCGCTCGATGACTTCGGCAGCGGCATGTCCTCCTTTTCCTACCTGCGCAACCTCCCCATCGATTTCCTGAAGATCGACGGCGCCTTCATCCGCAATCTCAATACCGACCCGATCGACTTCGCGATGGTGGAGACCATCCATCGCATTGGCGGGATCATGGGCGTCTACACCATCGCCGAGAGTGTCGAGAACGAGAGCGTGCTGGCGGCCCTCGCGCTGATCGGCGTGGACTTCGCGCAGGGCTTTCATATCCGCCAGCCGGTGTCCCTCGAGCAGCTGCGGCTGGCCCTGCAGCGTCGTCAGACGCTGCAGCCGTTGAAGGCGGTTGTCGGACCCGGGGGCACCCGGTAGCCTCCTGCGGCATGGGTCGGATTCCGCAGAGCTTTATCGACGAACTCATCGAGCGCGCCAACATTGTCGAGGTGATCGGCCTGCGCGTGCCGCTGAAAAAGGCGGGGCGCGAGTACCGCGCCTGCTGCCCGTTTCACAACGAAAAGACGCCGTCCTTCTGGGTGAGTCCCGAAAAGCAGTTTTATCACTGCTTTGGCTGTGGCGCGCATGGCACGGTGCTGGGCTTCCTCATCGAGCATGACCGCCTCCCGTTCCCGGAGGCGGTGGAGGAACTGGCGCAGTCGCTCGGCCTCACCGTGCCCCATGAAGGGGGCAGCGCACCGGCCCCGAAGCGCAATGAGTCGCTGTTCGAGGTAATGGAGAAGGTCGCCCGCTTCTACGCCGAGTCCCTGCAGACCAGCACCCGGGCCCTGGAGTACCTGGCGCGCCGCGGCCTCGAACCGGAGACCCTGAAGCGCTTTGGCATCGGCTATGCGCCGGACTCCTGGAATGAGGTGCTGCGGCGATTCGGGTCCAGCGAGGAGGCACGCCACCAGCTGAGCGAGTGCGGCCTCATCATCGAACGCGACAGCGAGGCGGCGACGCCACGCAGCGGAGAGCGGCATTACGATCGCTTCCGCGACCGCATCATGTTCCCCATCCGCGATGCGCGCGGGCGCGTCATCGCCTTCGGCGGCCGGGTGCTGGACAAGGGCGAGCCGAAATACCTGAACTCTCCGGAGACGGTGCTGTTCCACAAGGGACGCGAGCTTTACGGCCTGTATGAGACGCGTCAGAGCCGCGCACCGCTGCAGCGGCTGCTGGTGGTCGAGGGCTACATGGATGTGGTGCGACTGCATCAGGCCGGCGTGCAATACGCCGTGGCGACGCTCGGCACGGCGACCACGGCCGACCACCTCAAGCGCGTGTTCCAGCTGGTCACCGAGGTGGTGTTCTCGTTTGATGGCGATCGCGCCGGGCGCGCCGCCGCCTGGCGTGCGCTGCAGAACGCGCTGCCCGAAGCGGTCGAGGGCCGCGAGCTGCGCTTCCTGTTCCTGCCAGAAGGCGAGGATCCGGACACGCTGGTCGGCAAGGAAGGCCGCGAGGCCTTCGAGCGCCGCCTCGGCGCCGAGGCGCTGCCGCTGTCGGAGTACTTCGTCCGCGAACTCGGCGAACGGGTGATGACCCGCGGCGCCGACGGTCGCGCGAAGGTGGCGCAGGCGGCGCGGCCATTGTTACTGCAGGTGCCTGAGGGGGTATACCGGCGCCTGCTGACCGAGCGCCTGGCGCAGGCCTTTGGCTTTCAGCGGACCCCGGAAGGTATCGCCGAGTTGCTCGGCATCCGCATTGGTGCCGCCGCCAGCGGCGCCGAGTCGCGCCAGGCCGGTGCGGGCCGCGGCAGCCTGGTGCGCCAGGCCGTGCGGCTGTTGCTTCATTTTCCACAGATCGCGGCCGATATATCGGATCAGCGCCTGCAACGCATCCGCACGCTGGACGAGCCGGGGATGGATGTGTTGTCCGCGCTGATCGATGAGTTGCGCATCACTCCTGCACAGACGACCGCGCAGGTGCTGGAGCGCTGGCGCGGCCGGGCTGGCGAACCGCACCTGGCGAGGCTCGCGGCCATGGAGGCCATGGTCAAGGATGCGGCCGCCGCCGGGCGGGAACTGGAAGAAGCCCTGGGGCGTCTACATCAGGAGACGGTACGCCGGCGGCTGGACGAACTTTTGGAACGCGAGCGCAACGTGGGCCTGTCAAAGGAAGAAAAGCTTGAACTTCAGCATCTTATGCAGGATCTGGGTCGCCCACCCTAGGCTCCGGGATGCTTTGAAATTTGGCAGGGCGCAAGTTGTGAAATACAATTGGCGGTTTGCCCGAATGCCCCTTGAGTTGCCCCTTCAGGGACTCACATTTAGGGCCTCACACCATAATTTTTACTGAGGTTGCACCAGCTTCACCATGACCAGCAAGCCGAAGCCCACTGCCACCAGCAAAAAGCGTCCGCAACCGGAAAAAAAGCCGGCCAAGGTAGTCGCCAAGAAGTCCGCCGCGGCGCATGCCGCAGGCGCCGCGGATGGCGCCCGCCGGGCACCCGTTGCCGCGCCCGTTCCTGACAAGGAGCGCAAGGCGGCCCCGGCTCCCAAGAAGGCCGCTGCCGTGCCTGCCAAGGGCCATGGCCCGGCGCCGGCCACCATTGATCCCAAGACCGCCGCAAAACTGCTGGCGGAGAAGGACAAAAAGACGCTCGCGGCGCGTCCGGCCGGCGTGCCGGAGGACCGTCAATCGCAGTTGAAGCTGCTCATTGCCCGCGGCAAGGAACAGGGTTACCTGACCTACGCCCAGGTGAATGACCATCTGCCCTCCGAGATCGTGGATCCGGAGCAGATCGAGGACATCGTCAACACCATCAACGATATGGGCATTCCGGTGTACGAAAAGGCACCGGACACCGAATCGCTGCTGGCCACCGAACCCTCGCAGCCGGCTGACGAAGAGGCCATCGAGGAGGCTGCCGCCGCGCTCGCGGCGCTGGACGCCGAACTCGGCCGCACCACCGACCCGGTACGCATGTACATGCGCGAAATGGGCACGGTGGAACTGCTGACCCGCGAGGGCGAGATCCGTATTGCCAAGCGCATCGAGGAAGGTCTGGATGCCGTGCGCGGCGCCCTGTCGATGTATCCGGCCACCTTTGATTTCCTGCTGAAGGCCTACGAGCCGGTGAAGGCCGGCCAGTCGCGCCTGGTGGACGTGATCGTCGGCTTCATCGATCCGAATGCGCCTGACGTGATCGCCCAGCCGCAGAATCCCACCAAGATGGAGCTGGTCGCCGAGGAGCCGGCCGAGGGCGAGCGGGAGGAAGGCGAGGACGGCGACGACAGCGAGGAAGCGGTCGACACCGGTCCGGACCCGGAGGAAGCGGCCCGTCGCTTCGCCTCCATCCACAAGACCTTCACCCAGGCGCTCAGCGCCATCGAGAAACTCGGCGCCAAGGATCCGAAGAGCCTGAAGCTGCGCAAGAAGCTGTCGGGCGAATTCATGGAGCTGAAGCTCTCGCCGCGCATGTTCGATGCGCTCATTCTCAATCTGCGCGGCCACATCTCCGAGATCCGCCAGCTCGAGAAGGAGATCATGATCATTGCCGTGCGTGACTCGGGCATGCCGCGCAAGGACTTCATCGCGACCTTCCCCAAGAACGAGACCAGTGCGCGCTGGCTGCAGAAGCACGTGAAGGCGGGCAAGAAGTATTCGGCTCCGCTGACCAAGTTCAAGGAAGAGGTGGAGCGCCGCCAGAATCGCCTGGGGACCCTCGAGGTGCTCTACCACCTGTCGATCAATGATCTCAAGGAGATCAACCGCGACGTCTCGATCGGCGAGGCCAAGGCGCGCCGCGCCAAGAAGGAAATGGTCGAGGCCAACCTGCGCCTGGTGATCTCGATCGCCAAGAAGTACACCAACCGCGGGCTGCAGTTCCTGGACCTGATCCAGGAGGGCAACATCGGCCTGATGAAGGCCGTCGACAAGTTCGAATACCGCCGCGGCTACAAGTTCTCCACCTATGCGACCTGGTGGATCCGCCAGGCCATCACCCGCTCGATCGCCGACCAGGCGCGCACCATCCGCATCCCGGTGCACATGATCGAGACCATCAACAAGCTCAATCGCATTTCGCGGCAGATGCTGCAGGAGATGGGTCGCGAGCCGACGCCCGAAGAGCTGGCCGTGCGCATGGAAATGCCCGAGGACAAGGTCCGCAAGGTGCTGAAGATCGCCAAGGAGCCCATCTCGATGGAGACTCCGATCGGTGACGATGAGGATTCGCACCTGGGGGATTTCATCGAGGACACCTCGGTGGCCTCGCCCATCGACCAGGCCACCTCGGAGTCGCTGCGCGAGACCACGCACTCGGTGCTGGCGCAACTGACCCCGCGCGAGGCCAAGGTGCTGCGCATGCGCTTCGGCATCGACATGAATACCGACCATACGCTCGAGGAAGTCGGCAAGCAGTTCGATGTGACCCGCGAGCGTATCCGGCAGATCGAAGCCAAGGCGCTGCGCAAGCTGCGCCATCCCAGCCGCAGCGAACAGCTGCGCAGTTTCCTGATGGACGACTGACAGCGCCCGCGCCATTCAGCCTGAAATGAAAAGGCCCGGAAGTCGTTGCAGGACTTCCGGGCCTTTTTCGCCTCCGCCGTTCAACGGTCGGGGCCCCTGGGCAAGCGGATATTACGGTCCGTGGGGCAGGTTGTACATCAGCGTGCCATCGGGCTTCTTCAGGCTCACGTCGAAGCCGCCCTTGCGCCCGTCCTTGAGCGGATGGATGGTCAGTTCAACCTTTTCGCCGGTGCTCAGCGTGTGCTTGTCCCAGCCCACCCGAGCGAGGTAGTTGGGGCTCATGCCCTCGATCCCATAGACATCGACGCTGCCCGTCGCATTCGGCACTTCGATGTAGATGAAGGTATGGGGATTGGTCCACTGGAACTCCTTGATGGTGCCCTGCAGGACCACGTTCTTGCTCATGTCGAACATCGCCGTGGAGTGATGCGCGCTGGCACCGAAGGCCACGCTCATAGCGGCGACCACGCCGATTGCCATCTTGCCGATGCGCGTCTTGTCCATTTCCGATCTCCTGAATCTCACTTGGTTACCTTGAAGCCCGGCCGGCCCTCTTCATCCGCGCTGTCATGATTGTTCTGCTCGCACTCGTACTCGCGCAGGTCATCCTTCACGAGCTTGTAGTAGTGCGCCACCGTCCACGGCTCCGCGAGCACCTTGGGGTCGGTGATGGTCTGATCGATCTGCATGGTGTCCGGCCCGGCACGGTGGATGCGCTCCACGATGTGCATTTCATTGCTGTGCCCGATCCCCGGGGATATCTCGCTCCAGGGTACGAAGCCCACGGTGTCCACCACCAGCGTGTCCCCTTCCCAGTGGCCGATGGAGTGGCCGTTGAAGAGCGGATCGGGATCCTTGGGATGCGGCCGGCCATCGGTGAAGACCTGGCGCAGCTGCATGTAGGCCTCGACCGCGATCGCAATCTTGCCGGGGCTGTACAGGAACTCGATGGGATAGGGCTGGGTCATCATCCCGGGCATACCCGGCGGCAGGCAGTTGGCCTGCTCCGGTTGAACATCCTCGCCCGACTTCTGCGCCTTCTTGTAGGCGTCCAGTTTGGCCTGTGCCGCGGGCGTCAGCTTGGGAGGACCCGGCCGCGCCGAACCCAGGCCGCGATGCTGCCAGTCCAATTCCCAAATGCCCTGCCAATCCGGCAGTTTGGCGATGGACGCCCAGGTATCGCCCTGGGGACCCTGGGGTCCGTCGGCCCACGCCGGGACTGTCAACGCGCCGGCCGCCAGCAGCACTGCCACCCGGGCGACGTTTCGTAATTCTTTCATCCGTTGTCCTCAGGAGGCGAGGGTTGGGTCCCGCAGCCGCTAATTTTGCGGCATCTGCGGGTCCCACGCCACAGTTGGCAGGCAAATCGCCCGTTCCGGACCTGCACAGCCTAGTGGTTGCTCAGTGCGTACCGGACCGCCAGCTGTACGTTGCTCTGGGTCACGAAGGGGTCCAAGCCTAAGAACATCGCCCGATTGGCCTGAAAACCCCGGGCGCGCACCCCTTCCAGTGTGAAGCGCCACTGGGCATTGGGCTCGAAGCGGTAGGCCAGCGTCACGGCGTGGCCGCCCTCATTGCCCAGGGCAAAGGCCTGTTGGGCGGCGACCTGGAAATCGTCGTACCGCACCGAGAAGGTGTTGCGGCCGGCGCGCCTGGAGACCAGGACATAGCGCGTCATGAACTTCCAACCCAAGAGGCCCACTTCGTCCGGTGCAACGAAAGTCTCACCGGCCATCCATTGCACGATGGCCGTCCAGCCGGCAGCGTTTTCAGCCCGCAGCCCCACGGTATCGAAGCGCGTCTGCCAGGCATACCCACCGGTCACTGCATCGTCCGCGTTGGGATTGGCGTGGTTGTCGTAGTGCAGCGCCTCCAGCGTCACTCGGTCCAGGTAGTGAAGGTCCAGACCTTCGTAGGTCCCCGCGTGATGGTCGTACTGGTGATACTCGTCCACCGCACCCAAGGTACCCGTGCCGCGACCGACGCGGCCGAACAACGAGCCCTGCCAGTCGCTGATCGTGAATCCGGAACGGGTCAGCGCCGTGCCGGTGCCCTGGTTCCAGCCGTACACGCCGAAGGCGGCGCTGGCATCGAAATCATGTCCGGCGTGCGTGCCCAGCCATTCGAGCTTCAGTTCCGCACCGATGGTCCGCAATTCCTCGGCCACCCAGCTGTCGAGCGCCGACGATGACAACGTGTACGGCGATTCCCAACCCGCCGCACGATTCTCCAGCGACAGCGGTGCGTAGAAGGCACCCATTTTCAGACGCGCGCGCCAGACACCCACGGGATAGGGATGCAGCTGCAGATAGGCCTCGGTGAGATCCAGAGGATTGCGGTCGTGCTGGCCCCAGGCCGAGGCGTCGGCTTTGAAGGTGAGCAGCTCCCCCAGGTTCTGCGACAGTGCGAAGCGCGCACGCCCCAGCTGCAGACCGTCGCGGTCATCGCCGTAGCGCAGCATTCCCAGGCCGCCGTCCGGCACTGCCGTGGGAGCGTGGGCTCCCACCATGCGTAGATCGACCGATGCGTCCCAGTCGGCCGCTTGGGCGTGCGCCACGGCCAACACAAACAGCGCTGCGGCAACAAGCCTGGCACTGCGGAGCGGCATCAGTAAGCGTCCCAGGAGTGGGGTCGTTGCTCCAATTGTGCCGGCCGCAGTGCTTTGTCGGCGCGAATCTGGGTGACCACGTGCTCGCCTGCGTTGACGACGATCTCCTGCGTCAGCACCTGCCCCGCTTCCTGCAGGCGCGGGCTCCACACCTCCACGCGGTACCTGCCGCGCGCGATCTCCGGCTGGCTCCAGCTTCCGTCGGCGCCCGTCATGCCGTAGTAGGCACCGTCGGTGACCACTATGTAGGCCAGCATGGCGTCATGGATGTTGCAGCCCAGAGTCACGAGGCCCGGACGATCGAATCGCTCAGGAGGCGGCGCGTTGGCGTGATACAGCCCCAGCTTGAAGGGATGGGCGGAGGAGAAGGAGTAGACCTCGTGACTGACCTTGTCGCTATTGGGAAAGCTCACCGTCGAGCCCACCGGTATCACCAGCAGGTCGGGTGAAAAGGCCAGGTCGATCTGGTCCATGACGGCCTGGACGGGCGCAGGCGGCGCAGGCGCCGCGGCGAGCGCATGAAGGGTGACCACCGCGCCCCGCAGCGGCTTGCCGTTCAATTGCGTGACCCGCACCTGCAGGTCGGTTGCCCACAACGGGCCGCACAAACTCAGGGCAAGCAGCAGCCCCGCAGCGCGCGCCGCCAGCGTGCGGTGAGTACCACAAATGACCTGTGCTGCCCGCATTGAACCATCCCGACCGGCGGAAATTACGCTCCTGTGTACCACCGCACGCCCGATCTGTGTGCGGCGGACTACGATCTATCCAGAGCTATTTGACCTTATGCCATGGACAGCTTCCGCAACCGGCTTCTCGCACTGATCATCGGCCTGGTCGTCGCAGCGCAGAGTGTGACGCTGGTCGCAGTTCTTGCGAGCACGAACCATGAGGCCCGGGTGAGCGCCGACCAGCGCCTGCGCTACGGGTCGAAGGTGGTCCAGAGCTACCTGCGGCTGCAGGCGGGGCAGCTGTCGAGCACCGTGGCCGTCATGGCGACCGACATCGGCTTCAAGGAAGCCGTGGCCAGCCGCGACCCCGAGACCATGCTGTCCGCGGCCACCAATCATGCCGAGCGTATCGGATGGGATGTCATCGTCTTCCTGGATACCGATGGCAGGCTCATCAAATCCAATTCCCAGTATGTAGCCGCCCACGCGCAGACGGTTCAAAAGCTCATCGATCCGGTTGCCGGAACCCAGGATGAGGTACGCCTGGTGGTCCTGGGAGATCATCTGTACCAGTTCTTCGTGGCGCCGGTGCGCGCGCCCGAGACCATCGCCTGGGTCGCCATGGGCTTCGCCGTCGACGATGAATTCGCCTCCCACGTCCGTGACCTGGTCGGTACCCAGGTCAGCGTCCTGGCCGGGGACCCGTCCCATCTGAATCTCATGGCCTCCACCCTTCCGGCGCAAGAGCGCGCGGTCCTGGCCGGCCGGCACGATCTGTCGATGCTCGGCGAAGCCAGCCAATCCGAGCCGCTGGGCAAACAGAACTATCTGACCTACGTGTCGCGGCTGGGCACCACCTCTGAATCCGTCACCATCGTGCTGCAGCAGAGCATGGACGAGGTGATGGCGCCCTACCGTTCGCAGCGCAATGCCCTCGCCGCCATCGGCGGCATCTCCCTGGGGGCGGCGCTTGCCATTGCGCTGTTGCTGAGCCGCGGCGCGACCCGACCCATCCGCGAGCTGGTGGGTGCGGCGCGACGCATCCAGGCCGGCAGCTATGACAAGACCGTGGACGTGGGCGGCGGCCATGAGTTCCGCAGCCTTGCCGCAACCTTCAACGCCATGCAGGAGAACATCGCGGAACGCGAGGCGCGCATCAGTCACGACGCGCATCACGATGCCCTCACCGGTCTGCCCAATCGCGCCCACGCCGAACGCCATATCGAGGAGCTGCTGCGCGCCTCGCCCCCGCCGTCCGTCGCTCTGATCCTGCTTGAAGTGGTCAATTTCGGCGAGATCAACGCCTCACTCGGCCATCATGTAGGTGATGCCGCGCTGCGCGAGACGGCCCGCCGGCTGCGGCAGAACTGCGGCGAGAACGACCTGACCGCCCGCATCGGCTCGGCGCAGTTCCTGGTGCTGGCGCGCGGCTGTTCACTCAGCCGCGCGAGCCTTTTGACCGAGCAGCTCATCGGCTCGCTGCGCGCCGGCTTCAGCCTGCTCTCGGTGAGCCTCGATCTGCATGTGAACGCCGGCACCTGTTGCGCTCCGGAGCATGGCAATACCGCCGAGGATCTGCTGCGTCATGTGCACACGGCGCTGGAGGATGCGAGTGAGGCCCGCGGCCGTGTGGCGGTCTATCGCCCCGGGCGCGAAGAGGAACTGCGGCGCCGGCTGGCGCTGGCCGGTGATCTGGGCGGCGGCATCGAACGCAACGAGCTCTCGCTGGTGTATCAACCCAAGGTCGACCTCGCGAACGGCCGGGTCCGCAGCCTCGAGGCCCTGGCACGCTGGACCCATCCCCGGCTGGGCGCGGTGTCGCCGGGCGAGTTCGTGCCCATCGCCGAACAGACCGGCGGAGCGCGGCGCCTGACGAGCTGGGCGCTGCGAGCGGCCATTGCCCAGATGGCGGCGTGGCGCCAGGACGGCATAGAAGTCGACGTTGCCGTGAATCTCTCGGCGCCGGACCTCTTGGATGGGCAGCTCGGCGATGAGATCCTCGAAACCCTGGGCAAACACGGCGTGCACCCGACCCGCCTGATCCTGGAGATCACCGAAGGCGCCGTGATCCGCGATCCGGCACTGGCCGTGCGCAACATGCAGCTGCTGCGCATCGCCGGCGTGCGCTTTTCGTTGGATGACTTCGGTACCGGCTATTCATCCCTGTCGCAGTTGAGTCGCCTGCCGCTGGATGAACTGAAGATCGACCGTTCCTTCATCATCCGCGCCCATGAGCGTCGCGATGACGTGACCATCATCATGTCCACCATCGAACTGGCCCACAACATGGGTCTGAAGGTCGTCGCCGAAGGCGTGGAGACGCAGGAAGCCTGGAACCTGCTGCGGCGACTGGGCTGTGACCTCGCCCAGGGCTACCTCGTGAGCCGGCCGCTGTCGGTGGCTGACACGGTAGCCTTCCTCAAACAGGCACGCAGCGGACAGTCGGGCGATGAGCCCACCAACCGTCAGCTACGCACCCTGCAGGTGTAAGCCCGGCGGCTACTTCATGGTCACATCGCGGGCCTGGTCCGACATGCCCTGCGCCCAGGTGCTCCACCCGGAGTTCATGCCGTAGGGGCTGCGCTGCAGAACCGCCTGGATGCGGTGGATCTTGCCGCCCTGCACCTTGAACAGTTCGGCGAGCTCCCAGGTCCAGGGTTGTACCGGCCCGGCCACGATCTGCCGCCCGTCCGGCGTGGTGAAGTGCCGGGTGTCGCCGCCCTCGTGATCGAAGAAGCCGAAGGCGAAGACGATGCCGCGCTCCTCGTCCACCGCGACATAGCGTCGGTCGCGGATGCGGCTGACGAAGTGCAGCAGGCCGGACTTGAACTGCTCCATGCAGCTCCACTGCGCGGAATAGTTATTCGACGTCTTCGGATCGGGCCGCGTCTGACCGGGGGGCGTCGGTGCATTCGTCGTCTGGGCGCCGTTCTCGAGGCGGTTGCAGTCATCCGCGAAGGGATAGTCGCCCTTGCCGTCGTTCTTCTGCATGCCGGTGAAGTACTTGTTGGCGGTGGCGATCAGCTCGGCGCGGGAGACGCGCTCCGCGGCCGGCACGGTGGCGAGGTAGATGGGATCGACGGTCTTGCCGTCCATCGCCAGCGCCGGCTTCTCGTCGCGATCCATCAGTTCCTCGATCTCGGTGATCTTGCCGTCGCGCACGCGCAGACGCAGCGCCATCAGCACCTCGGTGCCCTTGGTCGGATCGCGGTTGTCCTCCTGGATGGTGCCGAAGAAGGCCACCTGTCCCGCGCGCGGATCCGCGACGAACAGGCGGTAGTGGCCCTTGGCATGCATGGTGCGCCACAGGCCATCACCGATGGCCAGCTGCTGGCCGTCCTCGGTATAACGGACACCCGCCGCCAACGGCACGCGCGAAGGATCATGCGCCAGCAGTGCATCGAAGTAGCGGTCGACGAAGCCCTCCAGGCAGGCACGATCGCAGTTCGTCGCGGCCTGCGCGCTGCCCGCTGCACCCACCAGCAGCAATCCCGCCAGGCATTGCAACTTTTGCCGAGTGTTCATCATCCCCCCTCGCTACCCTTGCTGGTTTCGGAAATTGATTTCGAGCTTCACACCGTTCGGATCGAACACGAACAGCTGCCGCAAGCCGGATTTGGATGTCAGGTTGCGCGCGGGCGTGACCCCGTGCCGGGCCAGGCGCGCCACCACGCCATCGAAGTCCTCGGCATTGAAGGCCACATGATCGAAGGCTCCGGTACTCGCCGCCGGGACGGTCACCGGGATGTCCTTGCCGGTGGAGTGCGCGGTATAGGTGAGCCACTCGGCGATATGGATCACGGGCGTCGACCCGAGGTACATCCAGTAGCCGGGAAAGCCCAGTGGCGGTCGAAAGCCCTGCGTCATGCCGAGCGCGTCCTGGTAGAAGTCGCGCGTGGCGTCCAAGTCGGAAGTGAGCACCAGGTAGTGCTCAATGGCCGTCAGCGGCATCTAACGTGCCGGCGAGGCCGGCGGCGCCCCGCTTTGTCGCATCACGCTGCCGTCGGCCAGCGTCACGCTGAGGAAGCTGCCGCCATGCTCGGCGCCCTTCAGCGGATGGATCAGCACGCTCACCTTGTCACCGGGCTTCAGCGTGTGCTTGCTCCAGCCGCGGCGCGCGAGGTAGTTGGGGCTCATGCCCTCGATGCCCCACTGCTCGGCCGCTCCCTTGGCATTGGGGACGTCAATCCAGATCCAGCTGTGCGGGTTGGTCCACTGGAAATCGCGGATCGTGCCCTGCAGGGTCACGGTCTGGGACAGGTCGAACATGGCGTACGAGTGATGCGCCAGCACCGCCGTCGGTACAGCCGCCAGAGTCAGCCACAGTGCGCCGGTGCCAATACGGGTCGCGGTAGATTTCATGATTGCCTCAGTGGGTGAGGATGATGCCGGCCTTGCCCTTGTCGTCGGACAGGTTGCGGTTGTTCTGTTCGCAGATGTATTCGGCGATGTCCCAATCGCGATGACGCTTCAGCACCTTGGTCGAGGAAAAGGGCTGGGTCAGGGCCTTGGGATCATCGATCGTCGTCACGACTTCCATGGTGTCCGGAGCGCTGAGTCGAAAACGCTCCACGATGTGCATCTGATCGCTGTGCCGGTATCCCTGGCTGGGGCCCAGGGCGGTATCGGGCGTGAATCCCACCGAGTCCACCACCAGTGTGTCGCCTTCCCAATGGCCGATGGAGTGACCGTTGTAGGTGAGGTCCGGATCCTCCGGGTGCTTGCGGCCGTCGGTGAAGATGCGCCGCGTCTGGCTGTAGGCCTCGATGACGATAGTGACCTTGCCCGGTGTGAACAGCAGTTCCATGGGATAGGGCTGATTCATGATGGCGGGCATGCCCGGCGGTACACAGTTGGCCTGCGGCGTCTCCTGGTCATCACCCTGGGCCTGGGCCGCCTTGAAGGCTGCCAGCTTCTGTGCGTATTCGGGGGTGAGCGCGGGCTGCTCCGGCCTCCCGGCTCCGGGGCGGGTCCGCACTCCCATGGTGACTTCCCATACGCCGCTCAGATCGGGTTTGGACCCGGGCGCATCGGCCGCCACGGCAGGTACGGCGACCGCGAGCATGGACAGACTCAGCAACGCGCCGAGGCACCAGACAGACTTTTGCACCGTAACCCCCTCCCCTCGGCCCATGTAATCGCACAAGGGCTGACCGTTGCAAGCTCTTAGGAAGCCCAGGCTCCTTGAGGATCAGGCAAAGCCGACCCAGCGCCCCAGGGCGACGATGGTCACCCAGATGCCGAGTGAAATGCCGCCGGCAAGCTTTGCCGCAAGGGGCGGTCGAACCGGCGCCTTGTCCCACTGGGCCACGGAGCGGAAGGCACCAAGATGGAAAATGCCCATGTTGATGGCCGCCAGGGCCAACATGCACATCTTGGCCTCGAACTGCCAGATTCCCGAGTAGCGGACTGCGGAGGAACTGAACAGCAGCGTTCCGGTAATGGCCGCGGAACCGAAGGCGACCCAGGTCCAGGGCAGCACATCATCGGTCAGTTCCTGGACCGAGCGCTGCCTGGAAGCGAGGTTCAGCAGTCGTAGGTCCACCACCATGATGGACCCGACTACCAACACCAGCGACAGCACGTGGACCGACTCGATGGTGGGGAACAGCCAGGTGTTCTCGCGCACCGCTGTGCCCCAGGGGGTTGCCTCGAGCGCCTGAAGTATCTGTTTGATCATGAGTACGAATGCGCCCTTCTATGCTCAACCATGGTCGACATAGGCGATCCAGCGACCGGCCCCGACGATGCCGACCCAGATCACCAGCGACACCGAACCCAGCAGCACGGCCGCCGTACGATTGCGATCCCAGAACGAGGTATTGCGGCGCAGCATGTGCTGGAAGGTCCAGGTGAGCAGCAGGCCCGCGGCCAGGAGCGACATCTTCAGCCAGAACACCTTGTTCAGCAGATCGCGCGCGGGCTCGCCAATGATGAGGATGGTCCCTGAACATAGCAGCACCACCACCGCCGTCCAGACCCAGGGCAGGAATCGCGCCGCCATGTCGGGGAGGCTCTGGCGGCGGCCGGCGATGCCGACCAGCCGCAGATCCAGCATGGCCATGGAGGTCATGACGATGGCGATGGAAACGATGTGCACCGTCTGCACGGTGGGGATCACCCAGAAGATGTCCTGGATGTGCTCGCTCAAATCGGTGGCGGCAAGCCACCGGCACAATTCTCGGATCAACGATACCCCTCCTCAGCGACGCGAACCTGACACATGTTGCACCCCAATACCCATTCTAGTCAGGTAAATCACTGTTTCTGATTGCGTTATTTAACGTTAACAAAGCGTGCTAGCATCGCCGCCCGCGCCACAGCGATCCCACCCCATGTCCGACCCCGAATCATTGCAGGCGCTGGCCGTTCGGATCCGCTCTACCGAAGCGCTGGGGCGCTCACAGCTCATTCACAAGCTGTTTGATTTCCTGATTGAATGTTCCGCCACTGGCCGTGGCCCGAAGGAGACGGAAGTCGCCATCGAGGTCTTCGGCAAGGACCTGAATTTCGACGTTGCCCAGGACGCTATGGTTAGGGTTTACGTCCACAAGCTGCGTCGTAAGCTCGAAGAATACTACTCAGGCGCGGGTCGGGGCGAATCATATCGACTCACCATTCCCAAGGGGGCCTACCGATTCGTGATCGACGATCGGGATGCGGCCCTCGGGGCCGCTGCGCCACAGGCCATCAGCGCCCCGGCTCCATTGGCCGACGTCCCCGGCGATGCAAAGGTCACGCCCCCGCAAGGTTCGCGCCGATGGCTGTGGCCCGCATTGGCCGCATCGGTGCTCATCAACCTGGTGATCCTGGGTGTGCTTGTCTGGCATCGCCCCGGCGTGAGTTCCAACCCGCTGCTCCACAATCCGCTGTGGGCCCGCATGCTCGAATCGCAGCGACCGCTGCTGCTCGTGCTCGGCGATTACTACATCTTCGCCGAGACCGACCGCAACATGGAGGTCCAGCGCCTGGTGCGCGAGTTCTCCATCAACTCCCCCGCCGACCTCGACCAGTATCTGAAGGTGCATCCGGACCTGGCGGATCGCTACCAGGACATGCAGCTGAATTATCTGCCGACCTCCTCGGCCTATGCGCTGAAGGACCTGACGCCGCTCCTCGCGGGAGCCAGTGCGCGCACCCGTGTCGTGCTCGCTTCGGCTATCACGCCCGCGATGCTGAAGTCCTCGGACGTCATCTACATCGGGTACCTGAGCGGCATGGGCATGCTCAGCGACCTGGTGTTCAGCGGCTCACGCTTCGACGTCGGCGAATCCTTCGACGTGCTGATCGATCGCGCCTCGGGTAAGCACTACATCAGCCAGGCGGCCATGCCGGTGCCGGGCGAAGAGACCTACCACGACTTCGGCTACTTCGCGACCTTCGCCGGTCCCGCCGGCAACCAGATCATGATCATCGCGGGCACCCGCGACGTGGCGGTGATGCACACCGCCGAGAGCGTCACGCGTCAGGATTCGCTGCAGCAGCTCACGGCCCGCAGCGGCAATGCCCGCTCCTTTGATGCGCTGTATGACGTCTTCGCCATGGACGGCACCAACCTCAATGGCACCCTGCTGCTGACGGGCAAGATCGACCCTGCGCGCATCTGGGCCGATGCGCGCCTACCCAGCGCCAAAGTGCCTTGAATCCGCCCCGCAAGCCGCGCTACGCCGCCACCGTGCAGAGGGTCCAGCGCCTGACGCCACGGATGATCCGGGTCGTCTTCGGCGGCGCGGCGCTGGCCGGCTTCAATTGGAACGGCCCCGCCG
>DASZCK010000088.1:0-31833 GCA_035943195.1 Steroidobacteraceae bacterium
GCTGAACTGTGCGCGCGGGCGATCGGCCGTGAGTTCAAGCGTGGTGCTCGCGGCAAGGGAACGATCCTGGTACCGCTTCATTATCGCGGCTTTGGCGGGGTCAAGCCCGAGGCCCTGCATGGCCGCGACATCGGCAAGGCCGCTGTCGTCGGCGGCCGTGGAGCGCAGCACTGCGGCCCAATTGGCCAGCACTGCGGCGTCCTCAGCGCCGGCGCGGACCGCCGCCGCATCGATCAATTCGGCACCGACCGTGAGTGCTACCCGAATATCCGCAAGGTCGTTGCGGCGCTCGAGTTCGCGGCGCCAGGACTCGAAATGATCCACCCAGGCACTGACGGTATAACGATAGCGACCGGGGACGGGTGGGGTGAACTGCGCCGACCACACATCGTTCACCTCAGCGGTCATGTCGACCTCGTAGGCTTCCTGTGCGGCGACGTTTTGCCAGCGCAGTGCCACCGCAATCCGGTCGTGGCCGTCGGTAAAGCAATGCGCTTCGATGCGGACCGGTTCGCCAGCGATGCATTTGGCCCGAAAACGGCCGCCATCCACGGCCGGCAGTACCGCGTCCACCACGGCGCGTGCCCGACCTTCAATCATGGCCTTCCCAGCGCAACATGATGGTGGCAAGTGCGGGCAGGTTGAGGTTCACGGCATCCAGGCGACCGTGGGCCGCGACCGGTGCGGACTCAACACCGCCGAGGTTGCCCCAGCCCGAGCCGCCATAGTCGCGCGCGTCGCTGTTGAGAACCTCGCGCCAGCGGCCGCGCTGCGGTACACCCAGCAGGAAATTCTGGCGCGGCACCGGCGTGAAGTTGGTGACGATCAGCAGCGGCCGGGCGGCGGGGCTCTTGCGCAGGAACGCGGTGATACTCATTTCAGCATTGTCGGCATCGATCCATTCGAAGCCTTCAGGGCCAAAATCGACGCTGTGCAATGCCGGTTCGGCCCGGTACAGGCGGTTCAGATCCCGGACCCAGCGCTGCACGCCCGCATGCTCGGGTCGTCCGGTCACCCACCACTCGAGCTCCCCGTCGTGTGTCCATTCGCGGCGTTGACCGAACTCCCCACCCATGAACAGCAGCTTCTTGCCGGGATGGGCCCACATGTAGCCGTATAGCGCCCGCAGATTGGCAAATTGCTGCCAATCATCGCCGGGCATCTTGCCGATCAGCGAGCCCTTACCGTAGACCACTTCGTCGTGCGAGAGCGGTAGTACGAAGTTCTCGTTGAAGGCGTAGATCATCGCAAAGGTCAGCTTCGAGTGGTGATACTTGCGATAGATGGGATTCTGCTGCATGTAGGCCAGGGTATCGTGCATCCAGCCCATGTTCCATTTCAGGCCAAAGCCCAGACCGCCCATGGAGGTGGGTCGTGAGACCATGGGCCAGGCAGTGGACTCTTCAGCGATGGTCGTCGTATCCGGATGTTGCCGATACACGCTCTCGTTCAAGGTTCTCAGAAAATGGATGGCTTGCAGGTTTTCGCGGCCGCCAAACTGATTGGGGATCCATTCGCCGACTTTGCGCGCGTAGTCCAGATAGAGCATTGAGGCCACGCCATCAACCCGTAGGCCATCCAGGTGGTAGGTGTCCAGCCAGAAGAGGGCCGAGGAAATCAGGAAGCTGCGTACCTCGTGACGCCCGTAGTTGAAAATGGAGGAATTCCACTCCGGGTGAAATCCCTGGCGCGGATCCGCATGTTCATACAGATGGGTGCCATCAAAATCGGCGAGTCCATGCCCGTCGGTGGGGAAGTGGGAGGGAACCCAGTCCAGAATGACGCCGATACCCTGCTGATGAAGGTAGTCGACGAAGTACATGAAGTCCTGCGGCGTCCCGTAGCGGGCCGTCGGCGCGAAATAGCCGGTGGTCTGGTAACCCCAGGATCCGTAGAAGGGATGCTCGGTAATGGGCATCAGCTCGACGTGCGTGAAGCCAAGCTCCTGCAGATATTCGGCGAGGGCATGCGCGAGTTCGCGGTAGTTGAGAAACGCGCCGTCACGGCGCCGCCAGGAGCCCAGGTGCGCCTCATAGATGGCCATGGGGGAATCGAGCGCGTTATGGGACGAACGGTTGGCCATCCAGGCCGCATCCTGCCAGTCGTAGTTCAGTGACCAGGCCCTGGAGGCGGTGGCAGGCGGGACCTCACTGCAGAAGGCGAGGGGATCCGCCTTCTCCAGCACCCGACCATCGCGCGAGGCGATGGCGTATTTGTAGGCCTGTCCCTGTTGCACGCCCGGGATGGTGGCTTCCCAGATGCCGGTTCCATCGCCACGGACGGTGAGTGGGTTGGCGCTACGATTCCAGTCGTTCCAGTCGCCTATGACCGAAACCGCAGCGGCATTGGGTGCCCAGACGGCGAACCGGGCGCCCGCTTGCGAATCCGACAGATGGCAGCCTAGAAAGCGATTCAGGCTCGCCTGGGTTCCTTCGCGAAAGAGGTAGATGTCCTGTTCATTGGGCATCATTTGAAGCCTACGCCCCGAGGCGTGGCCGAAGGGCGCCATTGTCTGTAGGAGTCGGCCTGCGCCGGACTTCCTGGACGCCTGTATAGTCCCGTAGCCTTCACTACCTTGGATTGAGCATGCCCCACTGGTGGCAGAGCGCCGTGATCTATCAGATCTATCCGCGCTCCTTTCAGGATTCAAACGGGGATGGCATCGGGGACTTGCCAGGAATCATTTCCCGTCTGGACCATCTGGTCGAGCTTGGCGTTGATGCAGTGTGGATCTCGCCGATCTACCCCTCGCCCATGGCCGATTTCGGCTATGACGTGGCGGATTACCAGAACATTGATCCGCTATTCGGCAGCCTGACCGACTTCGAGGCGCTGGTCGCCGGACTTCATCGCCGAGATCTCAAGCTGATCCTGGATTTCGTGCCCAATCATACGTCGACTGAACATGAATGGTTTCGTGCCAGCCGCGCCTCACGCCAGGATCCGAAACGCGATTGGTACATCTGGCGCGATGGGGGGCCCAATGGCGAACCTCCGAATAATTGGCTGAGCGAATTCGGCGGGCCAGCCTGGTCGTGGGACGAGGTCACGCAGCAGTTTTACTACCACGCCTTCCTGGCCGATCAGCCCGACCTCAACTGGCGCAATCCCGAGGTGCAGGCGGCGATGTTCGACGTCATGCGTTTCTGGCTGGCGCGTGGTGTGGATGGCTTTCGGGTCGATGCCATCCACCTGCTGATTGAGAGTGAAGCGCTGCTCGACAATCCGCCCAACCCGGCCTGGCACGCCGGAAAGTCACCGGCGCGCCGGCTGCTGCGTGTGCATACCGCTGATCAACCCGAGACGCATTCAATGATCGGTGCCATGCGCAGGGTCGCTGACGAATTCAGCGATCGCGTCCTCATCGGTGAGGTGAGCATGCCGATCGAGCGGCTCATGAACTACTATGGAGAGGCACTCCAGGGTTTCCATCTGCCATTCAACTTTCACCTCCTGAGCACGCCCTGGCAGGCGTCCGCCATTGCCGCCCTGATCCGACAGTACGAGGCGGCACTGCCGCCCGGCGGCTGGCCTAACTGGGTCCTGGGCAACCATGACCGCTCGCGCCTGTTGAGTCGCGTCGGCGGCATCGCCCAGGCCCGCCTGGCCGCCATGCTGCTGCTGACCTTACGCGGTACGCCGACGATCTACTACGGCGAAGAGATCGGCATGGGCGACGTGCAGATACCGCCCGAGTGCGTACAGGATCCGTGGGAGCGAAACGTACCCGGCCTGGGACTGGGACGCGACCCCTGTCGAACACCCATGTGCTGGACATCGCGCCCCGGCGTCGGCTTTACCGACGGGGTCCCCTGGTTGCCCGTGGGCGAGCGCTTCGCGCAGTTCAATGTGGCGGATGAACGCAAAGATCCGGCATCGTTCCTGTCGTTGTACCGCTCGTTGCTCCGTCTGCGCCGCGGCGAACGGGCCTTGAGCCTGGGGACCTACCGGGAACGGTGGGCCGATTCCCGCTCGCTGGTGTATGAGCGGATCGACGGAGCGCGTCGCCTGCTGGTGGCCCTCAACTTCAGCGATCAGGCCTATGCGGTCCAAGAGCTGGATGGGCCGCTGCGGGTCATCCTTTCCACGCATGTGGGGCGAGGCAAGCAAAGTCGCTGGCCAGTGGTTCTGGAGGCCCACGAGGGTATTGTGGCTGAGCTTTGACTACCAGTATCTGACGCGGCCCGTGTCCACGTGGACGAAGTCAGAAGCGGCGTAGTACCCGACGCCACCGCGTCGCAAGGAACGCGCCACCTCGGCCAGACGCGCGGTGGGGAAACCCGCCAACCGGACATCGATGGCCTTACCCTGCATGTGCATGCTGTGCTCGGCCACGCCATTGCTGGAACGGCGCAGCATTTCATTGGTCTGCGGCGATCGGTAAGCCGATATGACATGGAAGGCCGCATCCGAACCCACCTTGGTCCGAAGATCAAACAGCAGATCCAGCAGTGCCGGATCGATGTCGTGGACCTCGTTGGTGCGAAAATCGCGCAACAGATGATTCACCTGCTGCAGAACCTGCTGCTGATAGGCGCCATCCTTCCAGTACACCGCGGTCAGTTTCTCACCGGTATGGGTGTGGACGAAGGCCACGGACCTCACGTTCGCCGCTTCGGCCATCGCCCATCGGGCCCGCATGGCCACCGCGGCCCCGCAAGCCAAGCCCATGCAGCCGATGAATCTGCGCCGCCTGATCAAGGACGCCGGCCCTTGCGCCGCTTCAGGCCGCCACCGGCGTCCCAAAGCGGTTGGCTTCCGTCTGTCCGCTGCCCAGACAACCCCAGAGCGCATACCCCACGCAAACTACCAGCGCTGCCAGGGGCAGGGCCGTGCTCAACGGGGCACCAAATTGGATGAGGCGCAGCCAGGTGGCAAAGGCCGCAACGGTCAGGAGGACCGGGACCCATACCAGCCAGGCACTGTGCCCCATATCGTGCAGGCGCCTGGCATGCAGGACGGCCCCTGGATAGAGCAGCATCAGCAGGCACCAGTGCGCGGTGAGGCCCTTCACCACAAAGGCGTAGAACGCGGCCACGATGAGCAGCGTGACCAACCCGGCCGTGAACGGGCCGCGCGCAGTGCGCCCGTTGGGGTTCACGAACAGGAAATCGAAGGACCTGCGATCGGCGGCCTCGCCGAAGGTGAGCGCATGTCGCTGCAGTGCCCCTTTGTAGTAGTCGAGGTACGCGAGCATCAGCAGGCCATTGAGCGCGAAGGCGACAATGGCCAAGAGTGCGCCGAGTGGCTGATGATCCAGGATCACCGACCAGAAGAGTGCACAGGTCGATATCGGCATGACCACGCAAAGCGCCAGCGGAACCAGTAAGCCCGCAAGGATCAACGCCCCCGTCACCAGCTGAATCGCCATGGCAACACCAAGCAAGCCTGAATGGCTCAGCGCGGCCATCAACTCGATGGCCCGCGGCTCATGTCCGGGTGGGAGCGGCCAGAGCGCGATGAAGAAGTGGTTGATGCCACTGGCCAGCATCCAGGCCCCGAAGACCAGCCGGCCGACCAGAACGAGTTGCTTCATGGCTGGGCTCCCGCCGGCTGGGCAACGCCGGCGGCATGGATGGTGCCGACATCGCCGGCCCTGGCGCGCAGCGCAAACATCGCCCGATAGCTCTTGGTGTGAGCCAGGCACAGCACAATGTTACAGAACAACACCGAGCCCCCGAAGATCGCGGCGCGCGATGTCCACCCCTCGAGCGGTGTATCCCAGAAGAACACACAGAAGGAAACGGGCATGCAGATGATGAGCACGAGTGGCGTGAACACGCCCGTCAGCACGCTCAACCCAGCGAGCAGTTCCACGGCCTTGACGAGATCGAACAGATGGCTATCAAGCAGCGCCACGATCAGCTCATGGCTCAGCGGCTTGGTGCCCATGGGTTGGGGGAAAAGCGGAATGAAATGATTCAGTCCGGACGGAATCATCCAGGCCGCAAACACCAGTCGTACCACCCATATGGCGTACTTCATGGTAGTTCCCTCCAAGCCCAGCTCAAGTTTGTGATCTGTCTAGCGCGTGGCAGGGTCCCAATGTTCGTCGGCCTTACCATCCACGAAGCGCCACATGTCGAACCATGTGGTGGTGTAGGTCTTCTTCGGATTCTTGGAGTCCTTCCCTTTGCGCGGTTGAGTCACGATCACATAGTCGCCCTCGGCCACGACCGAGACGATTTTCGTGCCCAGTTTCTCCGGTATGGGTGTGGGCTTGCGCTTCATGACCTTGGTGAAGAATGTCACCACCGCGTCACGTCCGTTCCCGGCCTGCGGGTTGTGCTGGATGTAGCGTGCGGTGAGCCACTGATCGGCCATGTCCCAATGGTTCGCCTCGAGCAGCTCCTTCATGATGTGGTAGGCAGCCTGCTTGTTCTTTTCGTACTTGGGATTGTCGCTGTGGAACAGCGCGTCCGCGTCGGCTACACCGACGACTGGCGTCTGGGCATGAAGGACCCCGACCCAACTCAACATCAGCGCCGTGATCAGGCTGATTCTCAGGCTTGCGCGCATGGCTTCCCCCTTCCTTTGTTGGCAAACGCAGACTCAACTACCGTTGCGCACCGCAACGTAGCGGTGGCCAGGCTCTGTCGCAGTTTGCAGCCCGCGCCGCCGAATCGCAATCGTATTACCGCTAAGGGTGAGCGGCGGAGACGCGCCAGACCGTATTGCCAACGTCGTCCGCCACCAGGAGCGAGCCCTGCTTGTCGATCGCAAGGCCCACCGGCCGGCCGTGGGCCACGTTCTTGGAATCCAGAAAATGGCTGAGCACATCGATGGGCATGCCGGCGGGGGTCGCGCCCTTGAAGGGCACGAAGATCACCTTGTAGCCGCTGTAGGTTTTGCGATTCCAGGATCCATGCTGGCCCACGAACATGCCATGGCGGAAGGGGAGCGGCAGCGTGGAGTGACCCGACCAGCACAGTCCCAGCGAGGCCGTATGGGCTCCCAGCGCATAGTCCGGCACCATTGCCTTTGCCACCAGTTGCGGATTTTGCGTACGCACGCGCTTGTCAACGTGATTACCAAAATAACTGTACGGGAAGCCGTAGAACGCGCCATCGTGCAGCGCTGTCATGTAGTCCGGGGGCAGGTGATCGCCCAGCTCGTCTCGTTCGTTGACCGAGACCCACAGCGCACCGGACTCCGGCTGCCATGCCAGCCCCACAGGATTGCGCAGGCCTGAGGCAAAGATCCGGTGCTGGCCCGTTTTTGGATCGATCTCCCACACGGCATTGCGCTCGGCTTCCGCGGCGATGCCGTTCTCGCCGGCGTTGCTGTTCGAACCGACGCCGACGAACAGATGCTTGCCATCCGGTGAGGCCACCAGGCTCTTGGTCCAATGATGATTGATGGGGCCGGCGGGCAGCTCGACGATCGTGCGTGGCGTGGCGTGACTCTCGGTTTCCCCGCTCGTATACGGGACGGCCACCACCGCATCCGTATCGGCGACATACAGCTCATTGCCGATCAGGGCCATGCCAATGGGTGAGTGCAGACCGCTCAGGAAAATATGGCGTTCGACGTGCAGTCCATTGCCCTCCTTGTCTCTCAATAATGTGATCTCATCCGCGCTCGGGTTCGTCCCTGACCCGGCGCGCTTCATCACCAGCTTATGCACCTTGCCGGAGATGCCTTTGGAGTCCTCCGGCTTGGGTGGCGCATCGCTTTCGGCGACCAGGATATCCCCGTCCGGCAGCACATAGAGCCAGCGCGGATGCTTAAGGCCGCGCGCCAGCGCCGAAACAGTGGTGCCGGCTGCAGGCTGTGGCATGGCATCGCCTGCCCAGGGTTTGGCCTTCGCAATATGCAGCGTGGGGATCAGTTTCTTCTGGGGCGGCGGCAGCACCGGGTGGGGGCCATATTCCTGCGGTGCGTTCTGAGCCGTTGCCGTGAACGAACAGATCAAGATGCCCAAAAGGTAGGGACGCATGGGCGGGTATCCATGAAGGCGATGAACGAGCTTGGACGTTTCGCCTGTTCGAGGCACATAGGGTCCCGTATCAACCAGGCGTGGGAGGGCGACTACGGGCAGGATGCGCACCGCCTGAATGACGCGGACGCCATGTCCCCGGCACCATTCACCCATGCGCAAACAGGCTCCACTCAGCCATTATCAGGAGAAGCGGGATTTCACTCAAACAGCCGAGCCCAGCGGGCGGCGCACAGTACTGCCGACCGAGAGCCTGCGCTTTGTCATTCAGAAGCATGCCGCACGGCGTCTGCACTATGACTTGCGGCTTGAACTCGACGGTGTCTTCAAGTCCTGGGCGGTAACCAAGGGTCCCTCGCTCGATCCGGCCGACAAGCGCCTGGCCGTGGAGGTGGAGGATCATCCACTCGACTACGGCGACTTCGAGGGGACCATTCCGCAAGGTCAGTACGGTGGCGGCACGGTTCAGCTGTGGGACCGGGGCTATTGGACGCCCATCGGCAGCAAGAGCCCGGAAGCGGGCCTCGCAGCGGGAGATCTGAAGTTCAATCTGCGGGGCAAACGACTGCAGGGCGATTGGGTCCTGGTGCGGATGAAGGGCAACCGTTACGGCGGCAAGCGGACCAATTGGCTGTTGATCAAACATCGTGATGCCGCGGCGCGACCCGACGGGGCGCAAGCGTTGCTGGATCTTGATCGTTCCGTGGCGTCGGGCCGCTCCATGGCGCAGATCGCAGCCGGTAAAGGCAAGCCGCCCACGGCCTTCATGCTTGCGAGTCCTGGCACCAAGGCAGGCGCAATTTGGCACGGCCGGCGGGATGCGAAGCCTGTAAAGGCGGCCACAGGGTCGAAGCTGAAGACATTACCGACCTTCATTGCTCCGCAGTTGTGCCAGCTGGTGGATCGGCCACCGGCCGCCCCCGGCTGGGCCCATGAAGTGAAATTCGACGGCTATCGCGCGCAGCTGCGCGTGCAGGCTGGCGACGCTCGCATTCGCACCCGTCGCGGACTCGACTGGACCCATGAATTTTCGGCGATTGGGAAGGCCGCGCGTGTACTGCCCGACTGCATCATCGATGGCGAAATCTGCGCTCTCGATCCGAATCAGGTGCCAAGCTTCGCCGCGCTGCAAGCGGCGTTGTCTGAGGAACAGTCCCAGGATCTCGTATTCTTCGCATTCGACCTGCTGGCGGCGGGCAAGGACGACCTGCGGTCGCTACCACTGGCGCAGCGCAAGGCGCGTCTGCAGGAAGTGCTCGAAGAGTCGGAACCGGGCGAGTCCATCCGATATGTCTCGCATTTTGAGTCGACAGCGGACACGGTGCTGCTGTCGGCCTGCAGGATGCATCTGGAAGGTATCGTGTCCAAACGGCTGGACGCGCCCTACACCTCAGGTCGCTCCGGTAGCTGGACCAAGGCGAAGTGCCGTGCCGGGCATGAGGTGGTGCTGGGCGGATGGACCACCGAGAGCGGTCATCTGCGCTCCTTGCTGGCCGGTGTCAACCGTGAGGAGCATCTGGTGTACGTCGGACGTATCGGAACCGGATACGGTGCGGCCGTTGCCTCCAAACTGCTTCCGACGCTGCAGCAGCACACCCAGGCGGTGAACCCGTTTGGTGGCGCCAATGCGCCAAGAAAGGAGAGCAATATCCGTTGGCTCAAGCCGACGCTGGTGGCGGAAATCGAGTTTGCCGGCTGGACTGCTTCGGGCATGATCCGGCAAGCCGCGTTCAAGGGCCTGAGGCGCGATAAACGCGCCAGCGACGTGGTCGCAGAGATGCCAAGTCGCGTCAGGGCCGATGAGGAGGCAGCCGATGAGAAGCTGGCGACCAAGGTGAAGAGCCAAAGCAAGAGCCCGAGCAAGGCAGCGCGCCAGCACAAGGCGGACGGCGCCACGACCATTGTGATGGGCGTGCCGCTATCGAAACCGACGAAGATCATGTGGCCGGATGATGGGGCGGGGCACCCGGTCACCAAGCTCGATCTGGCGCAGTATTACCAGACCGTAGGCGACTGGCTGCTGCCGCATGTGAAAGGGCGGCCCTGTTCCCTGGTGCGGGCTCCGGATGGCATAGACGGTCAACAGTTTTTTCAGCGTCATGCCATGTCCGGGATGTCCAATCTCTTTACCCTGGTCAAGGTCAGAGGGGATAAGGCGCCCTATGTGCAGATCGACCGCGTGGAAGCATTGGCCGCGGTGGCCCAGCTTGGCGCGCTGGAAATTCATGCCTGGAATTGCGCGCCGGGAGATCCGGATGTGGCCGGGCGCCTGGTGTTCGATCTGGATCCCGCGCCGGACGTCAAATTTGCGGCGGTGATCGCCGCAGCGCGCGAGGTTCGCGAGCGGCTGAAGAAGGTCGGTCTGGAGGCTTTCTGCAAGACCACCGGCGGCAAGGGCCTGCATGTGGTCGTCCCCTTGCGCCTGGCAAAGGACGCGGTGGCATGGCCTGCCGCCAAGGACTTCGCGCATGTCATTTGTGCGCAGATGGCCGAAGACTCACCCACGAAGTACCTCGATACCATGTCGAAGAAGGATCGAGCCGGGCGGATTTTCCTCGATTACCTGCGCAACGATCGCACGGCGACGGCCGTCGCCGTCCTGTCGTCACGTGCGCGGGCCGGAGCGACCCTCTCCATGCCCATAGATTGGAAGGACGTGAAGCCGGGCCTTGATCCGGCACGTTATACCGTGCGCAGCGGGCCCGGGATACTCAGGAAATCCAAGCCCTGGGAGGGCTATGCGAAGGCGGCTCGATCCCTCAGCGGCGCCATCCGGCAGCTCACCGGCTGAACGGTTCCACCCCGCTACATTCTGAGGACCGGCTTCACCACGGCAGAGGATTCGCACGCAGCCCACGCTGAGCCGATATCCGCAAAAGGGAATTCGGTGATCAGACGTTCGAAAGGAAAGCGACCCTGGCGCCAGTAGTCCAGCAGTTGCGGAATGAAAACTTGCGGATTGGCACTGCCGCCGAGAATGCCTTGCAGCCTGCGGCCGCCGGCCAGCAGGGCCGCCATGTTGGGCGACCACTCACCCCGCGGGCGCGTGACATACCCCGCAGTACCCTCATTGGCGAGAAGGTCGACCGCCAGGGAATACACGGCGGGGCTGCTGGTAGTGTTGAAACTGAAATCAAAGCCGCACGGCTGCAGCGCCTGCAGCGCACTCCCGGTGTCGCCAGCAAACGGCACTGCGCTGGTGGCGCCCAGTGCGATGGCGAGCTCGAGTCGGAGCGGATTGATATCGACGGCCACGATGCGCGAAGCGCCGGCAAGCCGTGCCGCCATGATGGCCGCAAGACCTACGCTACCGGCCCCGAACACCACAATAGACTGGCCGGGCCTGAGCCTGAAGGCTTCGAGCACCGAACCCGCGCCGGTAATGAAGCCGCAGCCGAGCGGGCCCAGCAGATGAAGCGGAATATCCTTCGGTACCTTCACGGCGGATCGTTCGGGAACCACGGTATGGGTTGCAAAGGAAGATTGCGCAAAGAACGCGGCGGCCATGGGTTCGCCATTTTGGCTCAAGGGGGAGGAGCCATCCGCACGTCTGCCACCGAAACTGAGCCGGATGGCATCACGACAATAGGTGGGGCGTCCGGCGTGGCAACTCGGGCAACCTCCGCACGAGGCGCCACTGAGCACCACGTGATCGCCCGCCGCGAGGCCAAGTACACCCGTGCCCACGCTTTCCACGACCCCGGCGCCCTCGTGGCCGAGCACGATGGGCCGCGGGGTCGGCACCCCGAGACCCGCATGACAGAAGAGGTCGGTGTGACAGATGCCGGTGGCGAGCAGACGCACGCGCACCTCATCACTGCGCGGCTCATCAAGTTCCACCTGTTCGATCACCGGGTGCGGGCGGCCTTCACGCGACACGGCGGCACTGATCCTCATACCTGGAATCCTAAGCGCATGCGGCTGCGAATGCGACCCGCTACAATCTCTCGCCTCGAGGCATGGAGCCGGAATGGCCATTAAGTTCGAAGATTCCTTCCATACCGGCTTCTTTGCTCCCTTGCGCTTTGAGGCCGATATTCACGATTGCGAGGTCGAGGGCCGCGTGCCGCTCGACCTGGACGGCTCGTTCTACCGCACCTGCATCGACCGGCGCTATCCGCAGCGGTTGCCGCACGATATTCCCTACAATGCGGATGGGGCGGTGGACCTGTTCAGGTTCCGCAATGGCCATGTCGATTTCCGCACGCGCTATGTCCGCACGCCGCGCTATGTCGCGGAACGCGCGGCGCGGCGCGCCCTGTTCGGCGTGTACCGCAATGCCTACACCAACGATCCCAGCGTGGCCGGCGTGTCGATGAACACCGGCAATACGACGCCGGTGGTGCATGCGGGAAAACTGTACTGCCTGAAAGAAAGCAGTCCACCCATGCTGGTCGACCCGCACTCGCTGAAGACCCTCGGCGAGTACAACTTCGACGGACGGCTCGAGGCACAAACCTTCACCGCACACCCCAAGATCGATCCGGCGAGCGGCGAGATGATCGGCTTTTCCTACGAGGCCCGGGGTGACCTGACGGACGACGTGGCCGTGCACTTCTTCGATGCGGCGGGCCGGCTGACGCGCCAGGTCTGGCTCAAAGCGCCGCTGGTGTCGATGATGCACGACTTTGCGATCACCCAGCAGCACGTGATCCTGCCGACGACCGCCATGGTGACGAGCCTCGAGCGGCTCAAGCAGGGCTTGAATCACTGGGCCTACGATCGGACGGTGCCCGCCTGGGTGGGTATTCTGCCGCGCGATGGTGCGGCCCGGGACATTCGCTGGTTCAAAGGGCCGCCCGATCGCGCCATGCTCATCCATGTGACCAATGCGCGCACCGAGGGCAACAAGGTGATCCTGGATGCGCCGGTGGCACGCGGCAACTTCAATCCGCAATTCCCGAACCTCGATGGTTCCGCGTTTGACGATGAGGCCCGTCGCAACACCATCCGCCGCTGGACCTTCGATTTGTCAAAGCCCGGGGATGACGCCTGGCAGGAGGAGATCCTGTTCCCGGACATCAAGCCGACGAGCTTCACGCGCATCGATGATCGTTACCACACCCAACCGTTCCGTTACAGCTATAGTTTGCTGGCAGAGCACGGCGAACTGCCCAACACGTGGTATCGCCTCGACCATGAATTACAGCGCGTCGAGCGCTTCCATGGTGGTGATTCCCGCGGTCTCCTCGAACCCCAGTTCGTCCCGCGGCGCAAGGATGCCGCAGAAGGCGAGGGCTACCTCATCGGCGTCGCCAATGACTATTCACAGATGAAGAGCGAGCTCGTCATCGCAGATGCCGCGCAGCTTGCGGCAGGGCCGATTGCGCGAGTCAAACTGCCGTTCCGGCTGCACATGCAAGTGCACGGCTGCTGGGTGTCCTCACAGGAACTGCCGTTCAACTTCGACAGCGATCCGGATGCTGTCTAGAAAGTAGAGCGGGTGGCCCCGCCGTCGATGACGATGCTCTGGCCGGTGATATAGCCGGCAAAGCGGCTGCACAGCCACGCCACCAGCGCACCCACATCCTCGATGTCGCCGAAGCGGCCCGCAGCAATCCGAAATTCCTCGGTAAAGCGCGCCACCTGCTCTTCGTAGGTAGTGCCCGCGGCCAGCGCCCGTGCTCCGAATTCTTGCTGGGTGAAGGCGGTGTGGAACATCCCGGGCAAAACGTTGTTGATCGTGACGCCGTGTTGCGCCACGCGCAGGGCGACTGCGCCGGCATAGTTGATGAGGGCCGCGCGCGGCGCGCCCGATAGAATGCGCAATTCCAGGGGATACTTGGCGGCGATGGTGGCGATGTTCACGATCCGGCCCCAGCGACGTTGCACCATGCCATCGAGCACCGCGTTCATGAAGTTCACCGGACTGAGCAATCCGGTGTCGAGACTCGCCTGCCACTGTGTCGCATCGATGGAGCGATAATCCGCCGTCATGGGCGGCGGCGAGCAGGTGCCCACCAGGATATCCGGTGCCGGGCAGGCCGCCAGGATGCGTGCAAGTCCCTCAGCCTGCGAGTGGTCCGCCACCACCGGGGTGACCTTCACGCCGGTGGCGGCGGCGATTTCCTCGGCCGTCGCACGCAGCCGCGCTTCACCGCGTGCCGATAACACCAAGTCGACGCCTGCGCGCGCCAGCGCCAGGGCCGCCGCCTTGCCCATTCCGGCGCTGCCGCCATTGACGATGCCTTGGCGACCGCGAATGCCCAGATCCATTGCCCCTCCAACCTGTGTGTAGAATGCCAAAGTTCGACGATAAGGGAACTCCCATGCGTTATACCGTTGAGCAACATGCAAGGCTCAGCCGGGTCAGCGAAGTTGCCGCCTCGCCCTGTGGCACATGGTTGGCGGTCACCGTACAGCGACCCGACCGGGAAGGGACGAAATATGTCAGCGACCTGTGGCGCGTGCCCACTGACGGGGGTGCCGCAGTGCAGCTCACGCGCGGGGACTGCAAGGATCAGGCGCCGTGCTTCCGGCACGACGGGGCGCTGGCGTTTCTGTCGAATCGCGCTCCCAATGAATTGAAAAATGACGATGACGCAACGGAACGCAAGCAGATCTGGCTGCTGCCAAGCGAGGGGGGTGAGCCGCGTCAGCTAACCGATCTGCCGCTGGGCGTCGTCGCCTTCCGTTGTGCCAAGCAAGCGGCGCGCATGGTGCTGGTGGCTCCGGTCCTGGCCGGCGTGGATCAGAGTCAGCAACGCGAAAGCATCAAGCGACGCAAGGGCGGACCCAGCGCCCGGCGCTTTCGCAGCCAGCCGGTGCGGCACTGGGACGAATGGCTGCACCAGAATCCGGACCTTCCCTGCAACCATCTGATCGCCTGCGATGCCGATGGTGGGCAATGCGTCGATCTGACCCCAGGCGCGCATAGTGAGTTTTCCATCGATCCCGGGCTGGATATATCCGCCGATGGCGCGCGCGCGGTTGCGACGCAGATCAGTCTCGGAAAGGATCGCGAGCTGGATTCCGCGTTGCTGTTGATCGAGCTTGCCTCCGGTGCCAGCCGCATCGTCGCATCCGCGCCGAGTGTGCTGTTCGAGGAGCCGGAGTTTTCTCCGGATGGTTCGCAGATTGCCGCGCTGCGCTCGCTTCGCAGCCCGGCGCAGGCCCTGCATCCGCGCATCGTGCTGATCGACGTGCACAGCGGGAACCTGCGCCAGCTTGCAGAATCGTGGTCGGCCTGGGGCGGCGCGCCGCATTGGAGTCCGACGGGCCGGCACCTTTACTTCTGCGCGGACGAGCGCGGCCGGGCCCCGATCTTTTGCCTGAACAGCAGCAGCGGCGCCATTGAACGAGTCGCCGCCACGGCCGCCCACGGCGTGTACGAGCATCTTTCAGTGCTCGCCGACGGTCGCCTTACCGGCATTCATTCGACCATGCTTGCCGCACCCGAGTGCTTTGTGCTGGCGCCGCAGGCCACGGCCTCGCCCGTGGCCTTGGCGAAACTCTCGGGATTCGAGGCAGCGCAGGACTGGGCACAGTGTGAGGACTTCGACTTTCCTTCGACGGACGGCACGCCCATCCAGGGATTTCTCATCCGGCCGAAGGTGGCGACCCAGGCCCGACTGCCCTTGCTGCTGTGGATTCATGGCGGACCGCTCGGAGCCAACCATGATGGCTGGCACTGGCGGTGGAATCCGCTGCTGCTGGTCGCGCAAGGCTATGCCGTGGCACTGCCGAACCCGCGCGGCTCAACCGGCTTCGGTCAGGACTTCATCCAGGGAATCTGGGGCAATGTCTGGGGCGATCAGTGTTTCAAGGACCTGATGGCCGTCACCGATGCGTTGTGCGTACGCGGTGATATCGATCCGCAGCGAACCATGGCGATGGGCGGTTCCTTCGGTGGCTACATGACCAACTGGATCGGAACCCAGACGGATCGCTTCAAATGCCTTATCACGCACGCCAGCATCGCCACCATGGCGCAGTTCACGGGCACGACCGACCATCCGGGCTGGTGGTACCAGGAAATGGGCGGTGAGAATCCCTACACGGATCGGGAGCGCTTTGACCGTTACGCTCCCATCCGTTATGTCGACCAGTGGCGCACCCCGGTGCTGATCATCCACGGCGAGCGCGACTATCGTTGCCCGATCAATGAGGCGCTCAACCTGTTTGAGGCCCTGCAGTACCACGGAGTTCCCAGCGAACTGCTGGTGTTTCCGGACGAGAACCACTGGATACTCAAACCACGCAACGTGATTGCGTGGTATGAGGCCGTCAGCGAGTTCATCGCCCGCTATTTGCGCGACTGAGCTACTTGCCCAGGACGGCCAAGTCCACCGAATCCGCCATGGCCTTGTACCCGGCATCGTTGGGATGCAGGTGATCCCGATCGTTGTAGGCATGGGCGAAGGCAAGAGGATTGGTGGGATCCGCCACGGCAGGCGCGAAATCGATGACGCCATCGAAGGAACCGCTGGTCTTGATCCAGTTGTTGAGCGCCTCGCGCGCGGCTTCGCCGGCCGGCGAAGCATAGGAGGCGCCCTGGTAGGGGGTCAGCGTGGCGCCGATGACCCGGATGTGATGCTCATGGGCGCGCGCGATGATCTGCTTGTCGGCGGCTTCCAGTGCTTCAGCCGTCACCGGCTCGGTGGAATTCGCGGCACCGAAACCGCGGCCGATGTCGTTGATACCTTCCAGCAGAATGATGGCCTTCACGCCCGGTATGCTCAGGACGTCCCGGTCGAGGCGCGACAGTGCGCTCGGGCCTGCCCCGTAGCGCAACAGCCGATTGCCGCTGATACCGACATTCACCACTGCCCAATGATGGCCCGCAAGGCGCTCGGCCAATCGGTCCGGCCAGCCACGGAAGGCATTCGCCGTCGATGCGGCGCCTTCGGTAATCGAGTCGCCCAGCGTCACCAGCACGTTGGTCGGCGCCGTGGGCTGTGACTCCACCAGCGTCACCAGCACCGGTACCCGCATCAGGCGCACGCCGGGCAGGGTGGCAGATGCGGTGAAGTCTCCGGCACTGCCGGCGGCATACTGGAAGAGACTGCGACCACCGCCCCGCAGCGACATCGTGCCGGGCACGTGGATGGAGATGTACAGCCGGTCGAGGGCCTTGGTGGGCAGGTCGATGGGATCACTGAGCGCGGGCGAGGAGGCTGGGATCACGATCGAGGATTGGCCATCGAAGGTCACGACATGATCGGACCCGGCGACGATCGCGCCATCGGCGGCGGCCAGGCCGACATGCACTGGTCCCAGTGTCAGGGTGTCCGGGCTGTCCTCATTTGAAAAGCGCAGACGCAGGCGCGAGCCATCGGCGGATACGCGTACCAGCTGGCGCACCGTGGTATTGCGGATATCGGCAGCGGTGACATCCACCGGCACATTGCCGGGATTTTCCAGCAGGGGTGCCCCAAAGGCGCGCGGCGCCGACGGTGGGGTCGGCGCCGGTGGAGTTCCCAGCGGTGTCACCGGCGGCGCAGGCAGCACGAAGGGTGCCGGGGCCGGGCCCGGTGCCGGCGGGGCAACGACGTAGCCCCACACACCGATCCAGCTGTCCGGCGCGGCGTGAGGCGTGGCGGCCGCGGCCAGCGAGGTGAGGCCGAGCAGTGTCGCAAGAATCAGAATCTGTCCGAAGCTTTTCAAGTTCAGTCCCCCTGTGAACCGGCGCCGAATTATAGACCGGTCGCCGCAATCCGGGGTGGTAGAGAACCGCCGTCGCCGCCAATGGTGCAGTGCGTGACTTAGGGGGTCGAGTCCTCGTCATGCTCGACGCGGTAAGGGGGCCAGAACTGCAGGGACAGTTCGGCGATGAATGCCAGCAGCTGTTTGAGCTCTTTGAGGCGTGAGATCTGCGGTGCCATGGCGGACTTTTTGCCCTGAGCACCTGCGCGGGTCTGTAGGACAACGCCGCTAATGGGCCGCCTCACCCCTATGCTAGTCTGCCGTGAAACCCAGGTGGAGATACTGAAGCGATGGGCGCACCGCGGCCTTCTGATATGCCTGGCCCAGGACAGGACGTTGTTCAGCGGTTACGTGCCGTTCGGCAGCAAACCCGTGAGCTTGCCGCCGGTTTGTCCGATGCCGATGCCACGGTGCAGTCGATGCCGGATGCGAGTCCGGCAAAATGGCACCTGGCGCATACCACGTGGTTCTTCGAGGAAATGGTGCTCGCGGCTCAGGGTTCCCCTTACCGCCCGTTCGATCCGCGCTACGGCTACCTCTTCAATTCCTACTATGAATCGCTCGGCGCGCGCCATGCGCGGCCCGAGCGCGGCTTGCTGACACGGCCGACACTGGCGGAGGTCAACAGCTACCGGGATCACGTCGATGCGGCCTTGCAGGAGCTGCTGGCGCACACGGACGATGCAAAGCTACGCGGGCTCGTGGAGCTGGGGTGTCATCACGAGCAGCAGCACCAGGAGCTGCTGCTCACCGACATCCTCAATCTGTTTGCAAAAAATCCCCTGCATCCGGCCTACGCTGGCCTGCGCCGGACGCTGCCCAGCGTCGTACCGCACTATCCGTCGACCTTCACCCGCTTCGAGGGCGGCGTGGTTGAGATCGGGCATCGCGGCCTGCAGTTCGCTTTTGACTGCGAGACCCCTCGACACCAGGAACTCCTCCCCGCCTACTGGCTGGCCAACCGCTGCGTCACCAACCGTGAATGGCTGGATTTCATGGCGGATGGGGGCTACAGCAAGCCCCTGCTGTGGCTGTCGGACGGCTGGGGAGAGGTGCAGCGGCAGGGCTGGACCATGCCGCTTTACTGGTGGGAGGACAGTGGCGCGCATTTCAGCATGACGCTGCACGGTGCACAGCCCCTGGAGTTGGATGCCCCGGTGACGCATGTGAGTTACTTCGAGGCCGATGCGTTTTGTACCTGGGCCGGCAAACGTCTGCCCACCGAGTCCGAATGGGAAGCGGCTGCACAGCGTGAACCCTGCCAGGGTAATTTCGCCGATTCCGGAATGCTGCGGGCCGTGGCAGCCGCGGGTGTGGGGTCAGGTCCGCAGCAGCTGTTCGGGGACGTCTGGGAATGGACGCGTAGTGCATTTTCCGCCTACCCGGGGTTTCGCGCATCGACCGGCGCAGTGGGCGAATACAATGGCAAGTTCATGTCCGGCCAGATGGTGCTGCGCGGTGGCTCGTGCGTGACCCCCGCCGGTCACATCCGAGCGAGCTACCGCAACTTCTTCCGCCCCGATGCCCGCTGGCAGTTCTCGGGGCTTCGTCTTGCCGAGGATGCATAGCCCATGGATGTAGCGGTTATTCGCGATGAGCAACTGGATGCGTTTCGGCTGGACGTGCTGCAGGGACTGTCGGCTGCACAGAAGTCACTGCCCAGCCGCTGGCTGTACGATCCGCGCGGCTGCGAACTGTTCGAGCAGATCACGACGCTGCCGGAATACTATCCGACGCGCACCGAAACCGCGATCCTCAAGGCGCACAGTGCCGAGATCGCAGAATTCTGCGGCCCTTCGGCTGCTCTGTTGGAATACGGCGCCGGCGCCGGCATCAAGACCGAATTGGTGCTTGCGGCCCTCGACACTCCGCGCTGCTACCTGCCGGTGGATATCGCGGCGGGATTTCTCGACCAGACCGCCGAGCGCTTCCGCCAAAGGTTCACGAACCTTGCGGTCAATCCCATCGTGGCGGATTTCACGGCCGACTTTTCACTGCCGGCCGTAGTTCTGGGCGAGCGACGCCGGGTGGCGTTCTTTCCCGGATCGACCATCGGCAATCTGAACGCCCGGGAAGCAGGGCTGCTGCTGCTGCGCATGCGCCGGCAGGTCGGCCCGCAGGGGGCGGCGTTGATTGGTGTGGATCTGAAGAAGGATTGCGCGGTGCTGTTGCCTGCCTATGATGACAGCGCGGGTGTCACGGCTGAATTCAATCGCAACATCCTGGTGCGCATCAATCGCGAGTTGGACGGCCAGTTCGCCGCCGCGCAATTTCGTCACGTGGCGCGCTGGAATGAGGCGGAGTCGGCGGTTGAAATGCACCTGGAGAGCCCGAACGACCAGGTGGTGGCCGTGGCCGGCAAGGGCTTCGCCTTTCGCCATGGCGAAACCATTCACACCGAGAGCTCGCGCAAGTACGAAATCAAGGCCTTCTCGGAACTGGCGCGTCGCCACGGCTGGCACACGCAGCGTCTGTGGACCGATCCGCAGCGGCAGTTCGCCGTGTTTGGCCTGATCTGATCGGGGCTCAGCTGGCCCGCAGGCCCGCGGGAATGACCACCTTGCCCAGAGCATTGAAGGCCAGGTGTGCGATCCATGCCATCAAGGCGGCGGGAATCGCCCCCGTCAGAATGGTCGGCACATCGTTCAGCGAAAGCCCGGACACAATGGGTACACCGTAGCCGCCGGCCCCCACCAGGGCCGCCAGGGTCGCGGTGCCGATGCTGACAATGGTCGCGGTACGGATACCCGTGAGCAGCGCGGGACTGGCCAGCGGCAGTTCGATGCGCAGCAGAATCTGGCGCGGTGTAAGTCCGAAAGCGCGGGCATTCTCAAGATGCCGCGGATCGATGCTGCGCAGGCCGGTGAAGGTATTCAGCACCACGGGCAACAGGCTGTAGAGACACAGGGCGGCAAGCGCGGGTTTTGCGCCGACGCCGAACACCGGGATCAGAAAGCACAGCAGCGCGAGCGAGGGTACTGTTTGCGTGATGGCGCTCAGGGTGAGAATGCCCTGACCAGGCTTGGGGTAGCGAACTGCCAGAATTCCCAGCGGCACGCCGACCAACAAGGAGAAGGCAAGCGAGGCCCCCACCAGCCACAAATGCTCGAGCGTCCGGCGGCCTATTTGTGCTGCGACGCTGTCCGTGTGCACGCTTGAGCCGCGAAAGCCGCTGACGACCTCGGGAACCGGGCGCCGGGCGAGGTCGACCTGGCCATTCAGATCCTGCATGGTCGCTTGGCTCAGGCGATTCTCCCACTGTCGCAGCGCCTGCCACTGCGCCGGGTAGCGGTTCACGAAGGCCACCCGGGCCACCCATACGGCCTGGTAGCTCGGGAAATAGCCAAGGTTGTCCACCAGCACCCGCAGCTTGAATTCACGGATCTTGGCGTCGGTGGAGTAAACATCGATGACATCAACGGCGCCCTGCGCAATCGCCTGGTAGGTGAGGCTGTGCTCCATGCGATTGACGCGCGCGGGATTGAGGCCGAGCTGGTAGCGCTGCGCGAGACCCGGATAGCCGTCCTGCCGATCCATGAACTCATAGCTGAAGCCGGTGCGCAACGAGGTACGCAGGCGCGCCAGGTCCGCGATGGTATGCAGATCGTTGCGCTGCGCGAAGTCCTCGCGCACTGCCAGCGCGTATGTGTTGTCGAATCCCAGCGGTGCGGAGATCACGATTCCCATCTTCAGAAGCGCTGCCCGGATTGCCGGCACGGATTTCAGATTTGGGTTCTTGAGAATGGCCTCGGCCAGCGTCCCGGTGTAGTCCGAGTAGACGTCGATGGCGCCGCTGTTGAGCGACTGAAAGAGAATGCCGGTGCTACCCATGCCGAGTTTGCGGACCACCGGCACCGGGGGCCGCGAGGCCTCGAGAGTCTGCGCGGCAAGCTCGCCCAGCACATAGCCTTCGGTGAAGATCTTTGAGCCGACGACGATACTGTCGGCTGCCATGGCCCGCGCCGACAGCAGCAGCAGCAGCAGGGCAGGTCCTGCAAACCGCTTCATCGCAGCTCCGCTGCGTCAGGCAAGGTGCGTTGGGCATTGATGAAGGACGTCACGAAGGGATCTGCGGGTTTGAGCAGCAGGTCGCGATAGCTGCCCGTCTGCAGCACCTTGCCCGCCTGCAGCAGCGTCACCTCTTCCGCCAGAAACACCGCCTCGCCCAGGTCATGGGTCACGATCAGCACGGTCTTACCCAGCCGCTGAAAGATTGCCTTGAGGTCCTGCTGCAGGCCGCTGCGAATCAAGGGGTCCAGCGCCGCCATGGGTTCATCGAGCAGCATTACGGCCGGGTCCATCATGGCGGCCCGCATGAGCGCCACACGTTGTTTCTGGCCGCCACTCAGTTCGTGGGGAAAGCGCTGCAGCGCCGCAGGCTCGAGCGCCACCAGCTGCAAGAGTTCGGCGACGCGCTGCGCGAGCCGCTGTGGCGCCCAGCGCCGCAGCCTCGGCACCAGTGCGACATTCTCGGCGCCGGTAAGATGCGGAAAGAGTCCGCCCTCCTGCGGAACATAGCCGATCTGGTCGGCCCACTGTTCGGGACCGAAGGCGGACAAGGGCTGGTCATTGATCCGCACCGCGCCCTGATCCGGCTCGATGAGCCGCAGGGTAATGCGCAGCAGCGTGGTCTTGCCCGAACCGCTGGAGCCGATGAGAGCCCGCGTGGCACCCTGGGGGACCGCAAGGCTCACGTCGGTCAGCACCGGCTTACCGTCAAAGGCCTTGGAAACGTGCTCCAGGACTAGCATCGATCAAGCATCGGTGAAACAACGGCCAAAGAAAAGGCCCGCCAACCTTGCGATCAGCGGGCCAGGTTCAACACTGCGGGCGGTACGGCTTACTTCGTGCGCCACCCCGGCGGGGCGTAGGAAATTCGCGCCACCTCGGAGTAGGGGACGGGGCTGACGATGGCGCGGATTTCGCACTGCACGTGGCGCTCGACGGTGGGCTTCTTGGTGCCGCCGTTCTCCTCGCCCCACAGCAGCTTCACTTCGTGGCCGTGCTTGGCGTGCTCGGTGTCGAGCATTGCCAGGGTCAGGTGCTTGCGCTCATTGGAGCTGTAACCGATCCAGGTGGAGATACCGACCGGGTGACCTTCGAAAGTGACCGCGTCGTACGGCAGCGTCGAGTACACCGAGGAGGGGTAGTCGAAGTACTTGTAGCGATCCTTGCCCTTGTTGCCGTACATGGACGCGATGACCTTGGCGACGTCATCGTCATTCAGGGCCAGCGTGACCTTGGTACGACGCGGCGGCTGGGTCGCCAGCTTCTCCAGGGCCTCACGGCCGATGAAGTCATGGTCGAACTTCACGAAATTGCCGTAGCCGATGTCGAACGGGGTGAGGTAGTAGTCCTCGATGTTCTTGGACACGAAGCTGCCGCCCAGCGAAGCCTTGGCCTCGTAGCTCTCGGCGGGCAGCCACTTGCGGTAGGCCTTCATCCGCTCGCCCGAGTACACGGCCGGCATCGGGGAGGGTACCCAGCCGGACTCCAGGGTGTTGGACGAGTAGGCGCGGGCACCGACCAGGTGCATGCCGAATTCCTTGCCGGCCTCGATCAGGGCCTGGCGGACTTCCTCACCGTGTTCCCAGGGTCCGAACAGCTCGAAGCCGGGCTGGCCGGCCATGCCATGGCGCAGCGCATTGACGCGGTGGCCGGCGATGGTGATCTGGGTCATGTTGAAGAACTTCAGTTCCGGGGGCGCCTTGCCCAAGACCTTGTGCATGGTCTTCATGGCGTTCGGGCCCTGGATCTGGAAGCGATAGGTGCGGCGGATGACCGGTCCCGGACGTGCCACCGTGCGCTCGTCGCGCTCGCAGGACACATCGTAGCCACCAGTCTCGGCGTGGAACTGGACCCAGTTGTGAACCGAGGGACGGCCGATCAGGTTCAGACGGTCGCGGCTGAGATAGGTGAGCACGACGTCACCGATCACGTAGCCGTCGTAGTTACAGGGAACGTACTGCTTGGCCTTGTTCGGCTCGAAACCCTTGAAGCTGTTGATACCCAGGTCGCTCAGCAGTTTCAGCGCATCGGGACCCTCCACATACATGTCGGTCATGTGGTAGGACTGATTGAAGAGCACGCAGGTTTCCTGCCAGGCGCGCTGCTCATCCCGCCAGTTGGTGTATTCGGGCGGAACGACCGGATAGACGTTCGGGCCGGACTGGGAGTTGCGCAGCAGATCCACCGGTGATTTCACCGATTGGAACAGGTCTTCGAGGCTCTTGATGGTCATTGTCCTTTCCTTGGGGGCAAATTCGTGTGCAGCCGTTGGGGCCGCGATCTTGGGTCTTGGGATCCAATGCTGTCAAGACGACCGTGGCTCTGGACCCGAATATGTCATTTTGGGACCCCTGGAGGGCGATTTTTGGGGCCCAAAGGGCCCGAGATTGACCTTTTGGGATCCAATGCCGCAGGATCGGCCCCTCGCGGACCTCCGAGGAGAGTCATGGATACCCAGTTGGCGCGGGCGACCTTGAGCGTCCGGGAAATGATCCTGCGGGGGCGCCTGAGGCCCGGGCAGCGGGTCACTGAAGTCATGCTGGCACAGACCCTGGGGATGTCCCGCACCCCGGTGCGCCAGGCGCTGCCGGCGCTGGCGCGCGAAGGCCTGCTGGTGGAGGCCGGCCGCCGCGGGTACCTGGTGCGAACCTTCACCCGCACCGACATCCTCGATGCCATCGACCTGCGCGGTGTGCTGGAGGGCTTTGCCGTGCGCCGTGTGGCCGAGCGCGGCGCCTCCCCGGGGCTGCTGCGCGAGCTTCAGGAGTGCCTGGAGGAGGGCGACCGCATCTTCCGCAAACGACATCTCGTGGATAGCGACGAGGCGGCCTTCGGCGCCATGAATGACCGGTTTCACTCGGCGCTGCTGGCCGCGGCTGACAGCCCCATCATCGCCGGGGCGCTCGCCAGCAATGACTGCATCCCCTTCGCCAGCGCCGGTGCCATCGCCTTTGATGCGACGGATCTGCAGGCCATGTTCGATGCGCTCTATTTCGCCCACATGCAACACCACGCCATCCATGACGCGCTGGAGGCGGGTCAGTGCGTGCGCGCCGAATTCCTGATGTGCGAGCACGTCAACAGCGTGAAAGCCAGCATCAATTTGCTGCAGGAATCTATGGCTTCAGGGTCTTGGCCAAAAAGTCTTTGAGACTGATGGGCGGGCGGCCGAGGAGCGTCTCCAAGGCCGGATGGCTCAGATCAAATTCGCCGGCGCGCACGGCATCGCCCAGCCCGACCGACATCGCCACGGCCGGTGGCGGCAGTGACGCCTGCTCCAGCGCCTGGCGAAACTCATCGGGACTCACCGGCTTGTATTGAATGGTCTTGCCGCTGGCCTGGCCGAGCTCCGAGGCGACCTCCGGCAAGCCATAGCATTCGCGACTGACGGTAATGGGGTAGGCCTGATTGCGATGTCCCTCGGTGGTGAGCACGATGGCCAGCGCCTCGGCGATGTCCTCGCGCGCGGCAAAACCGATGCGACCGTTGCCGCCGGAATGCACCAGCGTGCCGGTCGCCAGCGCGCCGCCAAACACGAAGGGCACGATGTCCAGATACAGGTTGTTGCGAAAGAACGTGTACGGGATGCCCGAGTCACGAATCAGTGTCTCGGTATGAAAGTGGCCGGGAGAGGCGGCAAAGCAGGCCACCGCCTGCGGCTTCACCACGCTGGTGTAGATGATGTGCTTGACGCCCGCGCCCTTGGCGGCGTTCACCACATTGCGGTGATGGAGCATGCGCTCCTCGCCCAGGGCACTGGTGGAAATGAACAACAGCTTGTCGACACCACTGAAGGCGGCCTCGAGCAGGGCGGGATCGGTGTAGTTGCCATAAGCCACGTCGAACTTGCGGTCGACCAGGTCATGAGCCTTGGCGAGGTCGCGCACTATCGGCCGGATGCTCTCCGCGGCCGCGCCGCGGGTCAGCAGGAATTGAAGCGTGGCGCGCCCGAGCTTGCCGGTAGCACCGGTCACCGCGATTGTTGTCACCCAAGACCTCCGTGAGTATTGCTGCGCTTCGGGCAAGGGATTTATGCCCTTGGATCATGCACTTCCAGGGATGATATTCTAGCATCCATGGCACTTCCCCCCCGTGTCCTGTGCGCGGCCCTGCTGGTGTTGGGCGTCGGCTGCGGCACCGCCGTCGCCGAGCCGGTCTCCGAGGCGGCGACTCATGCCAATGGCAATTTTGCGCTGCTGGGGCGTTGTTCCAAATGCCACAACAGTGAGGACTGGGCAGGCGGCTTCGCCTTCGACACCATTTCCGCCGACGACATCGCAGCCAACGCCGAGACCTGGGAGAAGGTCGTAGGCAAGCTGCGCGGCCGTCTCATGCCGCCTCCCGGACAGGCGCAGCCGGATCAGCACTCCATCGATGCCTTCGTCGGCTTCATGGAACACTCACTGGACCACCTCGCCAGCGCCGATCCGGGCAACGTCGCACTGCATCGCCTGAACCGCACCGAGTATGGCCGGGAAATCAAGCGCATCCTGGGGTTGGATATCGATGCCGGAACAGCGCTACCCACCGATATCGCAAGCGATGGCTTCGACAACGTCGCGGCAGTGCTGCGCACCTCGCCCACGTTCCTCGATGAGTTCATCACGGCTGCCCGTAATATCAGCCGCCAGGCCATTGGCCGGGCATCGGGCAAACCCAGCAGCCGCGCGTATCGCGCGAGCGCGGGTCCGCAGTTCGAGCACCAGTCCGGCCTGCCGCTGGGCACCCGCGGCGGCATGCTGGTCACACATTATTTTCCCGCAGACGGTGAGTACGATTTCAATATCCGCGACTTCTATTTCGGAGGCGCAGGCTATGTGACCAAGATCGACGCGCCCCACACTGTCATCCTGACCATCGATGATGTGCGCGTGTTCGAAGGCACGGTGGGCGGACCCAAGGACCTGCAGGCGGTGGATGTGCAGCAGGCCGCCGCGGCCGATGAACTGCAGGCGCGTTTCAATCATATCCGCGTGCGCATCAAGGCCGGCCCACACCGCGTGGGCGTGGCGTTCGTCGAGCGCTCATTCGCCGAGTCCGACTCCCCGCTCGAGCCCATCGCCGAGCTTCCTGAAATGGAACGCTACCCGACCATTCCCGGCTTTGATGTCTCCGGTCCCTTCAATGTCACCGGCGTCGGTGACACCGAAAGCCGACGGCGGATTTTCCTGTGCCATCCGGTCAGCGCCGCGGATGAAGAGCCCTGCGCGCACCGTATCCTCGCCAACCTTGCCACCCAAGCCTTCCGCCGGCCGGTCACTGAGGCGGACCTGCAACCCCTCATGAGCTTCTATGCCATGGGTCGACAGGCCGGCGACTTCGACACCGGCATCGAGAGTGGGCTCACCTCGATTCTGTCGAGCACCAAATTCCTGTACCGGGCCGAGCCCGCGCCGCCGGGGAGCCCACCGGGTACGATCTATCGCTTAAGCGACCTGGAACTGGCGTCGCGTCTTTCCTTCTTTCTATGGAGCGAGGGCCCGGATCAGCCGCTGCTGGACCTGGCAAGTGCCCGAACCTTGCATGAGCCCAAAGTGCTCGATGCCCAGATCCACCGCATGCTGAAGGATCCGCGCTCCGCCTCCCTGGTCAATAACTTTGCCTTCCAGTGGCTGGAGATCCCGAAGCTCGACACACTGGAGCCCGATCCGGTGCTGTACCCGGACTTCACGCCCGATCTGCGTGCGGCCTTCCGCGAGGAGATGCGTCTGTTCCTGGATAGCGTGTTGCGCTCGGACCGCAGCGTGCTGGAGCTCTTGAGCTCGGATACTACTTTCGTCAATGAAACCCTGGCGCGCCAATACGGCATTCCCGACATCCGTGGTGATCAGTTCCGCGAGGTGCACTTATCCGATCCGAATCGCTGGGGCCTCCTGGGCAAGGGCGCGGTGCTCATGGTGACCTCGTACGGCAATCGCACGGCGCCGGTGCTGCGGGGCGCGTGGATACTCGACAACATCACCGGCACCCCGCCCACCTCGCCGCCACCGGGCGTGGGTGCGCTGAAGGAAACCGAACCGGGCAAGGAGGCCCAAACGGTACGGGTGCGACTCGAGCATCATCGACAGAATCCCTCCTGCAATGCCTGTCACGGCATCCTCGACCCGCTGGGCTTCGCGCTCGAGAACTTCGACGTCATCGGTGGCTGGCGCGACCAGGACCGCGACGCCGGCACTGCCATTGATTCCAGCGGCCAGCTGGCCGACGGCACCCATGTGGCGGGGCCCGCCCAGTTGCGCAAGGCGCTGCTCAGCCGTCCCGACCAGTTCGTCCAGACCCTCACCGAGAAGCTCATGACCTTTGCGCTCGGCAGGGGAGTGACCTACCAGGACATGCCCACGGTGCGGGCCATCGTGCGTCGCGCCGCTGCCGACCATGACCGCTTCGAGGATATCGTCGCCGGCATCGTGGAAAGTGATGCCTTCGAAATGCGCGAACTGCCACCGGTCAAAGTCGATCTGAAACAGGCTTCGCTCAACGCTCCGGCCTCCGGGAGTACACCATGACCTTCATCACCCGCAAGCATCTGTCGCGTCGCACCGTTCTGCGCGGCGCAGGCGTTGCCCTGGCCCTGCCGCTCTTGGATGCGATGATTCCAGCAGCCACGGCGCTGGCCAATACCGCCGCCGCCCCCAAGACGCGGTTGGGCTTCATCTACTTTCCCCATGGCGCCGTCATGGAACGATGGACGCCGCCGACCACCGGCCGGGATTTCACACCCGGAATGATCCTCGACCCGCTCATGCCCTATCACGACCATCTCACGGTGATCAGCAATATCGGCAACAAGCCGGCCGAGAGCCGCGCCGTGCATGCGCTGGTGCCGGCGACCTGGCTGTCGTGCGTGCACCCGCAGGAGTCGCTCGCGCCCAACATGGCTGCGACGGCGGACCAGATCGCTGCCCAGCATATCGGCCAGGACACTCCCTACCCATCGCTGGAAGTGGCGACGGCACAGGGACACGGCGTGGGCAGTGCCTGCGAACGCGGCTTTGGCTGCAGCTACTCGGGCACGCTGTCGTTCTCGACTCCCTCGACACCGCTGCCGATTGAGAGCAATCCGCGACAGCTGTTCCTGCGTCTGTTCGGGTCCGGTGACTCGCCCGAGGAGCGACGCTTCCTGAACCAGCAGACCACCAGCATCCTGGACATGATTGCGGCGGAGACGGATTCACTCAGTCGCACCCTGGGTCCCCAGGATCGCGCGGCGCTCAGCGATTATCTCGAAAGCGTGCACGAAATCGAACGGCGCACGCGTAACGCCGAGCAGGGCGATATCGCCAAGCTGCACCTGCCGGAAGTGCCGGGCGCCACGTCCGAGAACTTCGACGAACATCTGAACCTGATGTTTGATCTCATGGCGCTGGCCTACCAGGGCAATCTGACCCGCATCCAGAGCTTCATGATCGCGGCTGAGGTCAGCGATCAGACCTACAACAACATCGGCGTGCCCGATGCCTTTCACGCGCTCTCCCACCATGGGAACGATGAGGCGAAGAAGGCGCGGCTGTCAAAGATCCAGCGTTATCACAGCCAGGTCTTCGCACGCTTCGTGGGTAAGCTCGCCAGCATGCCTGACGGCGATGGCAGCATGCTGGATCACTCGATCCTGCTCTATGGCAGCAACATGAGTAACAGCAACGCCCACAATCAATACCCGCTGCCCACGGCGCTGCTGGGCAAAGGCTGCGGCCGCATCAAGGGCGGTCAGCACGTCAATTTCGAGAAACGCACGCCGCTCGCCAATGTGCTGCTGACGGTCTTGCAACGCGCGGGCGTTCCCATCGACAAAGTAGGCGACAGCACCGGTGCCATTGCAGAACTCTAAACATTCGGGAGTGCTGGCGATGCTGCTGCTGGGGCTCGCCGCCGCGCTGGCGCACGCCGCGTCGCCCATTGTGGAGCCGGTGGAGAACGACGCGCCCCTGGTGCTGGCGGCGCGCGCCAACGACACCGCCCGAGTACAAACCCTGCTCGCGGCGCAGCCGCGGCCCGACGTCAATCAGCACACCGCCGATGGCACCAGCGCTCTGCATTGGGCGGTGTATCACGGGGACGAGACGCTGACCACGAAGCTCCTGGCCGCGGGCGCGAATCCCAATGCGCGCAACGACTACGGTTCCACGCCTATGTCCGAAGCCGCCACCCGCGGCGATGTGAAGCTGCTGCGGGCACTGCTGACGGCCGGCGCCGACGTCGAATCGGCGAATGCCGATGGCCAGACCAGCCTCATGGTCCTGGCACGCACCAGCAATGTCGAGGCCGCGCAGCTGCTGCTCAGCCACGGCGCCAACGTCAACGCCCACGAGACCTGGCGCGATCAGACCGCGCTGATGTGGGCCGCGGCGCAGCAGCAGCCCGCCATGGTGCGCCTGCTGCTCAAACATGGCGCCGCGGTGGACCAGCGCTCGCTGGTCAACAACTGGGCGCGTCAGGTGACCGCCGAACCACGCATGCAGGCGCGCCCCTCCGGTGGCTTCACCCCCTTGCTGTACGCGGCGCGGGCGGGCTGCCTGGAATGCGCGCAATTGCTGATCAAGGCGGGCGCGGACCCGAATCTGGGTGATCCGGATGGCGTGAGTCCGCTGTTGGAGGCGGTGCTCAATTTCCATTTCGACATCGCGGCCCTGCTCATCAAGCGCGGTGTGGATGTGGACCACTGGGATACCTGGGGTCGTTCGGCGCTGTACGCGGCCGTGGACCTGGACACGCTGCCGGTGGGTGGCCGCGCCGACCGCCCGTCGCTGGACCGGACCACGAGCCTGCAGCTGATCAAGCTGCTGCTCGAGGATGGCGCAAACCCGAATCTGCAGCTGAAACTGTTTCCTCCCTACCGCTCGCTGCGCGACGATCGCGGCGCGGATTCGCTGCTGACGGTGGGGGCAACCCCGCTGCTGCGCGCCGCCAAAGGTGGCGACCTGCCTGCCATCCAGCTGCTACTGGCCCATGGCGCCAACGTCGAGATCCCGACGGCCACGGGCATCAGTCCCTTGCTGGCGGCGGCCGGCATCGGTTCCTCCGCGCTCGACACTCGGGGTCGCTACAAGACCCAGACCCAGGCGATCTCGGCGGTGCAGGCGTTGTTGAATGGCGGCGCCAACGTCAATGAATCCGACCATACGGGCCAGACAGCGCTGCACGGCGCGGCGAGTTGGGGCTGGAACGATCTGGTGCGAACGCTTGCCGATCGGCATGCCAACCTGACGGCCCGGGATGCGCGCGGACGCACGGCGGCGGATGTGGCCCTGGGGAGCGCCAGCGCTTCCGGGCGCGCCAGCTCCGAGGCCCATCCGGAAACTGCGGCGCTGCTGCGCCAGTTGATGGCCGACGCGGCCCAGCCCACCGCCGACAACGGGCCGGTCAAACGATATTGACGCCAAGCTCGCGGGCGCGCGCCACCATGCCCGGCCAGGCGTTCGCGATGAAGAGCGTGGGATCACCCCAGTCGGCATCGAATTCACGGGTTGGGGTAGCCCCCAGCATGTCCTTGACGCTCATGCCCTGTGCCAGCAGCCGCGACAGGCGCAGCTTCAGTGTCGTCAGCATGTCGTGCTCTGCCATCAGGTCCGCCCGGGTCTGGACCGGGCCCGTGCCTGGCACCACCCGGGTGTTGGCATCGGCTAGCCCGATCAGCGCCTTGGTGCCGTCGGCCAGGCCACCGATCCAGCCATTGGTGGTGTAGTCGATGATGGGATACGAGCCCACCGACACCACGTCTCCGGCGACCAGGACATTCGCCTTGCGAAAGAAGACATACAGATCCCCATCGGTATGCGCCTGCGGCAGGTAGCCATAGTCGATGTGCTCGCCACCGAAGGACAGGGTCCCCGTGCTGTAGAAGGTCTGGTTGGGCCGGGCGTCGCGCGGCAGCGGCTTATAGGTCCGATTCTGCCATTTGCAGAAAATTTCCGTGCCCAGCCACAGCCGGGTGTTTTCGTGGGCAATGATGCGGGTGCCGGCCGGTCCCAGGGTCCGGTTGGAGCCGGTCTGGTCCCAGTGCCAATGGGTATTGAAAAGCGTGTGGATGCGCTTCGCCCCGGTGCGCGCCTGCACCAGTTTCAATACGTCCGCCGAGCGCTCCGGGGAGCCGCCGTCCACCAAGAGCACGCCCTCGGGTGATTCGAACACGGTCACATTGCCGCCGCCGCCCGTCACGACGGACAGCCCACCGGTCAGGGGTACCATGCTGAGCGCAGTCGACCCTGCGGCGCTCGCGCAGCGCAGGCCGGATAGGCCGAGCA